>CAMUYW010000007.1 GCA_947165045.1 uncultured Fibrobacter sp. | reverse complement strand
CTAAGGAACAGGAACTGAACACCGGCAAGATTGACTGCATCTGGAACGGCATGAGTGTTGATTCTGATCGCGCTAGGGTCATGAACTTGAGCGATGCATACCTCAAGAACCGCATGATTTTCACCGTGAAGGACAAGTCTCTTGCAACGCTTGCCGCACTCGCTGGCAAGAAGATTGCCGTGCAGAATGGCTCTACCGCTCAGAAGCTTTTGGAAGCTTCCGATGCAGGCAAGGCGGCCAAGGAAATTGTCCCGTTTGACGACAACCAGACGGCTCTCATGGATTTGGAAAAGGGCGGTGTCGATGCTGTGTTCCTCGACGAAATCGTTGCCAAGTATTGGATTGTGACAAACGCTAAGCCGTACATTGTTCTCGAAGAAGGCCTTTCCGACGAAGTCTACGCCGTGGGCTTCCGCAAAAAAGACCAGGCGCTCCGCGATTCTGTGAACAACGTTCTCGTTGCGATGAAAAAAGACGGCAAGTTTGCTGAAATCTCTGCGAAGTGGTTCGGCAAGTAATGTCTGATTTAAACAATTTACTCCCGATTCTCTGGGGCGGCTTCTGCACGACGCTCGCGATTTTCGCGCTCACGCTCCTGTTTTCTATACCGCTCGGGCTTCTTGTGGCGGTCCTCAAAATGAGCCGCTATCGCCTTGTGCGTTACCCGGTGTCATTCTACATCTCGGTGATGCGCGGAACGCCGTTGCTTTTGCAGATTGTGGCGATTTATTTTGGCTCGTATTACCTGAGCGAATATGCGGGAGTAGATTTCTCGTTTGACCGATTCCCGGCGGTGATTGTCGCGTTCTCGATCAACTATGCGGCGTACTTTGCAGAAATTTTCCGTGGTGGCATCCAGTCGATTTCGAAAGGTCAGTACGAAGCCGCTTACATGCTGGGCCTCACTCGTGCCCAGACTTTTTACCGCATTATTCTCCCGCAGGTCGTTAAGCGCGTTGTGCCAGCAAGTGCAAACGAAGTCATTACGCTTGTGAAGGATACATCCTTGGCGCAAGTGATTGCTGTGACGGAACTTTTTGCGCTTGCCAAGAAACAGCAGGCCGCCTACGCGAGCATTTATCCGCTTTTTGTGGCGGGCGTGTTCTATTACGTGGCAAACCTCCTCTTGAGCATGGTGTTTGCATACGTTGAACGCAAGTTGAATTACTACAAGTGAGGCGCGTCATGGATTCTGCAAAAGTTCTTTCTGTTGTAATCAGCGACGAGTCTCCTGATTCTACGCCGATTCTTGACGTGAAGCATTTGAAAAAGTCCTTTGGCGACTTGCATGTGCTCAAGGATATTTCGTTCGACCTCAAGGCGGGCGAGGTCCTCTCGATTATCGGACCTTCGGGCTCCGGCAAGAGTACGCTCCTCCGTTGCTTGACGCAACTCGAAACTTTTGAGGCAGGCGAGGTTAAAGTCGATGGCAAGGACATGGTTATTCCGGGCTCCTGCATTGGCGGAAAAATTAAGTACGCTCCGGCAAAAGTTCTTCGCGATATCCGTCTTTCTACAGGTCTAGTGTTTCAGAATTTTAATTTGTTCCCGCACTTGACCGTGCTCCAGAACTTGACGATTGCTCCGATCCGCGTGCTCGGCGTTGCTCGTGAAGAGGCTCGTGAAACGGGCCGCCGTTTGCTCAAACAGATGGGCCTTGAGGGCAAGGAAAAATCGTACCCGTGCGAACTGAGTGGCGGTCAGCAACAGCGCGTCTCTATCGCTCGTGCACTTGCGTTAAAGCCCAAGATTCTCTTCTTCGATGAACCGACGAGCGCCTTGGACCCGGAACTTACAGGCGAAGTGCTTAAAATCATCAAGCAACTTGCTGAAGACCGCATGACGATGGTCATCGTAACGCACGAAATGGCGTTTGCCCGCGATGTCGCGAACAAGGTCCTCTTTATGGATCAGGGCGTTGTTGTGGAACAAGGTTCGCCGGACTTTGTGTTCAACCAGTCTCAAAACAAACGCTTGAGCGCGTTCCTGGAACGCTTTTCAAGAACATAGAACATTCTCAATACATCCAAATTTTCTTTTTTTGAGCAAATTTAGAGGTGTTGTAGAAAAATAAAACATTTTTAGAGTTTTTTCTTAAAAGTTCTGGAAATGTTGTTTTGTGTTTTTGTATTTTGTTCTTTATCAAATAAAATCCATTTTTAAATAGCAATGTCATATTGTTATAGGGAGTAATGATGAAGAAACTGGTTATTGCATCCGCTCTTGCAGTGATGTGCTTTAGTGCAAACGCTTTTGCCGAAGATGACGGCTACGGTAACGATATCCCGGCAGCAAGGTCCGAAGGGACCGTTGATGACGGATATGGCAATAAGCTTCCGGCAAACAATGAACCGGAATACAAAAGTTTTGAAGAAGCTCGCGCTTCGTCTTATGGTAGCACAAACAATAGCAGTAGCGATAATCAGGTTCGTCGCTCCTTGCTTGGTATCCATATGGGGCTTGGTTTTGGTGGATTGTCCAACTATCCGGCTGATAAGGATTTCATTAAGCAGTATGGCGAAAATGAATGGTTTGGTTTTTCCTTTGATATCGGTCTTGTTTTCAAGTACCGTTTGAGTCCTTTGGTCTCGTTCGTTCCTGAATTGAACTTCGGTATCGGGTATCTTGCCGAAGAAATTCAAGATGCTGGCGGTTATGATTCTTTCTGGGGTGCGTATAAAGTCAATGACACCCGAACTCTTTACAATATCAATATTCCGCTCATTTTGCGTTTGACGGTCCCGTTTGTGTATGTTGAAGGCGGTATTCGTCTTAACCTCAACCTTACGACGGATCATGAATACGAATATACGGACAGAAATGGTAATCCTCTGAAGTATATCGACGAATATGGTGAAGAAAAGACTGTAAAGCGAGATGCTTTTGACGAATGGAAAGTCAAGACTTTTGTTCCTTCTGTTATCGGTGGCTTGGGTACAACGTTCCTCATCAATGGCCATGAATGCGACTTGGGCGTACGCTTGATCTGGGACCTCACCGGAATTGAAGAAAATAGCAAGCATGTTTACAAACTTGAAAACAACAAGCTTAGTGTAGCAAAGCTGGTTGAAGATAATTCAAGTATGTTCTCTATCCAGCTTATCTTGAATTACTTCTTTTAATTCTTAAGTTTCGATAGTGTAGACATTTTATTCTAAAAAGAAAAAAAGTTTTAGTCCAAACTCCTGCGAAAAGTGTGTTTATTAATAGAGCCCTTTTTGCAGGAGAAAAAATGAATCATAAACAAGTGGCTTTGTTCGCAAAGCCTAATTTTAATTTAATGCCGCGCGAAAAATTGGAATACGCCGGTGTCAGAACTTTGAGTAACGAAGAACTTTTGGCCATCATTTTGGGGAGTGGTTGCCATGATTGCGATGTCTTTGAATTGGCTCGAAGCCTTGCCGAGTTCTTGTCGACTGAAACCTCGATGCCGACGCTTTCGCGTCTTAAGCGAATACGTGGACTGGGAAAGGTTAAGGCTGCACAAATTTTAGCTTGTCTGGAACTTTCGGGACGTTTTATTTTGAGCGACAAGGCGATTCCTGTTTCTGTTCCCGAAGATGTGCTTTCACGAGTTGCGTACATGAAATACGAATCGCAAGAACACCTGGTGGTCATCTCGTTAAACTCAGCAAATTACATCATTCGTGTTCATGAACTTACGACGGGGCTTGTTAATCAGACGCCTGTTCACCCGCGCGAAGCTTTTGCCCAAGCCATTGAAGATAGGGCAGTCTCTGTGATTTTTGTCCACAATCACCCTTCGGGATCTCTAGAACCGAGTCCTGAAGATATGTCGATTACGCGAGTTCTGTGCGCTGCGGGTAAAATTTTGCAAATACCCGTTCTTGATCATATTATCATATGTAAAAGTGGTTTTACAAGCATATGCCGTTTTTGTCCAGAAATATTTGAAAGCTCATTTTCTAGATAAATTTGTGTAAAAAAAAAACAATGAAATGGCGTTTTTTTTAAAGTATGTATTATTTATCCATTTTTTCGATTGACGAAAAGTGCAGACTTTTTTTGAAAGAGTTATATTTCTCATAAACATTACTATAATAAGCGACCATTCCAATCAGGGGTTGGTCATAATTAAGGAGACTCTATGAAACGAGTAGCTATGGGATTGGCTCTGGCTTTGGCGGCATCATCCGCCTTTGCTGGTCATGCCAATACGATTAACAAGACTGGCTTTGCTGGTGTCAATAAGACTCAGTCTGCTCAGTCTCTTGGTCATTCCAAGCTTGTGTTTACAGCTTTGGGTGACTATACGTTTGGAAATGACATGTTCAAGCCAGAGGCTGGTTTCCCTTATCAATTGGCAAATTCGGTCACGTCGAATCAGAAGGCTGAAGTTGCTAACTATAACGGTATTAGCGCTTATGTGGGCTTGGCTATCGGTCTTTTGGACTATTTTGATATCGGTGTGACATTGCCGGTCTTCTATGACCAGTTCAATGGCAATTCTGTTTGCACTGAACAAGACTTGGCTGCAGGCTGCAATCCGGCTCCTCTCGCTGGAACGAAGAAGGGTTACATTGGTAACGTGACTGCTAGCTTGAAGGCTCGCGCTCCGATTCCGGCTGATGTGCCTATCGACTTCGCTGCTTTCTTTAGATATTCTTTCAAGACATCCAAGAACACCAAGCAGGGTCTTTGGATTCGTGAACCGGAATACATTGCTAAGGAATCCGGCTATGCATTGCCGTTCGGTACTGCAAAGTCTGTCATGACTGTCGGTGCAGCTTTGACGTTCGACCTTTCCAAGATTGACGTTATGCCGCTCCTCGTCCACGTGAACGGCGGTTACCGCATGTCCATGGACAAGGCTTTCATGTCCTTCCCGTTCGTTAGCGGTGCTCTCGAATTCTACGTGTTGGACTTCCTCTCGTTCTTCGGTGAATTCTACATGGATATCCAGACCGAAGATTTCGTATGGAATACTCAGTATGGTCTCCGTGAAAAGCTCGACATGAAGCAGGTCACGGGTGGTGCCGTGTTCCACTTGCCGATTGGCCTCGATATCCAACTCGGCGCTTCTGTCTATGTTGGCAATGACAACATGGTTCACTTTGCCCAGGTTCTTGAAAATGAAGAAAATCCGTGGGGCGTCACCGCTACCAAGACTCGCGTGAACCCGCAGCTTGCTTTGTTCGGTGGCCTTACATGGTCTGGCTTCCTCGCTCCGCAGGACCGCGATGGCGATGGAGTTCCTGATGCCGATGACCGTTGCCCGGATGACTATGGTCACCGTTTGAACGGCGGCTGCCCGCTGGGCAACCCGGATACTGACGAAGATGGCGTTTGCGATCCCTGGGTATCTGAAAAGGGTATGCTTGACGAATTCCGCAATGTTTGCGAAGGTATCGACCAGTGCCCGAACGAAAAGGGTAATAGCACGAATGGTTGCCCGACGGATGATCCGGACCCGGATAAGGACGGTGTCTGCGATCCGTGGGTAAGCCAGAAGGGTCAGCTTGACCAGTTCAAGGAAATTTGCGAAGGCATCGACCAGTGCCCGGCTGAAGCTGGTACGCTCGTCAACAACGGTTGCCCGGAAGACAATCCGGATCCGGATGGCGACGGTCTCTGCTCTCCGTGGGTCACCGACAAGAACAAGCTCGATCAGTATGCCGGCGTCTGCAAGGGCTACGACATGTGCCCGGGTGAAGCTGGTGCTGCTGCCAACAAGGGTTGTCCGTGGGATGATCCGGACTCTGACGGCGACGGCATGTGCGACGAATGGGTTGTCCAGAAGAAGCTCGGCTACTACTTCGAAAAGGCTGCTGAAGACGAAGCTCTCGCTAAGGAATGGTTCATCTCCAAGACCTGTAAGGGTCTTGACAAGTGCCCGCTCGAACACGGCCCGGCTGCAAATGATGGTTGCCCGCTCCCGGATCCGGACCTTGACAAGGATGGCGTCTGCGATGCTTGGGTCACCGAAAGGAACATGTTCAACCTCTTCGAAGGTGTCTGCGCTGGCCTCGACCGCTGCCCGAATGAAGCTGGTGACGATGGCTTTGGCTGCCCGAAGAAGAAGGTCGAAAAGCTCGAAGGTATCTCCTTCAAGAGCGGTTCTGCTACCGTCAACGCTAACGCTAAGAGAATCCTTAAGGGTGTCGCTCAGAAGCTCAAGGAAGACGAAGCATACAAGGATCTCAAGATTGTGATCCAGGGTCATACCGACAACCGCGGTAAGGCTAAGAAGAACCTCAAGCTCTCTGACCGCCGCGCTAAGGCCGTTATGAAGCAGCTCACCAAGTTCGGTGTTGCTAAGAACCGTATCAAGGCTGTTGGTCTCGGCTCTACCTGCCCGGTTGACGATAACTCCACGGCAGATGGTCGCGAAATGAACCGTCGTATTGAAATGCACTTCGTCACACCGGAAAATGACGGTATGAAGTGCGAAAGCAACTACGTTGGTGACTAATAACTTTTAGAGTCTCAACAAAGCCCTGGGCATAAGCCCAGGGCTTTTCTTTTTACTTGTCATGCCCGCCTCCGCGGGCCTCTCCCTTACATGTCACCCCGCACTCCGTTGCGGGGTCGCCTTTTTATCAGATTTCTAAATTTTCTCGCATGACAAAACTTGATGAAATTCTGACCGCAAATAACTTTAGCAATCACGATCTCGTTGAAATGCTCCCAGTGAACTTGAACCACAAGATGGTGCAAAAGGCCCGCCTCGGCAAGAAGCCCGTGCCCAAGCATACGCAGGACTTGATTCTACAGGCTTTGAACAAACTCTTGCTGCAGAACGCCGCTGAAGTCGAAGGCAAAGTCGCAAAGCAATACAAACGAGTGGATTTATTTGGAGAATAGGTTGTAGGTGGTAGGATAAGTATCATGAGCTTCGCTCGTTTTAATGAGGCTGCGTTGTCTCAGTCATCCTCCCTTAGGGAGACAACCTTGCAAGGCTTGTATTGCAGCCATGCTTACATGGCTATAATCAAGCCGCTATGGTTGGGGCTTAGCCCCATCCATACATTATTTGATTAATGTATGGATTATCCTTCGGATAATGACGATCCCTAACCCCTAATCCCTTGTAACTTTTATAAATTGCAAATATGCAGCAATACTTAGACTTACTCCAAGATATTCTCGATAACGGTGTGGATCGTTCCGACCGCACTGGCACTGGCACCCGTTCTGTTTTCGGTCGCCAGACTCGTTTTGACCTTTCCAAAGGCTTCCCGTGCCTCACGACCAAGAAACTCCACTTGCGCAGTATCATTCACGAACTGCTGTGGTTCTTGAAGGGCGATACGAACATCAAGTATCTGCATGATAACAAGGTTACGATTTGGGACGAATGGGCTGATGAAAACGGCGACTTGGGCCCGGTCTATGGCCATCAGTGGCGTTCTTGGCCGACTCCGGATGGCGGACACATCGACCAAATTGCGAATCTGATTAACAGTCTCAAGAACAATCCGGATTCTCGCCGTCACCTCGTGTGCGCTTGGAACGTTGCAGAAGTTGACAAAATGGCGCTCCCGCCTTGCCATTGCCTGTTCCAATTCTATGTGGGCGGTGTTGGCGCTAGTGGTAAGCGTAAGCTCAGCTGCCAGCTTTACCAGCGCAGTGCCGACATGTTCCTCGGTGTGCCGTTCAACATTGCATCGTACTCGCTGTTGACGATGATGCTGGCTCAGGTTTGCGGTTACGAAGCGGGTGAATTTGTCCATACATTTGGTGACTTGCATTTGTATAGCAATCACTTTGATCAGGCTCACGAACAGCTTTCGAGAACGCCGCGCGCGCTCCCGACAATGAAGATGAATCCTGATGTCAAGGATTTGTTCGATTTCAAGTTTGAAGATTTTGAACTGGTGAATTACGATCCGTGGCCGACCATTAAGGCTCCGATTGCGGTGTAATGAACGCTTCAATCGACTTCATTGGCGATATTCATGGGCACTACGATGAACTCGTGGTGCTCCTTAAAAAGTTGGGTTATGAAGAACGCTGTGGTGCCTATCGCTATCCCGGCAATGCGCGAACGGCTGTTTTTCTAGGTGACTATATCGACCGCGGAAGTCAAGTTCGCGAAACGGTGAATCTTGTGCGTGCTATGCGCGATGCAGGTTCCGCTGTGGCGCTGATGGGCAATCACGAATTCAATGCGCTTAGCTTTTGGCACGAGAATGGCGATGGTGGGCATGTCATTCATGCGATACGCGGCGGCTATTTGCGCGAACATGCTTTTAACAAAGTTGCGATTCACGTTAAGACTGTTGAAAGCTATCGCGGGCGGAAAGCTGAATTTCTGGAAGTTCTAGATTTTTTGAAAACGCTCCCGTTTTACTTGGAAACTGAAACGTTCCGTGCGCAGCATGCGTGCTTTGATTTGAAAGGCGCAGAACTTTTGAAGTCGATGAAACTCCGGGCTTTTTCGGATGGCAATTTTGATGAACTGATTGCGCGTGCGAACGACCAATATAACGAATACGAAGACTCACTTTATTATCCGTTGAATTTGTTCTTGAAAGGCCCTGAAATGGATTTGCCAAATGGCCTTACATTCCAGGATGCCGAAGGCGTGCGGCGCAAACGTACGCGTTTGCGTTGGTGGATTGACCCGAAAAATGCAAACCTTCAAGAAATTAATTTCCAGCCGGGCGTTGAATTGCCTCCGCTTGAGATTCCTCAAGATGTTCGTGACCGCGATTTCTATGGCGAAAATGAACGCCCTGTTTTCTTTGGACATTATTGGTTGACGGGGCTGCCTGAACTTATTCGTGATAACGTTTGCTGCTTGGATTACAGTGTTGCTGGTTACCGTGGTGATGGTCGCCTTGTCGCATACCGTTTTGACGGCGAACAAAAACTCGATGCTAAAAAATTCGTTTGGGTTGATGCTATGTAGCTGTGGACACTTCCTACTAAGTTCTAGTAATGGCATCTACGCTTTCAGAGTAACAAATTCTTTCGTCTCTCGTCTCTCGTCTTTCGTCTAAATTTTATATTTGCATTATGCTTCAATGGGATACGCTTCTTTCTGCAACGCGTTACGGTCACCCGGCCGATCCGGATCCGAACCGTTCTGACTTCCATCGCGATTACGACCGCATTGTTTTTTCTACCGCATTCCGTCGCCTTGGGCGCAAAACGCAAGTGCATCCGTTCTCGGTGAACGACCATGTGCACAGCCGCCTCACGCACAGTCTTGAAGTTTCGAGCGTTGGCCGCAGCCTCGCGATTACGGTGTATCACCTGATTAAAAAGCATTTGCCGAAGTACGTGAACGAATACCAGTTCGGAACGATTGTGCAGTCGGCATGCCTCGCGCACGATATTGGCAACCCACCGTTTGGTCACGCCGGCGAAGCTGCAATCCGCGAATGGTTCCGCAAAAATCGTCATTCCGCGCCGATGTCCGAAATGAGCGATAAGGAAATTGCGGACTTCGAAAATTTCGATGGCAATGCTCAAGGTCATCGCATTTTGAGCAAGCTGGAATACCACTTCCTCGATGGTGGCATGCGCCTTACGTACGCAACGATTGGCTCTATGATCAAGTATCCGCGCCTTGCTTATTACGGCTGCCCGACGAGCTTGTTCAGAACAGAAGCAGAGCTTTACCGCGAAACGGCGGAAATTCTCGGCATTCCTGAAATTGAAAATGGTGTGTGGGCGCGTCATCCGCTGGTGTATTTGATGGAGGCCGCCGATGACATTTGCTATTCGATTCTCGATGTCGAGGATGCAATTGAACTTGGCATCCTCACGTTTGGCGATGTGCGCAACATGTTCAGTTTCTTGTGCGGCCCGGACGTGGATATCGATCGAGAATTCGAAGAAAACGGCCAGAATTTTAGAGACTTCCTCAGCAGCATTCGTGGGCGCGCTATCCAGAATTTAATTGATGACGTCGCTGTGCTTTTCGTGAAGCATTATGACCGCATCATGGAAGGGACGCTCGACAAGCATTTGATTGATCTTTCCCGTTCCGATACGATGGAAGGTATTCGTATTGCAAAGCGCTTGGGCGTGGAACGAATTTATCCTGACCGCCGCAAAACAGAACTTGAAGTTGGTAGTTACACGACGCTCAGCACTGTACTCGATGCATTTATCAACGGCGTTTACGATTACCGCCAGAACGGTCGCAACTCTTACCGCGCTAATCGCATTGTGCGCCTTATCGGGCAAGCGAAAATTGGCCAGAGTGTAACGACTGCTGAAGCATACCACCAGGTACTCGACTTTGTTAGCGGCATGACGGACAATTACGCAACTTACTTGGCTCGCCAAATTGGCGGCCTTGCCATGGGCTACTAAAGGTGCGCGAATTGAACGCAGGCATAAAAAACGATTCCTCGAAAATCTGGTTGTTCGATTACGACCTCACGCTTTACGGCGAGGAGGAACGCTTTGTCTTGAATTCTCTCGACCACCGCATTGCTGAGTTTGTTCAGAAAACTGTTGGCGGAACGTTCGAAAGCGCAACGGAAATCCGTAAGGATTACTTGCATCGTTTTGGCACAACGCTTTCGGGACTCATGGCGATGAACGGGACCGCGCCCGATGATTTCTTTGACTTTATCCATGAACCGGAATACTTGATTTACCCGAAAGTATCGCTTGAAAAATTTGCTTTGCTGATGTCGCTTGTGGGGCATCGCTTTGTGTTTACGAATGGGCGTGGGGACTGGAGCCGCGCGGGCATGGCTTGCATGGAAATTGCGCCTGCGATTGAAGACGTTTTTGACCTCAAGTTGATGGATTGGGAAGGAAAACCGCACGTTAGCGCCTACGAAAAAATTGAAAATTGGCTTGTCGCGCGAGGCGTTTTGGAAAAAGATGCTAAGGATAAGTCGCAAATAGTGCTGCTCGAAGACTCGCTTCGCAATTTGGAACCGGCTCATGAACGCGGTTGGACGACCATTCTTGTAAATCCTAACATACAAGCGCCCGATTGGGTGGATTTTCACATCCCGCATTTACTAAATTTAAAAGACAAACTTGTCACTTCGGACTCCTAAACATGCTCGACTTACTTTCCATGGATTTTATGCAGAACGCCCTGATTGCAGCGGTGCTTGTGGCCATTGCTTGTGGCGTGATGGGAACGTACGTCGTCGTGAATCGCCTCGTATCGCTTTCGGGCGGGGTGGCGCATGCTTCGTTCGGTGGCGTAGGGTTGGCGTGCTTTATCGGTTTTTCTCCGATGCTTGGCGCACTCGGCTTTGCTTTGGCTTGTGCGATGCTTATGGGAATGCTCACGTGGCGTGATCGCAAACATGCCGATACGTTCATTGGCATCATTTGGGCGGCTGGTATGGCGCTTGGCGTGATTCTCACGGATTTGACGCCGGGTTATAGCAGTGAAATGATGAGTTTCTTGTTCGGTAGCCTTTTGACCGTGCCGACCGAGCTTTTGTGGTGGATGGGCGCATTGCTCGTGTTTATCCTTGCTTCGGTTTCCATTTGCTACCGTAACTTTCTTTCGATTTCGTACGATCCGGAATTTGCGCGTGTCCGTGGAATTCCTGTGCTGAATTATTACATGCTTTTGATTGCGCTCATCGCCCTTACGGTCGTGATTGCTGTGCAGGCCGTGGGTATGATTCTCGTGATTGCGCTTTTGACAATTCCGGCTTATATCGCGGAATGTTACGCCAAAAATTTGCTGCAGATGATGGTGATTTCGGTCTTGGTTTCGTTAGTCCTCGTGGTGCTCGGACTTTTGGTCGCGTGCCAGTTCAATTTTGTTGTGGGGCCAACGATTATCGCAGGCGGAGTTGTTCTGTATCTGCTCAATTTTGCTGTAAAAAAGATTGTTAAAAAATAGGAGAGGGGAAATGCTTTCTATGTTACGCGTATCTGTAGTTCTCTTGATTTCGTTACTTGCAACCTCGGCGTTCTCGGCGGTGGCCCGTAATTCGTTTAACAACATGGATGTTAAAACATCTTACTCTGAACTGTTGCAAGAAAAGAATGCTCGAAATGACTCGCTGCTGCCGGCTTTCGATGGCGACAAGGCTTTTGCCGAAGTGCTCCGCCTCAATCCGAATTTCTGGAGCTTAGGCAGCGCCATCAATAAAGAAGAGTCTCTCGTGACGAAACTCCACGTCAGCTTGATTTTTGTGGATGGTACTCGCGAAGACCCGTTCTGCGAACTCGATAAAGATGCAAAGAATTCAGCGGACGAATGGAATGTGCGCATCGGTGCGGACTTCGTTTCGGCTGGTTCTAACACCGTTCATATTCACGTGCAACAGTGCTTGGATTATGTTCGCGACCAGCTTGGTTACGCCATCAAGAGGGGCGATAAGATTATTCATGTTCCGCCCAAGGAAACGCTTGAAAAAATCAAGAAGAGCGAAATTCCGGATGCTATCGATATTGATTTGCAACAAACTCTCTTGAAGGCTCACGAAGACGTGAATCTTACCGGCAAGTGCCCCAAGGATATCGAAGCGTACATCATTTTGATGAATGTCTACAATCAAGTCAAGAACCTGAAAATGGATTACGTTGTTATCAATGACCAATTGAACAAACAACGCAATGGTGGCTCCCGCGTGCAATCGTGCGCTTTTAGCCGCGAATGGAATAAGCGCTATCAAGAAAGCGCTAGCTTTGAATGCGATATTGATAATGACCGCTGCACGTACCGCCAAGAAAACGATGGCGACACGGAATGGTCAATCAACTACGAAAAAGACCGCTTTGAATACATCAACAAAAAGTTCCTTTTCTTCAATCGCAATCCGATGAGCATCCACAAGGGCGGCACGATGATGGACCTTAGACTCATCCGCCTTTCGACAACACTTTATCTGGAAGCTTACATCAACTTGAAGGGTGAACCTGTAACGCTTGGCTTGATCGTTGTTCCTGGTGACAAGAGCATCAAGGATTACGAAGATGACCGCCCGTCTTACGAAGAATCCCGCGAAATGACGGAATAGTTTTTTACAAAAAAGGAGAAAATATGAAGTTGGAAAAGTTTAAAATCATTGCTTTTGCTTTGAGCTTGGCTTGTTTGGTGGCTTGCGATGATAGCGGAGTGAGTGCATCCGGGGATGCTAAAAAAAGTGATAATAGCGGTGTTCTTTCTGATCCGCTGAATCCGACAAGCAGTTCTTCTGTTATTAATGACGAGTCCAGTTCGTCTTCTGAAAATCTTTCTCAAGGAGTTCAGGTAAAGACTGGTGATTATTGCGAAGTGGGCCGAGATGCAAACTCGGTATGGAGTTACATGGGCGTTGATGGCCGAGCGACTTCTAAGATGACTGTTACAAAGGGAACAGGGCGTTATGTAAGTATCGTCTCTGAATATTGGTTCTCTTCGACAAAGGCCGCCAAGTACAATTGCGACCTTTATCAGAATCAAGCTTCGCGTTGGCTTGATGGCAGCATGAAAGTTGAATGTACGGAAAATACCGTAATTGTTAAGGAAGTAGACGAAGGTTCCTTAGACAATCATTATGCGGATCTCTCTGAGAATTGTGATGAAGTTGATTACGATAGAATCAAAAATCTACTTAATCAATACGAATAAATGTAACGTTTAGTTTTTTGAGGCCGGTCTTTGAACCGGCTTTTTTTTGCATTGTCATTGCTCGTTGTGCATGACAGGTTCGCCTCGGTCATGACAGAACGTAATCGTTCTGTCGCGACTCTCGGCTCCCGTGTCATTCCGGTCACTGTGCCGGGATCAACTTTCTTATATAAAAAGGCGAAAAACGTTCCTTTTTGGAACGTTTTTTGGTATGAAAATGTTGATTTAAACAATTGATGAGTATATCTTTGTAGAGAAAAGTTTTACGGAAATTGTTGCAAAGGAGCTATTATGGGTATTATTGATGCTTTGTTTTTCAAATATTTTGGTCCAGTTTTCATTAAGGAAGATAGTGATGCAGAATCCTTTATTGAAAAGATGAAGTCGCTTTCATTAAGAGCTTCTGGAAAACTCAAAGATAAGATTGATGAGCAAATTACTATTGCTGAGGCTGGTTTAAAAGGCGAAAAACAAATTGCTTTTGAACTGAAAAATAGTGGCATGGATATGCTTGTTGTACATGACCTTTATTTGGAAAAGAATGGTCTGTCGGCTCAGATTGATTTTTTAGTGATTGCAAGAAAGCATATTTTTGTTATAGAGTGCAAAAACCTTTACGGAAATATTGAAATTGATGAAAAGGGAAACTTTATTCGTCATAAGGGGTCTGGTAAGTTTGAACGAAAAGAAGGATTTCCTTCTCCGGTTTCTCAAAACGAAAGGCATTTGAATATACTTAAAGAAATTCGTCGGGAATACAAAAATAATTTTGTGATGCAGGGCTTGTTTGATAAGTTGTTCCCGCAAACATACCGCTCTATAGTGGTTTTGGCGAATCCAAAGACAATTCTGAATGACACTAAAGCTCCAGAAGAAGTTCGTAAAGTCGTCATTCGTTTGGATCAGCTTGTTGCCTATATCAAAAAAATTGAAGATCAGGATGATTCGTTAAAATCTTCAGAAAAAGATATGCATGAATTGTTAGATTCGTTTATTAAGTGTAGTAAACCAAATAAATCGGATTATGCAAAGAAATATGAAGACTTACTTGCTGAGTTAAATGCAAATAAGGTTGAACCTCAAAACGAAAAACGTCTGGAAAAATTGTGCTCGAAAAAAGAGGCTGATCCAAAAGAAAAATTCTCTCAAAAGGAATCTGTATCTACAGAAAAAGTATGTCCTAAATGTGGTAAACTTCTTGTTTTGAGAACTGCGAAGAAAGGCGAAAATTTTGGAAATCAGTTTTGGGGATGCTCTGGATTCCCGAAGTGCTGGTATAGAGAGGATGTATGAAAGATGTTTTTATAATACTCCTTTCCTTTTTATGCGTATCAGCTTTCTCCTATGATTTGCAGTATCAGCCTTTTCTGTTGCAAGTTAAGGACAAGTATGGTGAGACTCTTGCGAGAACGTTAGATAAAATGTATGGTGATAAAATCGTTGCCAAAAATAAACGGTGCTATTATATAGAAATAACTCGCAATGCTGATATTGAATATGAAATTGACCAATGCCGTGTGAATTACATTCAGCAGAAAGTCTATTCTCAAGCGGATAGATTAAATGGTATTGAGGTTAAAGGAACAATTTGGGTTGAGGGAAATTCTTATCGTACTCGGAATGTGGGCGAAAAATGGAGTGAATGGAAATCTTCTGAATTATTGCCTCGGTTGTATTGGTTTAATCGTACAGGTTTTGAATTTCGTAAGCAGAAGGGCGAGTTTGAGTTTACGCCAACACAAGGTGTTCTAAATATTCGAGGCTCATTCAATTATGTAAGCGAAAATCGCGCTAAAAAGATTCAAAATGGCGAGGCTTCTGGAATTATTATTAATGAAAGTGGCTCCGGTAAAATTGTAATACAAGAAAGTCGGTAGATCCCATTAAATTTTACGTACTCATATGCAATTAGGTTCGATATGTTAATGCTTGCTGAATACAAGATAAGAACGTTGAATGCTGACTGGCAGGGAATTTGTTCTCTGAATGGTGTGGAATACGATTATTTTTGGACAAAAAATGAATTTCCCTTATTGAAAAGTGCTCTAAAAAAAGATGAAATTGTTTTGGGATTTACTGCGGGAACTGTTCATCTTTCTGTAGATGGAAAAATAACGAGTCTCGGCAAAGAATCTTGGCTTGTTGTTTTGAGTACAGAACGGATTATCCTGATAAATGCATCCAATCCTAAATCGTCTCCTATTGTAAAGAGTTTTGCTGTAGGAAAAGTCTCCGGTATGGTGGCTTCGCAAAATAAAGCTCTTGGACAATTAGTAATTGTTTTGGACAAAGGAATTATTACGATTGAAAATGCTATGGTGAATACAACCCGAAGCATGGAAAATGTGTTTAGACAATTGCGGGGGTGCGAAAATGATAACGCAAAAAATACGGCCTCAAAAACGATATCACAAAATGTCAAATCAAAAGAAAGTGAACTCCCAAAGATTAAGGATGTTCCTCAAAATGAAAATAAAATTGAAAAGAATGTAGACTTTAAGGTTTCTAAACAAATTGCAAATCCTTTTGCTGAAGAAGTTGAAAACGAAGAACTTGAAAATGATGGGAAAATTAGCATAACAAAAGCCTCCGTAGTTGCTTTTTTATTTGGACGAATTGGTGTTCATGATTTTATTTGGGGAAAAACTGTATTTGGAATTGTAAAACTTATTCTTGTTTTTACGTTGCTTATTGCAATGCGTAAAGATCTTTACGTTTTTTCTTCTTTGATTGTATTGGTTTTGGGAATATGGGTGACTATAGATATTTTCAATATGTTTGCCAAAAAATTTTTCGGTAATAAACCTTGTAGGGAAATTAAAGCCGTTTTTCGTGGTGTAATAATTGCTGCTTGTGTTATAGATATTTTGCATTGTTGTTCGAATTTGTTCTCTGACATTCGTGACTCGAGACTAAAAGATTATGGTGGTCATGTGTACTGGAATGAAATTGTGGATGTGTACAGGAATAATTCAATTGCAGATCGAAAACGATTTGAAAATAGAAGATTTAGCATAATTGCTCAGGTTGGCTCCGTGAAGAAGAACATGTTTGGAGAATATGAAGTAAAACTTGATGGAATGTCTCTGTTGCCTGATGGTTATCAAAAAGAAATTAAGTCTATGGTACTAACTTTTTCCCATCAGCAAGCTGAATCTATAGAAAAAATGCAAAAGGGAAATGCTTTTGCAGCAAGTTGTATCGGGCGAGGCGTGACTCTTGGCTCATACACTGCTGATAAGTGTATTTTAAAACATGTGAGACAGTACAGATAATCTGTTATGAAAAATTTTTTGTGTATTTTCTTTTTTGTGGTCCTTCTTTTTACAGGGTGTTCTGAATATCCAGAAATGGATGTTGATGTCCTTGCTTATCATGTTTTTAGTGAAGGTCAATTGGACTTAGAAAACGACGATGATGAATATATTGATTTGCTAGCAAAGTCTTTTGGAATGACTCCAAAGTCTGTTAGAAAAATTCAAAAGTTCATTATGTCAAAAAAAACGGAGCCAAATTTGCGTTATGGATTTGAATCGGCTTTGCATGCTAAAGTTGTGGAATTGCTGGGGGAGGATGCAAATGAAAAAAATGATTTTGTTGTTAATGTACTTGCTCCATATTTAAATGCTTTGAGCAAAAATAGTCCTTATAAGTCTGATCTTGACCGAAAAATATTTGAAGCTAGTGTTTGTTCCTTATATGGAAAATTTTTTAATGAACCTCGCGAATCTAATTCATTGAAAAGCTTTATTGATGATGTTTATCGATATAACAATGGTGGTATATCAAATACAGATTATTTGAATCGTTTGAATGAAAATTTGCTCAAATATAATCTTTTTGTTGATTGGAATGCTCAAAGTAATTTGAATATGCTTGAGGTAAAAGAAATGATTTTACCGCCTACGCCATATAAAGATAAATCTGTTTCAATTCTTGGCTTAAGAAGGATTATGCCTGGTTTGTTGCCTTCAAAATTGGGATATTATACAGCGGGAGCAGATAGAGTGGTTGTTTTAAACGATATGGTTGATTTTGAGGCAAATGCGAAAATCCTTGAAATTGAACAAAATAGATTTTTTTCTAAGTATGAAGATAAACGCTTCGTAAAATTTTGGCGTTCTATCGGTTTGGATATGAGTGTTGAAAATGCGAGCAAGGTTTATAATAAATTGATGAAGAAGGATTTTTTAGGAAAAAAGAAAAGTTTTGTGACTCGAGCGTTGTCTATGGAAGTTGCTATACATGAGGCAAAACATCTTGTGGATCAAATTGAACATCCTGAACTAACGTTGAATTTGGATGCCGAATTTTCGGCTCATATTACGGCTGCAATTTTTAATCCTGCTCCGAATGTTTCTTTGCTTTCTGCGATAGGTCGAATGGAAATTTTTGCGATGCATCATCGGCTCTCTGTGCTGAATGATGCAACTCGTAAGCTTTGGATAATGGCTCAACGTTCTGCGTATGAAGAATCCTATTCTAATGATTCTTTACGTCAAGATTTGTTCCGATTATATTGTGATTACCGAACTATTCGCGAACAAGTTCCATATGGTTCCTTGGCTGATTTTAATCGTCAAATAGCATCAAAGGTTGCTGAACATTATGGACTTGCAGATTCTGTTTCAATAAAAATATTGGATTGTTGGAATCCTTGATGATCACAAGAACATCACGAAGTACACTGGCAAATACAACGTGTTTTCCTTTTGTATTATTTCAGCGCTGTTTGAAAGAACTATCCCTGTTTGAACACTGCCCGTTTTTTGCAGATTGTTGAGTGCACTGTGAATTTTGAAATCACGACCGGACTTGACTTCAATTGGGATGACGGATAGAGAGTCGTAATCATCAATTAAAAAGTCGACTTCACCTTTTAGGCGATTGTCGTAGTAGTACAGCTTTTTCCCATGTGCATTCAATTCGCTTGCAACGACCGTTTCGTATACGGCTCCGAGATTTATGCTAGGGATGTCTCCCATTACGGCGTTTATGTTGTTACCGTAAAGGATTCCTGTTAAAATTCCGACATCATTGAGGTATAGCTTTAACAGATTCTTAGTTGTTGATTGTACTAGCGGAAATTTGACATCTGTAATCGCAGAAACTTCCAACGCCACACCTGCATTGGTCAGGTATTCGAATTCGTCCTCGTATTTATCGAGTTTGTTTTTTTTGGACTCGATTTTGTTGGCGACAAGTCGCTTTTTCTTGTTCTCCATCATCGACGGGATTAAGTCATAAATTTTGCGAATTTTTAACCTGTTTTGATCGTCGTATTTGCTTGCGTCTGCTGCGTAAAACTTGTGAATGTCGTCTTGGATTTTGCGAATTTTGACGATGTTTTTTTCTTGAACGTACATGTTCACTGCATCCGGCATGCCACCGACAAGCAGAAATTTTTTGAAGAGGTCCATCACCTTTTCATGCATTGCGTTGTCAAGTGCCTGTTTGCTCAAAAATCGATTTTTCAATCCGCTGATGGCGAATTCGTTGAATCCATTAGCGAGTAGAAATTCTTCGAAATCTAGCGGGTACATGTGTACCGTTTCAATGCTCCCCATCGGGATGGATGATGTCTTTGATAAGGCTACGCCGAGGAGCGAGCCGCTGGCTATGTAAGTGAATCGGTCTTCTTGCTTTAAAAATTTGAGCAGGGTAAGTAGGCGCGGGCATTCCTGGATTTCGTCGAGGAATACGAGTGTGTTTTTGTTATCGCCCATTTTATCGCCAGCGAACATGCTGAGGCGCAGGTAGAAGTCTTCGGTGTTTTGAATGTCTGCAAAAAGGCGCTTGTTGAGTGTGTCTTCTAGAAGGTTTAATTCGATGTAGTTGCGAAAATGTTTTTTCCCCATGTAGCGGATAATGAACGATTTTCCTATCTGGCGGGCGCCATCGATAACCAGCACCTTGTTGGAGCCGTTGGAAAAGTATTCATCAATCCGTTCTTGTATCTTTCGGTAAAGCATGATTTTTTGCCCTTTTTAACTCAAATTCGCTAGCTTTTCTACTTTTCAATACCTTTTCTATCCTTAAAAATACACTTTTCAATCCGTTTTGGCAATAGAAAATGCTACTTTTCAACCCTGTTTTGTGGTCTAAAATGCTACTTTTCAATCCTTTTTTTACCCCTTAAAATGCTACTTTGCAATATTTTGGCTCGGCGAATCTCGAAATTTCTGCGATTTTGGGGTGGCTGCGTTGCAAAAATCCTTTGAATAATACTTATCTTTCCAATATGACTATTACAAACAAAGCGACAATAATTCAGTGGAATAATGAAAAGGGATTCGGTTTTGCGACGGCAAACGGAGTCAAGTATTTTGTGCATGTGAGTGCGCTGGGACGTCCGTCTCGTTCTCCGCGCGTGGGTGATACGATTGTCGTGAATACATTTGGAAAAGGCGAAAAAGGGCCGCGAATTGAAAGTGGCTTGCTTGACGGCGTTCCTACTCTTGAAAATATGCCCCGCCAAACGCATTTTGCTCGGCCACGCAAGCAACGGCCTGTGCGCAATTTCATGAGAGTTTTGTGCGTTGTTCTTGCCTTAATCGCTGGCACTTATACCCTTGTCGGCAAACTGGGTTCGTCTTCTCAACAGCCTCAATCGACCGCAACGCAAACGAATGTGAACGCTTCTCAATACACGTCGAAAGATGAAGTAGCTCGGTTTATTTGCGAAAATGGCTATTTGCCACCGAACTATGTGAACAAAAATGAAGGCATTCGCATGTACGAATCCAAGACGGGAAAACGTTTAGAGCGTTGGAATTTTAATCCGCAAAGAACGCTTGGCGTGATGATTGGGGGCGATCGTTTCAGCAACCGCGATGGACGCTTGCCTCAAGGCGATTACCGCGAAGCTGACGTGGACTATTTCGAAACGAACCGAGGTCCCAGACGTTTAGTTTATGCTAGTGGCTGCAACATTTATTATACCAGCGATCACTACGAGTCTTTCGTAAAGTTGAAATTCTAAAAAATGTGTAATTCTCAACGCTTATTCTTATGAATGGGCTTTTTTTTGATTTATGCAATCAAGTTGAATGTATTTTAAGACAAGTGCTTGGGAACACTGCTGTAGTGTGTTGAAGGGGGAAGGATGAAAATTTTTGCATTTCTGTTGTCGGTGCTGGTGTTGTTGGCCTGCACGGATTCAGAAAATGTTGCTTTTCTCAATGATAGCGACCTCACCGCTCAGGAGGGGAGCTCTTCGAGCGCCGAGGATCTATCAAGTTCTTCGGAAATTGCAGCTAGCAGCAATGCGCAATTGTCAAGTTCAGTTGTGCAATTGTCGAGTTCAAGTGTTCAATCGTCGAGCTCGTCCGAACTCGCCCGCAGCAGCAGTGTTGCTCGATCCTCTAGCTCTTCAATGAGATCTCGCGAGAATAGAGATTTTTCTTCCAGCTCGTTTGCGAAAATCTTTACAGATTCAACTCAGATTCCTAGCGTTGTTTCGTGTGCCGTCTCTAAAAGACGGTTTCCTTGGAATGACTTCAATTACTATGAATTTCTGATTAATATTCGCGCGAATGCACTTGTTACAAAAGGAGCTTCAACAGAAGATGCTGTAAAAACTGCGAAAGACGAACTTTATAAAACATTGGGAATTGATACGCTTATTGAAAACACGAATGCGCCTTTTACGAGAAGGTATATCAGAGATGTTGATATTGTTAATGCTGTAAACTATGTCTTTTTTATGGACTCAACCGGAATGAGCTATTATGCTCAAGATTTTGCTGAAACAGGAATGCTTGATCGGTTGGATTATTGCGGTGCATGGAAAGGCGTGCCGTGGTTTTTGAATTCAGGCGACGATGAAACAATTTATTCTTGGGCTAGAACAGTAGGTGTTCGCGGATGTGCTGTTTCGAATGAGGATATTGAAAATCCTTATCTTATATTCAGTAATATTCACCGTAAATGCCTTGACCTTCCTTATTGCACTGATGAACTGTTTGGAACGGTAAAAAGAATCGGTTTTGGAGATATCATCAACGAAGATCCTTACGTATGCACTGAGAAAGGGTGGAATGTTGCGAGAACTTATGACAGGGATCTTGAGGGAATTCCTTGTGACAAAATAGGGGAAGTACGCAAGAGTACTTATAAAAATAATCTGTTCTACATTTGTAAGGAAGATGGCTGGAATGTTGCTCCAAGAGTGGCTTACGAAACGAGAAATTTTCCATGCGATACTACGCCTCAACTTGTGAGAAGCCCGACTATTGATACGTTGTACTATTTATGCAAAGACTCGAAATGGAAAGTGGCAACTCACATGGAAGCTTCGACTTTTGGCATTCCTTGCGACCGAGACAATCTGGGGAAAATGGTAAAAAGTATATTCAAGGAAGAATCATGGATTATTCATTTTGATTCAGAGGAAATGCGACCGATTTATACATCTGGACATTATATCTGTCGTGATACGGGTTGGGATGATGCTACCTCTAGAGAGGTCGATATTGGAGAACGCTTTTGTGATGTGGATGGTGAGAGAATACAGGGAATAAACAATACGTTGATGTATTACGTTTGCTATAATGATGCCTGGACTGAATTTTACAAGGCGCCCTGCGATACCAATAACAAGAGAGTGAGTGACCCGATAAGAAATCAGCATTACCTTTATATTTGTTACGACGGCAAATGGTATGCTTCTAGAACATGGAATTGTGAACTTCCGAGGGAGTATTACTTGAATCCAGATGTCGAGTATGGAACGCTCGTGGATGAACGCGATGGCGAAATGTATAAGACGGTCGATGTTTTTGGCGTAACGTGGATGGCTGAAAACTTGAGGTATGTGACTGCGGATGCATCGCAAAGCGTTGCTGCTCAAGATGGGTGTGAAATTGCAGGCCGGTACTATTCCAAGGATGCTGCGCCAAATGCTTGCCCTGCTGGCTGGAGGCTGCCTGATTCTATAGATATAAATGCTTTAGTTAAAACGCCCGAGTTCCAGAGCCTAAATAGATCCGGTAAGGATTCGTATATGAGCCAGTTCATGTCTGTGATTGGTCACAACTGTAATTCCTATGAATGCAATGTTTATGGAACATCTTTTTTGGATGTTGGATTTTACGATAAAGGTCGAGATAAATTTGATAACCAAATGCACAGCAATTATTGGGTTTATGGAGATGTGAGTACAAAAGAAGTCTTTTTCAAGTTCTTCAACATTTGGGATGATTACTATCGTTCGGTGTCACAAGACGATTACGTGCCAATCCGTTGCGTAAAAGAGTATGATAGGGGGAGAAAATAATGAATAAACTAATATACCTGTTGGCCGCAGTGGCGTTAATTGCTTGCTCTGAATCCGAAAATATTGCAGATGTTGATTTTGTAGCGCAAGGGGAGAGCTCTTCGAGCGTCGAGGAATTGTCGTCGGACAGAGTGTTCGATGAAAATGCGCCGGCCTCAAGTTCGTCTGCTACGGAAACTGCATCGGAAAATGCGCCGGTTTCGGGTGCGTCTGAATCGTTGTCTGCGTCATCGTCAAGTGCGACTATTGCAAATTCTAGCTCCAGTGCTGGCGGAAACTCAGGAAATCAGAACTATGGCGGTGGTTGTGCTTGGGATGGTGCATCCAATTGGTCTAGGTATGCCAGGAATAATTTTCCTTTTGATACGACTGAGATTGTCAGGGATCCTCCAAGTTTGATTACTCTTGACAGTGTTCTCGAAGGTCGAATCAAGAAACTCACAGAGTCCGGGAATACGCAGGAACAAGCTACGGCTATGGCAAAGTCAGAACTCTTTACGGCTCTTGGCTTCGATTCAGTGCTTCGTGCAAAACAGGATACTTCGACAGAATCCATCAACCATGCGCTCGACGATATTTTTGGTGGAACGACCAAAAGTGAATTTTATAAGGACGTGAAAAATTACTTTACGGAGAATGGTGCGCTAGAGCCTAAGCATTATTGTAATTTCGTTGGGTTGAACTACTTTAGGGATAAAAGAATTGAAGGCATTTCCATATACGGCGAACATAGCGATTTTCCCGACTACGCCTTGTACGACAACAGTGCTTATGAATCGGTGGGCTGCGCGATGGGTCCTGGTCGCCCGATTCCTCGTGAAATTGTCAACGAAACAAAGCGCAAGTGCATGAATCTCCCGGTTTGCGATAACTCTATTCGCGATACGATAATCTGGTCGAAGACGATTTACGGTGAAATGGACTTGTCTCCGTTTATCTGCAGGGCCGAAGGCTGGGATGCACCGACACGCATGGAAATCGAAACTTACGGCACCCCGTGCGATCGTGAAGGCAAGTATGTTGTTTATTCGAAACGTGCCGACAGTTCGTTCGTGTGCAGCCTAGATTCTGGATGGCATAAGGTTGAAACGATTGATGCCGAAACGTTTGACGTCCCTTGCGATAAGCACGGCAAACTTTTCGAAAGCCCGAACAGGCCTAATGTCACTTATGTGTGCCGGACGGAACATTTTTGCAGGCATTATGATGTGTACACGAATAACGCGCCTTGCTTTGACAATGGCTGGGATTACGCTCAGCAAAAAGATTTTGAAACGTCAAAAGCTGAATGCGATAGCGAAGGCGTAACATACCAAAGCCCTAAAGACCCGAACCTGTATTACGTTTGCCACGACGAAAAATGGACTGAATTTTTTAATATGCCCTGCGATACAGACAACAAACGTGTCAAGATAATTAACGAAAAAGTTTATACCAAATTTACGGAATATATCTGCTACGATAAAACTTGGCGACCCACGTATGAATGGCATGCGGATTATCCTACGGAATACTATTTCAATCCTGATGTCGAATACGGCCGATTCGAAGATCCGCGTGACCATCATGTTTACCGAACTGTAGTGTTCAAGGGCAAAACTTGGATGGCTGAAAATATGAAATACGAGGGGCCGTTTGTTGCCGATTTTGCTAAACCGACTGCTTGCTTGGAAGACGATTGTAAAAATGTAGGGCGGTTTTATAGTGTTGATGTCGCTGGCGAAGTGTGTCCCGACGGTTGGCGATTGCCCGATTCGAACGACGTGAAAAGTCTTGGGTACAATCCGGTAGATTTTATGGAGCTTTATTCACAACTCGGTGGTACGGGTAGCGCGTATTCTGCTCCCGATACTTATGGCATGAGTTTTATTTTGTCAGGGAGAATTCTGAGTGGCGGTGACCCCTATGAATTGCCTTGGCAGGGGTATGCAACATTCTTATGGATGAACTCGATTAAAGATGGAAAACGCCTTGCCCTCAATCTGGGCACGGGAAAAGCCGAAATGTTTTGGTCTGGAATGATTCAAGTGAGTGCAGACATCCAAATGAACGATGAATTGGCGGCACTTTTGAATTCCCGTACGTATATGTCCGTCCGTTGCATTAAAAAGTAGGATTGCATTAGCCTAAAAAGACCGCTTTTGTGCTCTTCCGTTGCGTTGGAGGGCTTTTTGCCGTTTTAATCGGCATATTTTGGTCCTATTCGGTTTGAAATAACAAATTTTTATTATATATTATGGAAGAAATTTAAGGAGATTTTTATGAATCGTTTTGTTAAGGCTTCTTTGATCGCCGCTATGATGACGGCTCCGATTATGGCTGACGAATCCTTTGGTGGTGTCGGCATTACGATTTACCAGGTGGGCGAGGGCGTCCATGTGGCAGAAGTTATCCCGGGTACGCCTGCTGCTGAAACGAACCTTCGTGCTGGCGATGTCATCACTTCTGTTGATGGTGTGAGCCTCAAGGGTCAGAATATTGAATTTTCAAAGTCGAAGCTCCGCGGTCAGGTCAACAAGCCGCTCGAAATCACGTACACGAGCAATGGCGAAACCTATTCTACGGTCATTCGTCGCGCTCAGATTACCGTGAAGGACTTGGACAATAAAGCTGTTAAGAACTGGTACGGCGACAAGGAACGCGTGAACGTTCAGGAACTTGAAACGTATGCAAGCGCTACCGAAAACGACAAGCAGTTTGTTGCTGTGCTTAGCCGCGGTAACCTCGTCAAGAGTGATGTCTCGATTTCTTCTGCCGATGTTAATGGCGTTTATGTGGAAAAGTCTCAGACCTCTCCGAAGTTTAGCAAGACAACTCCGATTCGCAAGGGTGATGCAACGCTTCGTCTTTTCAACCGCAAGGCTCTTTCGTTTACGGTGAAGTCCAAGGGCCGCGTATCTGTGAGCATCTTGAATGCTGATGGCGAACAGGTTGCAAAGCTTGGCCTTGATGATGCTGTTGCTGGCGTGAACACGATTTCTTGGAATGGTTCTCAGCTCCCGAGCGGCCGCTATGTTATTTCCATCGACCACAATGGCGCAGTTAGCGGTGCAAACGCCGTGTTGAAGTAATTCAAGATTACAATAAATTTGGAGAACGCTTCTTTTTTGGAGCGTTCTTTTTTTCTATCTTGTGAAACCGTGATTTTATCCAAAACCCATCGATATCTTTGGGCCATTTTTGCTTTTTTGGTCGCAGCTGTCTTTGCTCCTTGCTCTTTCGGCGAGGAAATGACTCGCTTTGAACTTGAAGAGCGTGAACAGCCTGTAGAAGATACGACTGAAGTGGATTGGATGAACGATACGACAGGCGTGGATACGATTGAATACCATGCGGTCGATTTGGTTTATGATGTGGAAACGTCGACATTCAACCTGAACAAGTCGGCGCAGCTCAAGTACCGTACCGCAACGCTTGAATCCGATACGATCTGGATGGACCAAAAAAATCAGATCTTGGCTGCTTCTGGTAATCCGATCCTTCGCGAATCCAAGAATCCGTCTTTGTCGGGGATGCGCCTCAAGTACAACCTCAAGTCTAAAATAGGCGAGGTTTATTACGCGACAACCTTCCAGGACAACCAGCAGTTGAACGGTATGGAGGTCCGCCGTTTGCCGGATACGCGAATCCAGATTGCGCGTGGTGACTTTAGTACGTGTAATGATACAACGCACCAGCACTTCTACTTTTATGGCCGTCGCATGGTGGTGAAACCTAAGGAAACGATTACTGCAAGACCGGTTGTTTTGAATATTGCCGATGTGCCTGTGGCGGTTCTCCCTATGATTGTGGCTCCACTCAAGAGCGGACGCAAGTCAGGTCTTTTGACGCCTAAGTTCGGTGGTGACCAAAAGCAGGGTTACTACTTGCGCAATATCGGTTTCTATTACGCCGCCAACGATTATTGGGATGCAACGGTTTCTGCGGACGTGATTGAAGGTGACGAGGCGCGTTTTGAAAAGTCGACTTTGTCGGGCGAGATCCGGTATAAAAAGCGTTACTTGCTAGATGGTTATTTGAGGTACACGAGCTACCTTCAAGAATTTGATTTTAGCAATAGCGGGTATGATATCGCATTTTCGCACAATCAAAATTTGACGCCTGATGCCAAACATACTTTGAGCGGTCAGGGCTCTTTTGTCAGTGACCGCAGTGTCCGTAAAAGTAATTCGCTAGAGGCGAATACAATCTTGAACCAGCAAGCGAATGCCTCCCTTGCTTATTCCGGTAAGTTCGGCAACAACAAGAGCTTGACGGTGAAGGTCTCGCAGAACCATAACTTGACGACGGGCATGCTCGAAAGAAACTTGCCTGATATCCAGTACCGCATGAGCGGAAATCTATTCAGCTTTGAATTGGAAGAAGGCGAGGTCGCTGCTGAGGACGGCTCGTTCCAGTCGTTCCTAGAAAAGTTCAACTACAGCTTTACGAACCGTTTCAATTACTTCATGCGTAGTGATAGAGATTCCGTGCAAAATAAGGATACGACGGCTCATTACATTGGTTATGCGGGAACTTATACGTTGGATTATTCTGGGCGCCTCTTCGACGTTATCAATATTACTCCTCGTGCGACTTTTTCTGGGTATTGGACAGGAACATCCTGGCGTAATCCGAATGATTCTTTGCACAAAAGAAAACGTTATATGAGCTTTAATCCTGATGAAGGATCTTATGGTAATGTCGCATATAACCACAGTTACAGTTTAACGGCCGATACAAAACTTTATGGTATCTGGGTTCCTGAAATTGGGCGCTTTACCGGTATCCGCCATGTGCTTTCTCCGAGCATTTCTTATACATATGCTCCAGAAATTGATACGGTTAAAACGTTCGCGCCGCATCCGCTACTTGGGCAGTATCCGTACCAGCAAAAACAACAGACGATTGGCTTTAGCTTAAACAATGACTTTGATATCAAGTATCTCAAGGTGGCTGCAAAAGTCGATACGACTCGCGGAGATTCTTCAAAGAAGGCTAAAGCGGTTGATGACCAATATGGAACTCGCCGTTTGCTTACGACAAGACATAGTTTTTCGTATAACTTCGCCGCGGATTCGCTTAATTTCTCGGATATCTCGTCGTCGTTTGGTTTGCAGATTTTACCGGACTATATGTTTACCATCAACACGCGTCATAGCTTCTATCACAAGTACGAATCGAACCCGAATAAGGTTCGGATTCCGGAACTCACGTATTGGGGCTATGAACTTTCAAAGAATTTCCATTGGAGCGGTACGTTTAATGGCGGTCTTCCATCGCAGATGGAAAAGTACGAAATGTTGAAATGGTCCTTAAGTTTGGATTACCGCTATTCGTTTAGCAGTACTCGTGTTGCCAAGAATTTGTTTAAGGATAACATAAATCATTCTACTGGAATTTCGGCAACGTTCCAACCGACGGTCAACTGGGATGTCTCGTATAGCACTCGTTACGATTATAACGAAGGCAAGTTCGTATCGCATGAGTTTACGTTCAAACGAGTGTTGCATTGCTGGCAACTCGATTTTACATGGACGCCGACAGGCCCTGCCGCTGGTTGGAGTTTCTCCGTTTACGTGCGTGACTTGCCGGATATTAAGCTGAATGCCGGTAGTACTGATACAAAGAATTATGACTAATACAGAAATTGTTCTCGCGAGCGGCTCTCCGCGCCGTTCTGAAATTTTAAAACAGCTGGGCGTTAAATTCCGTGTGGTCGTCTCCGGAGAGGATGAAAAGCCCACAAGCACAAACCCACTCGATTTCCCGCGTGAAAACGCCTGCATCAAGGCTCTGTCTGTGTCTCGCATTGAACGCGATGCTTACGTTCTTGGCTTTGATACGTTAGTCTTTTTGGACAACATACCGCTAGGAAAGCCCAAATCCGAAGCGAACGCTCTCGAAATGCTGAACAAACTGAACAATCGATCGCATTTTGTCATCACTGGAGTTGCGATTGCTCGTAATGGCGAAATTCTCAGAGCTTCTGAGGAGAAAACAGAGGTCTTTTTTAGAAACTGTTCATTACAGGAACTTGAAGATTATGTAAATTCTAAAGACCCGATGGATAAAGCCGGAGCGTATGGCATTCAAACAAATGGTGCGCGCCTGATAAAGTCTATCAACGGTTGCTACTACAACGTGGTTGGGTTACCAGTTGCACGTACACTGGAAATGTTGGATGGTTTAGAAGTTAAGGTATAGCAAATGATTCAATTGGATGAGAAAAATCCCAACGAACGCTTAGGCGCTTTTTTGGTCCGCGTTCGCGAATCTCAAGGGCTTTCTATTGATGACCTTTCGGAACGTACAAAAATCTCGGTGAAGATGCTTCGTTTTATTGAAGCGAGCGATTGGAAATCTTTGCCGGTAGAAGCATACGTTCGTAGCTACCTGAACTCTGTAAGTTCTAAGTTGGGTTTAGATCCAAAGGCTGTTCTGAAAATTTATGCAGAAGAAGTTGGTTCCTCTTATACCGTGCGTGAAACGGAACCGATTAAGAATATTTCTCCTGTGTCGGATGAGGAAAAGAAGCCGCGTAGCAAAGCTGTACCGGTGGCAATCGTCGTTATCGTTGCGCTTTTTATTGTGGCTCTCCACTTTGTGACGAAGGGCGAATCTTCTTCTAGTGCGGATGTTAATCCTCCAGCGGTGGTCGCTGCTGAAGATTCTACGGAAATCAATCAGGACATGCCTGAAGGTGCTGAAGCTGTTCCCGCCGATTCAATCAAGGACGAAAAGAACGAGAAGGTGACACAGGCTGATGTCGATAAGGCAATGAAAAAGTCTGAAAATCTCCCGGCTTCTGCAACAATCTTCATTTCGGCATCCTCTAAGAAAGATTCTGTGACGGGCCCGGTTTCGGATAATGGCCGCACGAAGATTGAACTTGTGGGCTCTGGTGAAATGCGTTCCTGGGTCGGTATTAAGCGCGACGAAGACGATGATGAATTTGTGAAAGAAGCGAACATTGCAACGGTCGATAACAAGCTTGTTTATACTGCAAGTGGAACGTTGTATATCGTGATTGGTGAACCGCGTGCTATTGGCAAGATGTATTTGAATGGTGTTGAAACTCCAGTTCCTGTGCCGAAGTTTGGCCGTGTGGCTCGCTTCAGCGTTTATGATGGTCGTGTCCTTAAATAAGAGGTGCTAAGATGCGTTCTTCAAAGATTTCTCGCAAGACGGGTGAAACCGATATTGAACTTTTCTTGAACTTGGACGATTGCACTAGAGGTAAGATCAGTTCGGGCTCGGGCTTCTTGGATCACATGCTGAATTTGTTCCAAGTCCACGGCGGATTTCACCTTGATTTGACTTGCAAGGGCGATACTGAAGTCGATATGCACCACAGTATGGAAGATATCGCGATTGTGCTCGGTCAGGCTCTCGTTGAAGCTCTTGGCGACAAGAAGGGAATCGAACGCTATGGATTTTACTTTGTTCCTATGGACGAAGCCTTGAGTCGCGTTTGCATCGACTTTAGCAACCGCATTGGCTTTGTCTGGAACGTAAAGCTCCCGGCTGCAACGGCTGGCGGAATCGAAGCCAGCATGTTTGAACATTTCTTCAAGAGTCTTTGCGAAAATGCTCGCATGAACTTGCATGTGGAACTGTTCTACGGCAATGACAACCATCACTGCTTGGAATCGATTTTCAAGGCTTTTGCCCGCGCTGTTGCGATGGCAATTGCTCCCTCGCGTAACGTGAAAGGCATCCCGAGCAGCAAGGGCGTGCTGTAATCGTTATTCTGACGCCGAAGGCGGAAGAATCCATTATTTCTAAAAAAATTTTGTCAGCCCCGACTAGGTCGGGGCTTTTTATATGAAACACGTTGTTTCTTATAATGTGTTGAAAATTGCGAATTTTATATAAAAATAGTTCAAATTTAAAGAAATTTGCAAAAAATGTTTCATAAATATTGAATTGTTACCGGACTTAATTTATTTTTAGAATAGATAGAGTTGTAAAGACCATGAAATCCGTTTTTGAATACAGAAATTACCGCGAGTACATTCGGGACTTTTACGAGAGCCGTAAAAGATGTTCCGCGTTTACGTGGCGCGAGTTTGCAAAACTTGCGGGATTTTCTTCGTCTGGGTTCTTGAAACTTGTATGCGATGGCAAAACGAGACTTTCTAAGGTCGGCATCGAAAAAGTTTTGCCAGCAATGAAATTGTCTGGTGTGCAGGCTGATTTTTTCCGTCAAATGGTGATGTTTTGCGATTCCCCGCGCCCTGAAGTTCGACAAGCCGCGTTTCAACAGATGATGTCTATTGCGCAAGAAAATCGCGTGGAATTCTTGGAAGCGAAATCGTTTGAGTATTTTTCGTCATGGGCGAATCCTGCGCTTAGAGAACTTGCCCCGATTATGAAAGGCGCGACTCCGCTTGAAATGGGACATGCGCTTGTTCCTGCAATCTCTGCGGCGGAAGCACGTGAATCTTTGGAACTTCAGGAATCGCTTGGGCTCTTGAAAAAGGACGAATGCGGAAATTACTATCAAACGAGTGAAGGTGTTTCAAGTACCCGCGAAGTGGTATCGGCGACGGTCGTTAACATGCAAAAACAGTATGCGCAACTTGCTGCCGAAGCACTAGAACGTTATACGCGCGATTACCGCCATGTTTCGGGAATGACGATGGGGCTCGACCGTGAAGCGTATGAACGTCTTGCTGCAGAACTTGATGCGTTCCGTAAAAAAGTAGCGGACATAGTTTCGAATGTGAAAAGTTATGACCGTGTTTACCGTTTGAATTTACAGCTCTTTCCATTGAGCAAAAAGGTGGAAAAAAATGAAAAAGAATAAATTTATTGTACGAAAAATACTGACAAATTGCGTGGCTTGCCTCGCTTTGCTTGCGGGATGCGCCGGTTTTACCGAAGATGGAAATTGTTTAGAAACGGAAAATTCAATTTCTGTTGATTTGAAAAATCAATTTGCACGAGCTCGTGTGACCGCGTCTGGATCTGCCAAAATTGACGAAGTAAGTGATTCTATAACGGTATTTTTGGATGTTTTGGGAGGCTGTTTGAAACGTGATGGAGCGTTTGTTTACGATCCCGATTATTATTTCGTTGATGAAAATAATTTCGCTTATAAATTCCGCAATGATACTTTGTTGCTTTCGTATACCTATGAAGATAAAAATACAAAGGATATTGAAACGACCATTCTTGTTGGGGGAACTTTTGGCAAGTTAGATGGTACATGGCTTATGACGCAGTGCATGTATGTTAATGACGAATATGTTTGTGGTAATGAAGGTTATAATAAGTATTTAAAAATTGACGGAAATAAAGTAGAATATCGTGCGGATGACCGTGCTGATTTTGATTACATGAAATCTGTTTTTGTGAATGATTTGTTCCAGTTCTTGGGCGAGACGAATAGTTACCTTCGTGTAGAATATGTGTTTTATGGCTCGGGATTTGTTGACTCTAGAGCAGAAAAAAATGGAATTACGATTCTGGACAAAACGAATAAGAGTATGAAGTTTACTTATGATAATCGAGAGTTTGATTTGAACTTGAATTATGCTCGTTATCACGATAGCGTTTCTGTATCTTTAAAGTCTGGAGAAACAACTTGTGTGGGTGATTATAGCAGAAAACGCGATGTTCCGCCAGAATTGTGTCGCGATGAAAACGCGGAATATTTGCAACATACGAGGTCTAGTTCTGAATCAGATGCTTTGCAATACGAGAAAAGTAATGAAATAGAATTTGAGAACTGTCTCAACCGCATTCTCGGACGAGAAATAAATAATTAAAAATAAATAGTGTTAGGAGGAAAATATGTTGTTGAAAAAAAGAATGTGCAGAATGGTGGTGGCTTTATTGGCTTGCTTGCCGATGCTTGTGTGGGCTGCAGAAACGCCGCTACGTTTGGGTGCTCATGTGAGCTTTAATCAAGTAGGCGAAATAACGGATGCTACTTGGGGCGTTTATGCCGATGGCGTAGGCTATGGCGCGACACTTTCGCTTGATGTGTCGTACCGCTTTTCGCCTTGGCTTTCGCTTCATTCGGGGGTTGGCTTGGATTATCGCTATTTTAGCTCAGAATTCCAGCATGGATCTCTTGAATCTCTAAATTCGACATGTCTTATCGGATCGCCTTGTGAATATGACGATGGTGATTACAGTTGGTCTGGTTATGATAAGGATTATTTGCTTTATCTAGAAATTCCATTGTTGGCGCAATTGCAGATCCCGAACGTTATTTATTTTGAAGTGGGTCCTGTGTTGGATTTTAAGCTCATGCGAAAAAGTGACCATCCCGAACCCGAAGGGGCGCGTGAAGACAAATGCCAAGAAGATCGCTTTGCTGGTGCGGGAATTTCTGTGGGCATCGGACATGAATTTTCTTTTGGACTCTTTATCGATTTGCGATTGTCTTATCAGCTGACGGATGTTGTTACGGTTGATAAAAACTGCGGCAGTTACACTGTTACAGTGTGGAAATCTTATCTCGACCCTGAGACGGGAGAGACTGTTAATGAGAAGGACTTTGATTATGCCAGTGGTATTGAAGCAGGCTCGTACTTCTTTTTCAATAAAATCCAGCTCGGCATAGGCTATTGGTTTTAAATCGGTGTTTTGCTTTTTTCGCCGGCGATTTCGCGGACGAGTTTTGGCACGAGGTAGCCGGGGAGCTTGGTGCGAATTTGCGCAACGAGTTCTTTGGCGCGTTCGTCGCTGATTTCAAAATGCGCAACGCCTTTCGCATGGTCCAGCTGGTGCAAGTAGTAGGGGAGGACTCCTTGCTCGAAAAGCTTGCGGCATAGGCGTTCGAGTGTTGTTGCATCGTCGTTCACGCCTTTTAGCATCACGCTCTGGTTTAAAAGCGTCCAGCCGCTGAACTTGAGCTGCGCAAAGACTGCGGCGGATTCTTCGTCGAGTTCGTCGGGATGGTTTACGTGCGAAACGAGAACGCAATTGAAGCGTGCGGGGAGTTCGCGGAGCAATTCAAAATGTTGCATCACAAGATCGGGCCGCATGATGGGCAAGCGTGTGTGAATGCGGAGCGTTGTCACGGATGGGTGGAATGCGATCGCTTCAATGAGGTCGCGGAATGGCCCCGGTCCAAGCGTAAGCGGATCACCACCCGAGAGGATCACTTCCCAGATGTTCGTATGAACGTCGAGCCAATCTGAAACTTCTTTAGCGATGTTCTGCGTGTCCTGGAATGGGTAATTGCGCCTGAAGCAGAAACGGCAACGCACACCGCATGCGGACGTCGAAACGATGAGCGCACGGTTCTCGTATTTTTGCAAAATACATTCGGACTTGCCGGCGGGGAGGTCGCCCACAGGGTCGTCTACAAAACCGGGTGCCTCCTTGAGTTCGTCTGTAGAAGGTAGAACCTCGCGTAGCAGTTTGACGGGCTCGCTGGACTTCTTTATCAGGTCGGCGTAATGCTTGGAGCAATCAAAAGCAAACGATGGTTTTGTGTCCAGGTTTGCCAGCATTTCGCTTGTTAAACCTGTAAAATCTTTGCCCAAATAGTCTAAAAATTCAGGAATATGCGTAAAAACAGTAACAGATTTTTCCATTATATTGCTAAATTTAGAATCAAAAACCAAAAGAGGATAATATGGGTACTGTAAGCACCAACGAATTCCGTAAAAAATTGAAAATCATGGTTGATGGTCAGCCGTATGAAATCATCGAAAACCAGTTTGTGAAGCCGGGTAAGGGTCAGGCTTTCAACCGCGTTCGTATCAAGAACTTGGTGACTGGCCGTACTCTCGAACGTACCTGGAAGAGTGGTGATACGGTGGAAGAAGCTGATGTGACCTACACCGAAATGACATACCTCTACAATGATGGTTCTACTTGGTATTTCTTGGACAACACCACTCAAGAAACGATGGAAATCCCGAAGGAAGCTCTCAATGGCTGTGAAGTTTGGCTCCTCGATGGCGCTACTGTCGAAGTTACATGGTGGAAGGATCCGAAGACGCTCGCTACGCTCCCGATCGAAGTTATTCCGCCGACTTTCGTTGACTTGATGATTGTTGACGCTCCTCCGGCAGTTCAGGGCAACACCAGCGGTAACGTGATGCGTGAAGCTACTCTCGAAACTGGCGCTAAGGTGATGATTCCGCTCTTCATCGAAAACAACACCAAGATCCGCGTCGATACTCGCGACGGTTCTTACCTCGAACGCGCAAAGTAATTTAGATCCCCGCCTCCGAGCGGGAATCTCCATTGCTTGGATATGAAAAAAGCTCCCGTTAAACGGGAGCTTTTTCTGTATATTCCATTAAAGCTCAAGCGCTTTGCGGTAAACTTCCGCAACCTTGTCGGGGTTATCGCTCTTGAGCCAACTGAGCGTTTCTGTGCCGCGATAGCTCCAAGCGAAAATATTCTTGATGCCAGCGGCACGGCTTTCGGCAACAGCAATGGCGAGATCGTTTTCGTGACCAGCTTCAATCTGGTACGCCTTGATCCACATTTGAACGGCCTTTCCGTATTTGCCTGCGACTTCCACGAGCTTGTTTGCGGTTTCGCGATACTTTTGGCGAACCCACTTTTCGCTCGCTCCCCGTTCCCAGTACGGGTCGCTCGCGATTTCATCAACCGCGGCGAGACTGGCGACGCGTCCCCAGTCGTCGAGCCCCGCCGGGAACCACGGCGGGAGCATGCAAACGCAGTTGCGTTTGCCGCGGTCATGCACGTCTTTCGTCATCTCGTCCAAAAAGTCAATTAAACTTTCCTCGCGGAACTTTTTGACGTCGTCGGTAAGCTCAACGGGCATCTCGTAATCGAACGTTGTACGGAACGACTCACGGCATTTCTCGCAGCGGCAGCTCCAGTTACTAAGCCCGCCCTTTTCAAAGTAAAAGTGCGGCTCGTCCCAGAAAATCGTAGAGACGTTCGTATCGCAAACCGTAGCAATCCACTTGTGCATGTAAGCGCGAAATTCTGGATGATTCGGGCAGGCGGCTACTTTCGGCATTCCGTCGATGGCGACTTGACACATGTCGTGATTGCGAGCTGTGAGTTCCGAATATGCTTCACCGCCGAACACACGACCAACGCCCCACGGATTCACGTAAACGGAGAGCCCCATGGCGGCAGACTCGTTCACGATTTGCTTCATGGTATCGTAATAATATTGCAGGTCTTCTTCGCTCCAAGTATGGAGTATTGCGTTGAATCCCGCTTCTTTTATCTGTACAAGGTCCATGCGTGCGAGCTTCGGAGAGCGCACACCAAAATAGCTGACGCCTTTAATCACGGTTAAAAACCTCTGTTAAAATCCTCGATAGCTCTTGTGCTGGGTCCACTTGGCCCATTGCGGACAACCGTTCTTGTGCAGAACGTTTTCGAGCGTGGCGCACCATTCTTCTTCGCTGACGGGGCGCCTAATCCAGAACGTACTTTCGTCTCTAGAATCTTCGGGGAGTGGCATGTCGTCCGGGATGATTTCGATGATCCAGGATTCCGGGATGCCATTGTGGAGTTCCTTGCTGAATGCAAGATTTTTTTCGGTCGCATGATTGGCGTGATCAAAGATGATGAGCGCCGGAGACTGACCGATGATGAGTGCAGATTCCAAAAGGCTCTGTGCGCTTTCGATGGAATTGCATGTGTAAAGGGTGGAATCGTCTGCCATGTTGCCATGCTCTAACAGCCAGCGGAAAGTCCACTGGTTTAGTTTGTCCAGACTGCCTGGCGATGATGGCGTTATAAAAAATATGTGTCCCACGCTTAAAGTATAGAAAGTTTATTGTTAAATTATTGCAAGAAAAATTGATTTAGCCTTGAAAAATATGAAATTCCCTGATCTTGGCGAGTTTAAGTTCGTCAGCAAAATTTTGAATGGAGCCGCACCTTTGAAACGTGAATCTCCAGTGCACCGCAGCTGGTTGTCTGCCGGGGATGACTGCGCCATCTTCGATGGCTGGCTTGCGACAAAGGATCTCTCGGTAGAGAACACGCATTTTAGGTTGGACTGGTCTAGTCCTGAACAGGCGGTCGAGAAGCACATTGTGTCTAACGTATCGGATGTGTCTTCCATGGGCGGTCGGCCCCGCATTGCTCTCTTTGGACTTTGCGTGAACAAATCCTGGAGCAAAGAAACTTGCGACAGAATTGCAAAGGCGATTGCGCAAGGCTTTGAGAGAAGAGGAATTACATTGATTGGCGGCGATACGGTTTCGGGCGATGTCGGGATGTTTTCGACAACTCTTCTTGGCACAACCGATGGCGAAACGACTCTTCTTCGCAGCGGTGCAAAACCGGGTGACCGCGTTTTTGTGGCAGGGACTCTTGGCAAATCCGATGCCGGATTATGGCTTTTGATGAACCATCCCGAGGAGGCTTCGCGCTTCCAACGATTGGTGGATTACCACCTTTCTCCGAATATTTGCGAAGATGCTGGGCCGCAATTGGTGAAGCTTGGGGTGCGTGGCGCCTGCATGGACATTAGCGACGGGCTCAGTTCCGAGGCAAATCATTTGGCGCTTTCTTCGGGGGTGTCCATCGAAATAGACGAGGAAAAACTGCCTATTGACCCCGATGTTTTGGAAATGTGCGAGTATTTCGGGCTTTCTCCCCTCAAATTTGCGCTAAATGGGGGCGAAGAATACGAATTACTGTTTACTTCTAATCTTACAAAAAGTATATATTTAGAGGGAACGCCCAAAATGGCAGAAATCCATGAAATTGGTTCTGTCGATTCGGGGTGTGGAGTTTTTTTGAAAAAACAAGTTGGTGGTAGGATTATTCTAAACGCTCAGGCGTGGTCGCATCTATGAAGGATTCAAACAGCTTAGGACAGTTGCTGGTTCGCGTTAACTTGATTAACGAAGACCAGTTGAAGTACGCCGAAGACGAAGTCAAGTATCAGGCGCAGTTGGGTAAAAAGGTGACCCTTGTCCAGATCCTTGTTAAGGCTGGCATGGTCAAACAAGAACAGCTGACCGATATTCTTGGCGTTCAGATGCAGAGTGTTACCAAGAAGCGTATTGGTGAAATGCTTCTGGACCAGGGCTTCATTACTCAAGAACAGTTAAACGAAGCTCTTGAAAAGCAGAAAACTTCGGGTGGTAAGCGTCTCGGTCGCGTGCTTGTCGATTTAAAATTTATCGACGAAAAAAAGCTTACGGACATTCTTTGCTGCCAGTTTGAAGTTCCTTTTGTAAAGCTTGATTCCATCAAGCTTGATGAAAAGGTTTACGAGTATATCTCCGAAGACCAGTGTAAAACGCATAAGATTGTTCCGCTTTATGTGACGAAGGACTCGCGTCAGGCTCTCGTGGTCGCTATGGCAGACCCGACGAACGTGCGTTTGAGAGACTCCATCAAGTTTAAGGTCAAGAAAAACGTCGATGTGGTCATGGCGTCCGAACAGGACATCAAGAAGACTATCGATATCCTTTTTGCGGGCCATGGACCTGCCGAAGAATCCCTTGCAGAACTTATCGGTTCTTCTAGCGACGATGAACTCGAAACTGTTGAGCGTGGCCAGGGCGGTAACGACGAACCTGAACTTACTGACGAAGAAGGTCGTCAGGTCGTGAAAATCGTGACAACATTGATTCACGAAGCGATTGCCCGCCATGCATCCGATATTCACCTTGAACCGCAGGAAACGTTCCTCAAGTTGCGTTACCGTATCGATGGTGACTTGCAGGTGATGTCTCCGATTCCGGCACGTTTGATGCCGCAGATTCTTTCGCGTATCAAGCTTTTGTCCAAGATGGACATTGCAGAAAAACGTAAACCGTTGGACGGACGTTTTACCGTGCGTTACAAGGGTAGCGAAGTTGACCTTCGTGTGAGCTCGTTCCCGATATCTCTGCGTAAGCGCGGCGTTTGCGAAAAGATCGTTATGCGTATTTTGGACCCGAACTCGGGTCAGTTCCCGCTTAAAGAAATGGGTTTCGACCCGCGCGTGCTTAAGCAGTTTATCGATGCAATTAACGCTCCTAACGGCATTGTTCTGGTTACCGGTCCGACGGGTTCCGGTAAGTCTACTACATTGTATGCGTCTATTCGTGAAATTTTGGATTCTACCATCAACATCTCTACGATGGAAGACCCGGTGGAATTGAATATTGATGGTGTGAACCAAGGTCAGATTAACAATGCCGCAGGCTTTACTTTCGCGGCAGGCATTCGTGCCTTGCTCCGTCAGGACCCGGACGTTATCATGATCGGTGAAATGCGTGACCAAGAAACCTCGACGATGGCAATCGAAGCTGCTTTGACGGGCCACTTGGTCTTCAGTACGCTCCATACGAATGATGCTGCAGGTGCTTTCCCTCGTTTGCTCGAAATGGGATTGGAACCGTTCCTTGTGTCTACCGCAATTAAGGGAGTGCTTGCCCAGCGACTTGTGCGCCGCATTTGCAAGAACTGTAAGGAACCGGTCGAAATTTCCCAGGAACTCCGCGATGAACTCCACCTTTCGCCGGACATGCAGTTCTACCACGGACGCGGTTGCGAAAAGTGCGATGGTTCGGGCTTCAAAGGCCGTTGCGGTATTTATGAATTCCTCGTGCCGAACGAATCTGTGCGTAACCTCGTGATTAAGCGCGCATCCGGTGACGAAATCAAGCGCGAGGCAATCAAGTCTTGCGAAATGATTACGCTCCGTATGGACGGTATCAACAAGGCTTTGCAAGGTCTTACGACCTTGGAACAGGCTGTTGGTGCATCTACCGCTGACGAATAATTGCTATATTGCACATCCGTGTATCGACTAGAGGTGCAGGATGGCAAATACTGTAGATGGTAGTGTTTTAGATCGTGAGTTGAACCCGGAACAGGCGGCAGCTGCCAAGAAAATTAACGGCCCGATGCTGATTCTTGCTGGTGCAGGTTCTGGAAAGACTCGTTGCATTACTTACAAGATTGCCCATTTGGTTTCATTCCACAAAGTGGAATCCAATCGTGTTTTGGCGGTGACGTTTACAAACAAGGCCGCTCGCGAAATGAAGGACCGTATCCAGAAACTTTTGGATAATCGCTTGCCCTTTATGTGGATGGGAACGTTCCATTCCGTGTGCCTTAAGCTTTTGAAACTTTGCCTCGCGAAGGATTTTGTGATTCAGGCGCTTGGCGGCAAATGGTTTGATGCGAATTTTTCGATTTACGATGATGACGATCAGAAGCGAATCCTCAAGGAAATTTTGAAGGATGATTTGGGTGACGATTACGATGCCGCTGAACTGAAAAAGATTCATGGTGCGATTTCGCGCTACAAGAATACGATTTTGTACAAGGGCGATAAGGCTACGTTGCAGACTCCGGACATTGCGATGATGAATGCCGAATTTGCAGACCAGGAACGCTATGCGAAGTATTATGCGGCTTACCAGAAAAAGCTCTCCGAATCGAACGCCATGGACTTCGATGACTTGCTTTTCAATACGGTCAAAATGCTCCAGATGGTGCCGGAACTTGTTCGCCAGCTGAGACGTCAATTCCAGTATGTCGTGGTCGATGAATACCAGGACACGAACGATGTTCAGTATGAACTTTTGAAAATGCTAATCAATCCGGAAACCAAGAATGTAACGGTAGTGGGTGATGACGACCAGAGTATTTACGGCTGGCGTGGTGCGAACATCAAGATTATTCGCAACTTCCATCGCGATTTTGCACCGGTGACGATTGTCAAGCTCGAACGTAATTACCGCTCGACGGCGAACATTGTGAAGGGCGCGGGGTCCGTAATCGCGCATAACGTGCGCCCTGCTGAAATGCAAAAAAATGTGTATTCTAAGGAGGAAGCGGGCGAACTCATTTACGTGCGCTATTTCGAGGATGACCGCTCCGAAGCTTCGAACATTGCCAAGGCGATTGCGCAGGCCGGGCCTGATTTTTACGCGAAAACGGCGGTGTTCTACCGCACGAACGCACAGTCGCGTTTGCTCGAAAAGGCGCTGAACGACATGCGTATTCCGTCGGTGATTTTTGGCGGAACGAGGTTCTGGGACCGCAAGGAAATCAAGGATATTTTGGCCTACTTGCGCGTACTCGCCAATGAAAAAGATGATGCGGCTTACCTGCGTGTGATCAATACGCCACCGCGTGCCATCGGCAAGACGACTGTCGAAGGCGTACTCGCCAAGGTGAAAGCGGGCGAGGGGTCGCTGTGGGACAATTTGTTGACCGAGGCGAACGGCACGGGGCGCGGTGCTCCGAAGTTGAAAGGCTTTACCGATCTTGTAATCCGCTGGAAGAATATGATGAATTCTGGCGAAACTCCGCTCCCGATTCTTGCCGAAAACATTATCAACGATATCGGTTATAAGGAATTTTTGCGCAAGGAAGACGAAGTCACGGCCGACGAACGCATTGCGAACTTGGACGAAATGATCAACGCTATCCGCGAATTTGACGAAGACCATCCGGGTGCAACGCTCGATGCGTTCTTGCAGGATATTTCGCTTTTGACCGATGGCGACAAGAAGGTCGATACGTCGAAGGGCCTTGTGACGCTCATGACGATCCACATGGCGAAGGGTCTTGAATTCAATACGGTTCACCTTGCCGGTTGCGATGACGAAATCTTCCCGCTGGTGCGTGGAACATCCATGCTTTCGATGGCCGAAATCAACGAGCAGATGGAAGAAGAACGTCGTTTGTTCTATGTCGGCTGCACCCGTGCCGAAAAGAAACTTTATCTGTACCATGCCGAACGTCGATTCTTCCAAGGCAATATCCGTCCGTTTGCGCCGTCGCGATTCCTCAAGGAATTGGACCCGTCTGTTGTAGACTTTACGCCATGCCTGAATACGCGTCCGTCCGTTCCCAGTTTTGTCGGGAATACTCGTTCTAGTTCTTCGTACGGTTCTTCAAATTATGGCTCCCGTCCGTCTTACGGATCGTCGGGTTCTTACGGTAATTCGCGTCCGTCCGGCGGATCGTATGGTGGCGGCAATTCGTACGGCTCTCGTAGCGGCTCAGGCAACTATGGCGGTTCTTCGTACGGTTCTTATGGTTCTCGCCCGGCTGTAGTGCCTGCATCCGTCAAAAAGAATGATAAGCATATCGTTTATCGTAACCCGATTAAGGTGGCTTCACCGAAGCCTACTGCTCCGAGTGGCCCGAAAGTCGTTTATGATGAATATAGCCAAGTTGCAAATCAGAATCCATACCAGGCAGGCGTTCGTGTTCGCCATTCCAAGTACGGCAATGGCGTTATCATGAAGGCTTACGGTAGTGGCGACAATGCCCGCGTCGATGTCCGCTTTGATCGCGATAGCGTCAATCGCACCATTATCCTCAAGTACGCTGCATTGGAAGTGATTGGGTAAATTTTCATAAAAACGCTTGGTATTGTTTCTGTATTTTTGTAAATGATATTCAGTGGTGCTAACGTTTGTAATACAGAATGTATGGTGAATATGAAAATTTGTAAAATGGACAAGTTTATCATTGCGATTGTCATCGCATGTGTCGCCTTTATTTTTTCAGGTTGTAATGAAGAAAAGGGGCTAGTAGAAAATTCAAGTAGTTCAAATGAATCCGAGAGTAGTCAAGACTCGTCAGAGCATGATTATTATAACCGTGGTTATGAAAGTTTTGGTTCTTTTTTCGGTGATCAGGTTGGAAGTAATATTTTAGCTGCGCAAAAAATAAAGGGCTCTGTTAAGATGCCTTCTGAACGTGATATTAAGGTGAAAAATAAAAATGGAGCCAATCGAACTGTTTCGGATATTAAAAAAATAGTTCGTATGCGTGTACCGGGGCTTCGCCATGTTTATGAAAAGTATTTGAAAAAAGGCCATAAATTCCGAGGCAAGATTACCTTAAAATTAACAATTGCTGCAGATGGCGGAGTGACTGACGTTTCCATTGTTTCATCTACAACGCAAAATCGCGAATTTGATGCCGAAATACAACAATACATACGTCGCTGGTTTTTCCACAGGGAAAAAACGGGTGAAACAACTGTCACCATCCCGTTTACCTTTACTGAGTGAATTTAGTTTGCAAACGGTTGTTTATAGAACAACCTGCGACTCGGTCATGAAAACAAGCTAGCTTGGTTGCCGCGACACTCGTGCAAACGGTTGTTTGCAAAATGGATGCTCTGCAAAACGCCCCCTTGTTTTTCTTGAACGTGTTTGTTAGATTATAGCCAGTTCTAACGAACTGACTTTATTATATCGTTTTCTATATCCTTTCTTATATCATTTCTTTTATGAACTTGTCTCTAAAAAGAGAAAGGATATTCTATGGAAGAAAAACAGACTGCAAAAAAGCCTCACGATGCTTTTTTCCGTTGGCTATTTGCAGATGTAAAACATCTCAGGTACTTGCTGGAACTTGCAGGTAAAATAAATATTGATGTGGGGGAGTTCCTCGCTGCGGTAAATTTGGATACGCTTGTACGCATTCCGGATTCGTATTCCGAGGTCTATGAAACGGGTGACGCAGATTTGGCATTCCGCGTGAATGTCCTGACAGGCGCTCCCGTGTTTGTGGGCATCCTTGTGGAACATAAGTCTGGCCGCGATGCCGATATGTTCAATCAGCTTGCGCGTTACATGCGTTCCGTGATGAAACGCTTTGACGAGGGCCGCCTATTCGACGGACTCCCGACGATGGCGATGATATTCTACAATGGACGTGATAACTGGAACCCGCTAGAGTTGCTTGAAAAGGACTATCCTGCATATTTTCACGGCATGGTTTTGCCGTTCCGCTGTGCGTTCGTGAACATGTCGGACATTCCGGATAGCGACAGCCTCGCTTGCGAAGATGTCGCAACTGGCCTTGGAATCGCGGCGATGGCGCATGCTTACGACAAGGATGCCTTCCTTGAAGTGTTCCGTCAATTCAAGCCGAGATTGCGAAAAATGCCCAGCAACGAGCTCTCTTGTTTGCTCGAAAAAATAAGTCTATATTTACTGGAGTATCTCGGTAAAGAAGTTATGAAGGAGTTGAACATGGCTTTCAAGAGCATTGGACAAAAGTACGGATTCGTCAGTGCCGGCGATGTTTACCGCCAGGAAATTGCCGATGCGCAAGCCAAGGCGAAAAAGCTGATTAACGAAGAACGTCAAAAAGCCGAGAATGCAGAAGCGGAATTAGCTCAGAATCGAAACGATACTGAAGCCGTTTTGCGTGAAATGGGAATGTCCGATGAAAAAATTGCCGAAATGCAGGCCAAATTAGAGGTACTTCGTCAAAGTAGACAGTCTCATGGATAACTTACTTTGGGTATACCGAGGAACAAATCTTAGCGGAGTAGAAAAAATTTTCTATCTTGCATCCTGTAAAAAAAGAGGTTTTTTATGCTTGAACGTGAAGAAGTTTTGAAGCTCGCGAAGTTGTCTCGCTTGAGTATTGCAGAAGAAGATATTCCGGCTATCAAGGGTCATTTGGACAAGATGCTCGACCATCTCGAAGCATTGAAGGCATTGGACCTTTCTAACGTGGAACCGATGACTGCTGTCGAAAACGGCGCAACCATCCTTCGCGAAGATGTCCCGGTGCAGGGCTTTACGCTCGATCAGGCTTTTGCAAACGCTCCGGCAGTCGAAAACGACCACTTCGCTATCCCGAAGGTGATGTAGTCGGCGCATTTTTGCGCTTTTCCGCGTGCATTTTGTGCCTGCGCATTTTGACGCAATCCGAAATGGTCAGTTGCATTGTTCCTGCCCGTATGGGCTCATCCAGATTCCCGGGGAAACCTCTCCTAAAGCTCAACGGCAAGGAAATGATTGTCCGTACGCTGGAACGGGCAATGCTTGCGGATTGCTTTGATCGCATTGTCTGCGCAACGGATTCTCCCGAAATCGAAACGGTTGTCGAGGCCGCGGGCTTTGACTGTGTGATGACGGGCGAGTGCGCTACTGGGTCTGACCGCGTGGCTGAGGCGGCTCAAAAGCTCGACCTCGACTTAGTCGTGAATCTTCAAGGCGATGAGCCTCTTGTAGAACCTTCGGTGCTTCGCGATGTCGCCTGTGAACTTTCGGAACACCCCGACTGTTGGGTGACGGTGGCTTGTCCACTGAATCCGGCAGAAGCTGAACTTAAGACCGTCGTGAAAGTGCTCGTTCGCGATGGCTTGGCAATCGACTTTACGCGGTCGGTTCCGCCTGCTGAAGCTAGCCGTTGGTTCCAGCACCAGGGCATTTATGCTTACTCCCGCGCGGCGCGTGACGAGTTTGCGTCTCTTCCGCAGAGCAAAATTGAGCAGGAACGCTCGCTGGAGCAAATGCGAATCCTTGGGCGCCGCCCGATCCGCATTGTTCAAAGCGCTTACCCGAGCATCTCGGTGGACGTCCCGTCAGACGCGACCCACGTTGAGAATATTTTATTAGATCGTTTATTATATCCTTTGCTAGATGAACATGAACAGAAAAGGCTATGAACGCATCTGAAAAAAGAACACTCAAACTAGCTATCATTCTCTTTACAATTGGTTTAATCGTCCGTTATCTCCCATGGGGACTCCCGTCTATCGAAGAATTTGAGGTGGGGGACGCTGTCGTTATTGCGAATTCTCCTTTGCCTACTTTTGAAAAGGTGAATCCTGGAGATGCGGACGTGGTTGACGATTCTCTTGCAATTGCAAATAAATTAGAATCTGCTGCGGAACCTCTCATAGATACATCTTCGATTGACAAACGACTCCATCCGACTTCTTCTGAACATCACCGAAAAGCAAAAAAGATTGTCGAACTTCCGCTTCATATCAATACGGCGAGTGCCGACGATTTGTGCGCGCTAAAGGGGGTTGGACCCAAGCTTGCGGAGAAAATTATTGAACGCAGAAAGGCGATTGGAACGTTTAAAGGCCCCTCGGACCTTAAAAAAGTGCATGGAATTGGAAAGAAAAAACTTGAAAACATGTTACAATCGATAATTTTTGATTAGTTTTAGGAAGAAAACTTTACATAAGTATGTATATGAGCGAATCGAAGTTATACCTAGGTGTTGAAGTTGGGGACCATTACATGAAGGTCGCCCTTGTGGACGCTTCTGCAAAGAAAGTGGTCAAGTTGGCTGTTCTCCCTGTGGAGTGCAACCCCATTTACGATATTTTCCTTTTTGAAAGCACGCTTCAGTTGTGGATCGATGAAAATCAAATTAAGGATGTCATAGCGACTTCTGTTACCATTCCGGCGAAAATGTCGATTATCCGTAAGGTTTATGTGCCGCAAGAAGCTGTTGCGAACAAGGACCAGTACTTGAAATGGTATATGGAACTGTTTACCAATGCCGATGTGGATGCTTACATTGTGGATTCCAAGACGCTGAGTGGGGATGATACTTTTGGTTATAACGAACTTGTGATGGCTGTTCGCAAGGAATGGGTCGATGCTCTTCGCAAGGGTTTCCGCTCCCGTGTTCTTGCTCCGAAGTCTCTGGAAGTTGATGTGCTGTCGCTCATGAATGTGATGGATGTTGGCGAAAAGATCAAGGATGCGGTCTGTGTCGTGAAGGCTGACTTTGACGGAGTGACGATTGCTTGGATGCGTCGTGATGAACTCTTGGCTTTGCGTGGTGTTTCGACTCTTTCGATGGTTGGTAAAACCGCTGATGATGCATACCCGATTCTTGCTGATGAAATTGTCGAACAGATGAAACTGGTCGAGACTGAAAATGCTGTTAACGGCGTGAAAGACGTTCGCCTGTGTGGTGAAATGGCAACGGAAGATGATTTCGTTGAACATCTTATGGGCAAGCTGGGCGGTTACAATGTGTCGCTGGTGAGGTCTTTGTCGCAGTTGCCGTCTGACGATGGTGTTGACCCGATTAATATGGTGTACTGTGTTGGTGCTGTCGGTGCTGCATTGAACCAGATGGAGGGTGTATGATTCACATGAACCTTATTGCGGTGGCAGAAAAGAATGCCTCCATTGGTAGTGTTTCTCAGCATTTGCATGTGACGAACGTTGCCGATGTGGAACGCCGTTACAAGAGAAAGTATTTGACCGTTGCTGTTGCTGCGTTGTTTGCGGTGGTTGCCTTTAGCTGCTTCTTGAGCATTAATGGCGTACCGGCTGCGTTGGATGGCGTTTTCCCGGAATCTTATTTGAATTTCATTGGTGCTAAACCTGCTCCTGCGCAGGCGACGACCCCTGCTGGTCCGACTGCAGAACAAATTGCTCAACAGAAAGAAGCTTTGGCAAAGGCTCGCGCCGCTTTGTCTGCTAAGGATATTGTGGGGGAAATTGATCCGCAGGCGTTGTTTAATAACAAACGAACTAGTTACAACAGTTATTTGCCGCTCGAAAAACTTTCGTTCCAGAAAACATCGTTGGCTCAGTTCATGTCATTCTTGAATACAGCTGTTCCTGATGATATTGGATTCTCGGAATGTGTGTATCAGGCTCCGAACTTCTATTATCTCCGTGGTGTTGCAATGAAGGCTTCTTCGCAGCATACGTTGATGGATCGTCTCAAGGCGGTCAGTAAGCAGTTCCAGACTCCGATTGCATCTGAAGCGGCAACGGAAGTGTCTGCTTTTGGTCAGTTTTCTGTTCCGCAGATCCGCTTGGATGCCGTGCGTAGCTTTGTCTCGACCTCGGAAATTGCTGCAGAAATCAAGGCTTTCAAGTCGCTTGCTTCAACGAATAAAGTTCATGTGAAGGGCTTGGAAAAACCGGTTGTTGAAGATTTTGGTGTGTTTAAACGTTATGCGTACAGCGTGTCAACGACGGCAGATTTTGCTGACTTGCTGAATTTCTACAACGCATTTGCCAATTCACCGATTCGCATGGGCGTATCGAAGGCTGACCTCAGATTTGTTAAGAAGAATCTGATCACTTCCATGCGCGTCGAAATGTTCGTTCTCCGTTAGTATGCCGATTCGAATTACTGGCGGTTCTTTACGGGGGCGCAACATCGAGTCCCCGGATACCATGAAAACGCGCCCGACAGCATCCCGAACAAGGGAAGCTCTCTTTAACATTTTGCAGGGCGTGGATGGATTCTGCATGTTGGACCTTTTTGCCGGAAGCGGCATTATGGGACTTGAAGCGATTAGCCGTGGAGCGGAATGCGTAACTGCTGTGGAACTTGCGCGCCCGCAAGCAAAAATGATTGAACGTTCGTATAAGTCCGTTGGAGCTGAGTCTAAACTTAGGCTGCTAGAGACAAGTGTGCTCACTCTCAAAAAAGAGATTGTTTGCGCTAATGGTGGCTTTGACTTGATTTATGCGGATCCGCCGTTTAAGGATATGGATTATCCTGATTTACGTCCGTTTATCGAATGGCTAAACCCCGGTGGAGTAGCTGTTTTTGAGGCTCCGAGCCGCAAGTTGCCAGAATGGGCTGCAGAAGGGCAAGTTCGTCGCTATGGTGAATCCTCGCTGATTATATTTAGGGCGTGATTTTTGTAAATTATACCACATGGTGTGGAAATCTAAAGCACAAAAACGGACTGTAGTGGAGGTTGGTCGCAACGTGAATGGCCGCGAATCCCGCGTGGCTGTATTTGCCGGCTCGTTCGATCCGTTTACCATTGGACATTTTGACATTGTAAAGCGTGCTGCGTGCATGTTCGATATTCTGTATGTTCTTGTTGCGCAGAACGCAAGCAAAAAGAACATGTTCGATGCCGAAACGCGTAAGTCGATGATCGAGGCTGCAGTTTCTGAGATTCCGAATGTCAAGGTCGCGTGTTACGATGGTTTGACGGTCGATTTCATGAAATCCGTGGGCGCACGCTACTTGGTGCGCGGAATTCGCAACGCGTCTGACTTGGATGCAGAACAGGCTGTTGCTTGGAACAATAAAGTTCTTTACCCTGAAGTCGAAACAGTGTTTTTGATGAGTGCCCAAGAGCATCTTGTTGTTAGTAGCTCTGTTGTTCGCGAACTCCTCAAGTGTGGTTGCACTAGGGGGGAATCTGCCGCGGAACAAAAAAATCTTATTTCGAAGTTCGTCCCGAAAAACATCGTTTCCATGCTTTTGAAACTGTATAGGAAATAAAATGAAACCATTTAAATATTTATCCAAACCCTTGCAGGTCCTATTACTTACCAATGCGATTGTCTTTGTCATTGCCTTTTTAGGGCGCGGGCTTGAAGTCAACTTGGGTGCCGGTTACGGTTCCTTGGCGGATTACATTAATTATTACGGCGCTTTTATGCCGAGAGTTCCGCTTGAACTTTGGCGTTATGTGACGTACATGTTTATCCATTTCGACTTTATGCATTTCTTTTTCAATATGCTCATGCTTTGGATGTTTGGCTCCGAAGTGGCGGAATGGATGGGAACGCGTCATTTTGTCTCGATGTATTTCTTCTGCGGTATTTTTGCAGCGCTGTTCAGCTTTTTCATGTGTTTGCTCGGCCTTACGAACAACCCGATTATCGGTGCTTCGGGCGCCTTGATGGGTGTTTTTGTGGCTTATTACAAGTTCTTCCCGGAACGCATGCTTCTCATGTTCTTTGTGATTCCGATGAAGATTAAGCATGCAATGTGGGTGATGATTGCTCTCGACATTCTCTTTGCGAATTCGGGTGACATGATTGCGCATTTTGCTCACTTGGGCGGCGTGGTTGCAGGATTCCTTTACATGGCGGTTTACCAAAACGGACCGAAGGTACTTTACCATTCACCGCTTTCGGCAATATTCCGCTTGTTCTCCAGTAATCCCGAAAAGTATGATAACGGCTCTTCGCGTTCTCGCGCGCGTAATACTGAAGAACCGGAAGTTCTCGAAGGTGAAGTGTTCTACGTAAACGAACAGAAGCGCATGGACGCTATCCTCAAGAAGGTGGAGCGCGAAGGTATCCAGTCCTTGAGTGAATCGGAACGTGAATTTTTATTAAAAGCGGGTGACAAGTTGCGTCGCCGTCGCGGAGGTTTCTAATGAAAAAAGTTCTTGGAATGGGCGCAGCCCTTGTTGATATTTTGGCTAATGTGAGCGATGAATGGATTGCTGCGCAAGGCGTACAGAAGGGCGGCATGAACATGGTCGATTGGCCGCAGATGGAAAAGTTCTTGAGTTCTCTTGAAAATCCGATTCGCGTGCCGGGCGGTTCTACTTGCAATACGATGGTGGGCGTGGCCCGTCTCGGTGGCAAGGCTGCTTTTATCAGCAAGGTGGGCGATGACGAACTTGGCAGACTCTTCCAGGATCATTTGAAGAATAACGGAGTGGAATCGAAGGTAGGTCTTTCGAGTGCTGCTACGGGTTGCGTGTTCTCTGCGGTGACGCCGGATGCTCAGCGTTCGATGTGGACTTATCTTGGCGCTTCGGATTTCTTGGGTTCGGATGATTTTACGCCGGCACTTTATGACGATGTTGGACTTTTGTATGCCGAAGGTTATCGCGCATTCAATGGCGAATGCTTCAAGAAGTCTTTTGAACTGGCTCGCAGTCTCGGTGTCGAAACGGCTCTTGACTTTAGCTCGTTTGGAGTTGTCGATGCTTGCCGCAAGTTATTCGATGAACTTTTCGAAAACAAGATGATTGATATTATCATCGCAAACGAAGACGAAGCATATGCTTACGCGGGCGTCAAAGAAGAAGCCGCTCTCGAAGTATTGGCCAAGAAGGCTAAGGTTGCTGTCGTGAAGATTGGCAAGCGCGGAGCCTTGATTGCTAAGGATGGCAAGGTGACTCGCGTGTTGGCTGGTGCTGCAAAGGCTATTGATACGACGGGTGCTGGTGACCTCTGGGCATCGGGATTCCTCTACGGCTACATGAACGGCTGGGATATGGAACGCTCGGGCAATCTCGGAAGCATTGTCTCGAACGAAGTTGTTCAGGTCATGGGCGCGCAAATTCCAGAAGATGGTTGGAAGCGCATTTTGGCCCAAATGTAATTTGCAAAATATGAATTCTATGGTCCATTCTTTTGTAAAGTCGCTTGTAATTCTTGCTTTTGTCACATTTGCATCTGTGCCTGCTTTGGCGCAGGAAAATGTGGCGAATGCGGGGACAAATGCTGTTCCTGATGCTGAGAAGGCAGAGCTTGTTGCGGAACTTGCTGTGCGCGATAGCGTGATGGCTCTCCATGATAGTGCTTGTACTGTCGAAAAAAAATCACTTCGTTCGGATCTCGAAATGGAACGGGCAAAGTGCGAAAATTGGGAGCAGAGCTACAACTCTCTCAAGAAAGACAATGAAATTTGTGCCAAGGCTTTGAGGGTCGCTGTTCAAGCTTCGCAAGAGAAAAAGGAAGAAGCAAAAGAAAAGGATAAGTCTGATGTAGTGTTGCAATCGGCATCTATGGCCGCAAGTTTTGGACTTGGCATGTTAATTATGTGGCTTATCTTGGATTAAATTTATTGAAACGGGATTGCGGCCGTACCGCTGGGAGAATATATGAAACGTACCACTTTAGTTTTGTGTCTGCTTTTAGGCGCGGGCTTTTCATTTGCTAAAAAGTCGGATGTTCCAGCAGGTCCGTTCCAGATGGGGACTGCGCTAAAGCAGGTGGCTTCGATTCCCATGACGACGGCTGAAATTTCGGCGTTCATGCCTGAAAAGAATGTGCTGTTCGTAGTCGGTGGCGAGAAAGTTCTCGAAGTGATTGACTTGGCTAATCCGACAAATCCAAAGAAAATCAGCGAAGTCAAATTGCCGGGGGGCGCCTCTAGTGTGACTGTGCATGGCGACCTTGTGGCCGTGAGCCTCTTGAATAATCCCGAATGGAAAAAAGGCCACGTGCAGGTGATGCAATATAATAAAGGCTTAAAGGTTCTAGGCCTGCATGAACTTTGCTATATGCCCGACATGATTACGTTTACGCCGGATGGATTGAATTTGCTCGTGGCTTGCGAAGGTTCGCCGGACGAAACGTTCTCTGAAGATCCTGAAGGCGGTATTGGCGTTTTGTCGATTGCGGCAGCGGGTGCTAATGCGCCTGCGAATGCGGTGGACTTGCCTAAAGCTTGGAAAAAACCGCAAAAGACGGTTGTTGGTTTTAATGAACTCGACACGTTAAAATTGATGGCTAAGGGCGTGCGCAAGACTGGCGTGAAGAGCTTTGCTCAGTCGCTTGAACCGGAATATATTACGGTTTCCGAGAATTCGAAAATAGCTTGGATTAGTTTGCAAGAAAATAATGCTCTTGTGAAATTTGACGTTGAAGCAAAAAAAATTTTGGATGTGTTTCCACTTGGCTATGTAGATCATTCCATGCCGGGTTCTGGGCTTGATGTCAAAAAAAACAAGGCCATTGAAATTAAGAATTACCCGTTACGTGGCTTGCGCCAGCCGGATGGAATTTCTTCGTTCTCGGTCAATGGAACGACATTCGTGGTGACTGCAAATGAAGGCGCTCCGGTCAATGATTATAAGGCCTGGACGGATGTGACGACTCCGATGATGCTTGCGCAGCAGGGCGTGCTTGATTCTAGTGTGTTCACATCAAGCGTCCTTGAAGATTTGAAAAATTTGACGGTAAGTAGCTTGGAACGTTGTGATCGCGCTCCTGATAAGGCTGCGAATGGCAAGTGTCCTTACATGTATTCTTTCGGAACGCGCTCTATCAGCATTTTTGATGGTGCAACGGGGCATTTGATGTGGGATTCTGGAGACATGTTTGAACAGACTATGGCTAAGGTTGCCCCGGATTACTTCAACTGGAATTCCAAGAAAGGTAAAGTCAAGATGGATGCCCGCAGTGAAGACAAGGGTTGCGAACCGGAAAATGTGACGACGGGTATCGTTGGCGAAAAACGCTATGTGTTTGCCGGGCTAGAACGCACAAGTGCTATTGCTGTGTTCGACATTACAGGTGTTGAAAACGGAAATGCTCCGAGAATCGTGGACTTCTATTTGAATCCGAAAGACCGCGGTCCCGAAGGCGTGCTGTTTATCCCCGCTGAAAAAAGTCCCAATGGCGAACCGCTCTTAATCGTCGGCTATGAGTACAGCAAAACCCTCGCGGTGTATACTGTAAAATAAATTGTCAGGTCAAAAGACTGAAAATTATAAAATTAGAACAACTGATTTTTAGTTGATGAAAAGAGCGTCGGCCAAGGTAAAACTTCGCAGTAGCGTGCAAAACGAGAGTCGCGAACGACTGCTTGCAGGCGTTCATGACCGAGTGAAGCCGCTGACGCCGCAGGCGTCAACTCTGAGCTGGGGCCCCGCCCGCGTTTCTAAAAAGAATATTGTTGTGTAATGAAATTACACAACATTCTCTGGCCACGGATGCTTTGGGTATCTTCCTCTTAGCTCTTTGCGGACTTCGGCGTAGGTGTTTTGCCAGAAGCTCGTGAGGTCCCACGTTTTCTGTATCGTGCGGAAGTTTGGCGCTAGAATGTCATAGCGCACTTTGAGTTTCCCGTCAGCAATTTTGTGCTCTCCGCGAAGCTGCATAAAGTCTTCGATGCGCGCGGAAATTTCAACAAGAACTCCGTCTGCACTTTGTACGATTTTGCCGCTGCTTTGTTCATCGGCGGTGGCGACCGCTTGGTAGCTGTAGCGGGCGCGTTTGCCATTGGGCAAAACGTAATGGTCGGGGAATGTCTTTTGCAACCACGCGAGCATGGACTTTCCGAAGTAATCTTCGACGATGTTTCTGTAACGGTCTTCGTTGATGTCGCGCAGTAAAAAGATTCCGTCAGTAAGCTCATTGAAGATGAGCTCCATGTCCTCATCGTTGAATTCCGGGAGCCCGTATTCAGGATAAAGTTTTGCGGCAAGGCGCATTTTTATCAAAAGCGTCTGCAAATTTTCCGTGAGGTAGCGACCGGTCCAATTTTCTTTTTCGAGTTTGTCGCGCCATGCTTCTACGGTGAGTTCTTTAAGCTTTTCGAGAATTTTTGGCGAGGCTTCTTGCGGGAGAATTTCTTTGCGGCTGATTTCGCGCACGTCGCCGTTGGGGCTTTCGCTTTCGTGAATCTCTATGCCGATGAAGCGTTCTTGACCACTACGCCACAAAAGCTCGTAGCGGATGTTTTCGCTTTCGCCGCCGAGCAATTCTTCGGGAATGGGGGCGTAAAGATTTACTCGCAATTCGGATTTGGAGCCTGCTTCGGTGCGGAGCATCGAAAGCGCGAGTATCGCGTAAGGTGGTTCGGCCACCTGCAGGCGAATGGTGTTGCCGTTGCTGAGCTTGTAAACGTTGCCGCTTGGCGTTGCAAGAGCATCTGGGAATGAAATAAGGAGCTTTTGGGCTATGAGGTATGGAGTCGAAAGCGATTTTCCCTTTGTGGTTGCTGAGCTTTGAGTTGTTATGTTATCCTGAGCGATTTTGTCTCGGTAATCTCTCAACTGCTTTAGCGTAAATGTGACTTCGCGCGGAGCGTTTATTGCTTTTGAAAGTGTATCTTTCGCAAGCGTGAACAAGTCAAGCGAGGTCTTAGATTTTTGGACAAATTCGGTTCCCGAATGGATCCATGCCATAGCCGCTAAAAGCAAGTCGGGGAGGTCAGTGGCGCTGTTTGCTTTCGCGAGGATGAGCGCAAGCGGAATATTTGAAATCGGAGTTTGGATAGCTCTCTTGCCGAGTTCCGTGATTATGCCGTTTTGCAACATGCCGAAGTTTTCGAGCATCGCGGTTGCAGTCTTTTTACGCGCCTCGGGAATTGGCGTGGGCAGAATAATCTTGGAATCATTGGTTTCAAGCATTGCTTTTTGCAGTATGAGTTCCGAGGGCTCGATTTGCAAGACTTCAGGCACGATGCCTTGTGCCATGTGCTTTTCGGCATCTTCAGTCCACAGGCGAATAGCACATCCATTTTGCGTACGACCGCTACGGCCGCTGCGCTGTATTGCATTCTGTAACGAAATGGGGAGCGTTCGCAAGACGTTCACTTTCTTGCTGTCGTCGTATTCGTTCACGCGCTCGATACCGCTATCGATAACGCCTGTTACATTCGGCACCGTGATAGATGTTTCGGCAATGTTGGTCGTAAAAATAACACGCGGGCGTTCCGTTTCTTCGAAAATGCGGTCTTGCGTTTCGCGGTCTTGACCGCCGTAGAGTTCAAGGAACTCTGCGACGTTGTCGCCAAGCGCCTCGCTTGCGGCGGTGTGGCAACGAGCAATTTCTGCTTTACCGGGCAAAAATACTAGCGTTGTTTGCCAAATGTTATTGCGGTACAACGTGCGCAATGCTCGCACGACTTCGCTTTCGATTCCTTGGCCTGCGGCAATGTTGATTCCCGCGGCTGGTTTCTGGTGTATAATTTGTACTGGGTAAAGTGGGTGACCTAGTTGCAAACATTTAACGCCAAGAGCGGCTTCAAGTTCGTCGCGATTCAAGGCCGCAGACATTACTGCGATTCTCGGCATGTTCGTATTCCCTGTCAAATACGCGAACAGCAAATCCATATCAGCTTTGCGTTCGTGGTATTCGTCAAACACAACCCAGTCGGCGTTTAATTTCCCGTGTAAAAGTTCCTGTAAAAAGTTACCGTACGTCTGGAATAAAATTCTCGTTTCGTTAGACTTGCAACTGTCTTGTCTGAACTGATAACCGACTGTTTTTCCGCACGGTTCGTTGTGCAATTTTGCTGAGTATTGGGCGAGGGCGAGGGCCGCGATTCGCCTCGGCTGCAACACGACAATACGCCCGCTAAAGTGCCTGCTCAAGAACCACGGAATGTACAATGATTTACCGCTACCGGTAGGCGCTTCGATAAGCAAATTTCTCGAAGTCGCGATAGCGTGGACTAGCTTGTCTTCTTCTTCGGCAATGGCTAAATCTTTGTACGTGCGCATGGGGACTCGCTGGATTTTGTTGGGATGCTCTTTAAAAAAGGCGACCCCGCAACAAGTGCGGGGTGACAATGTTACTGAAATGTACTGGATCCTTCGACTTCGCTCAGGATGACACAAGGTTGGTGAGCCTGTCGAACCACTCTTGTCTCTCTAAGCTCTTGGATATCTCAACTTTTCGCCAGTTTCGTTATCGATGTAAGGCGGTTTGCCTTCGCGATACTTCTGGTTGATAACCAAGTTCTGGAGTCTTCTGCGAATGCCGGCTTCGGTCTTGCAGAAGAAGAATACGACCTTATTTGTGCCCGGCACTTGGAACACAGCAAGTTTGAACTTCTGCGAAACCGCGCGACGGAAAAACTTAACGTCTTCTTTTTTCGGAATGACCTGATCGCTCCCCGGCTTGATTTCGCAAATCATGTCGGCGTCGGCGAGCAAAGCCTTGGACTTCTGCTGGAGAGCGAGGAAGTTCGGCTCGGTGCTCTTGCGGATGTTTTCCATGTTGAAGGGGCTTCTTGCCTTCAAACCTTTGAATACACCGCGGAGAACAAAAAACAAAAGAATGACCACGACCAGGACTACCAGGTACGGCCAATAGTTTGCTAAAAAGTCTAACATAATCACCTCAATTTGGTGCTCCAAATATAGCAATTTTTAAAATTTTGTATTTTTAACCCGTTTTATGGATTTGCGTATATGAAAGCGTTCGGACTAGTTTTTGTTCTTTTTTTTGCGTGCACGGGACTGTCGGTCTCTTTTGCGGAGGAACCCGATTCTCTCCGCAAGGATTCTTTGCAGTGTGTAGACGGTGCTCCAATAGCTTCCGTAAAATTTCAGGGGCTGGAACATACGAAATCGCATGTGGTCGAACGCGAACTTGCTCATAAGGCGGGTGGCGTTTTTTCTCATGAAACGTTTCTTTCTGAAAAGCGACGTTTGGAAGACCTCGATTTATTTACAGAAATTTCTGTAACTTGTGAAAAGACTTCTGATACTCTCACTTTTAATTTAACATACCATTTCAAGGAAATCTTCCGCTGGATCCCATCGCCGGATAGCAAAACGACCGATCGCGATGGACTCATGCTGGGGCTTGCTCTTGCAAACCTGAATATGTTTGGTGAGGATATTCGTGCCGAGGTGCATTACCGTACGGCGGTAGATCCGTTTTTTGAGAAAAATGAGTATGCCATCTATGCTAGTTCACCTTATTTCTTGGGTATTCCGCTAGGTTGGAATATTGATTTTACGCGAACGGATAGTTGGGATAATATCCGAAATTTTAAAGATGCCAGTTGGTTATTAAGCTTAGATGTAAACTGGAAAATGATTCCCCATTTTTCTGTGCTGGGAAAATTAGTTTATCGCTATCTTGAAGGGGGACCTGGCGTATTACCGGAATTTGGGCTTGGAGCCGCTGTCGATTTCCGTGATAGTGAATTGGACAGCCGTAAGGGAATTTATTTTGAAAGTGCTGTGACGCATGTGGGTGTTGGCGGATCGCGCGGTGAAAACTATGTCGAGTTCTTGGAAGATGCTCGTGCCTACTATACGTTTGGGCGCTTTGTAACTGGTGCAACGGCGCTTGTTCGTTTGCGTCCGGGCGATGTCAAAAATTATGATTACTTCTATCATGGAGGAACGAATTCCTTCCGTGGCCTTGAAAAACCTGACGAAGAACATCTTGGCGTTCATGAAATGCTCTTGAATCTTGAAGAACGTTTTGTGTTGCTGGAGCGTCGTTCGGCTTCGTTGTGGGGTGTCAATTTCTTTTACGGAATTCAGCTTGTGGCTGGGTTTGACGGTAGCGTGCTTTGGGACAACGGTGCTCCTGGCTGGGAAAATTATGAAGGAGCTGTTTATGGCGGCCTGCATATTGTAATTCCTGCGCTGGATCGAATCCGTTTTGAAGTTGGTTACAGTCCGGATAAGGGCGAGCCGAAGTTTACATGGGGAATTACGGGTAAAACAACAACGCAACGATGGCGTAGTAGGTAGTTAAATTTGTGTTAAAACGTAAATAAATCCTTTACAATTTCTGGATAAATACTAAATTAGTACTCAAAGTTGTAACAAAATGATAATAAAGCTCAAAGTGGGCTACGGAGAATAAATGTCTATTAATTACCTTGATCTTCCTATCGGACGCAAATATCCCTATGAAGTTGATTGCGTCGTGGAAATCGGCAAAGATACGAATTTGAAATACGAATACGACGAACGCCTCCATGTGTTCCGTCTTGACCGTTGCCTTTTGAGTTCCATGAGCTATCCTTGCACGTACGGTTTTATCCCGAGTACCAAGGCCGATGATGGCGATGCTTTGGATATGCTGATTTACAGCCCTGCTTCGATGATTACGGGTACAGTTTGCACTTGCCGTGTGATTGGCGCACTTGACATGACCGATGGTGGCAAGAAGGACTACAAGGTTTTGGGCGTGCCGGTGTTTAACCCGCGTCCGTTCTGCGACATCACCGATGTAGACCAAATGTTCCTCCGCATTACGAAGAATTTCTTCCAGAACTATAAGGAACTGGAAGGCAAGGATGTACAGATTGGTGAATGGAAGGATGCTGCGTTTGCTCGTGAAAAGGTGATTGCGGCTCACAAGGCTTATTTTCAAAACCAGGTTCAAGTGCCGGAATCCTGTTATCAGGAACCCGAACACGACGAGAAGATTACAGCTGAGGAATTGATATAAGCCGAGCGTCGCAAAAACATGCTTGCATGTTTTTATGACCTTGTCTGATGATGAGGCCATATTTTTTTTGAATTTATTGGTTTTGTAACAAAATATTTAATATATTATCTTTGATGTAACAATTAAAGTATAATGAGGTCTTATGAACAAGCTTTTGCTTACCTGCGCTATGTCGTTGATGTTGCTAAGCACTTCTGCAATGGCATTGACGATTAACGTTGAACCCAAGAAGGAGGAATCTTCCACTCGTGCAGTACCTCCTCCGCCGCCGCCACCTTCCGCTGTTCCTGCGGTGACTTGCAAGTTCGTAGAACCGAAATGCGACCGTCACGATAGAATCCAGGTAGAACGTTACAGCAACGATCAGAAAATGTACAGCCGTGGCGAATGCTATAGTGGTGAAAAGGAACGTAAGTTCGATTTTTATTGCTCCAATGGTGATGTCTGGATGCAGATCGATTACCGTCGCGACCGCGCGGATCGTATTGAATGCATGGACCCGAAGCGTCATAAGTACTTTGCGGCTCGTAGCATCAGCGAATGCGAAGATGTCCATCGCAATTACAATCGCCCGGAACCGCCGCGCAAGAAACATCACCACCATCGTGACTAAAATTTGAAAATGGCGAGCGAATGCTCGCGTAGTAAAAAGACCTCTCGTAAAACGAGAGGTCTTTTTTATAAGATTTCCGCTTTCGCGGAAATGACGATCTACCCTCTGTACCCCTTCGGGTTTTGTTTTTGCCAGTTCCATGCATCGCGGCACATTTCTTCGATACCGTACTTGGCCTTCCAGCCGAGTTCGTCGAATGCCTTTTGCGGATTGCAGTAGCAAGTGGCGATGTCGCCTGCGCGACGCGGCTTGATGCTGTACGGAATCTTGATGCCGTTTGCTTTTTCAAAAGCTTTCACAACATCGAGAACGGAGTAACCGTGGCCCGTGCCGAGGTTGTAAATGGCGAGCCCGCATTTGCGTTCGATGGCTTGGAGTGCAGCAACGTGGCCTGCGGCGAGGTCGCAAACGTGGATGTAGTCGCGAACGCCAGTGCCGTCTGGTGTGTCGTAGTCATTGCCGAATACGCCGAGTTCCTTGCGGAGTCCAACTGCGGTCTGCGTGATGTACGGCATGAGGTTGTTAGGAATGCCGTTCGGGTCTTCACCGATGCGACCGCTTGGATGCGCTCCAATCGGGTTGAAGTAACGCAGCAGCACTACGTTCCATTCCGGGTCAGCTTTTTGCACATCGCGGAGGACTTCTTCGAGCATGGACTTTGTTTGTCCGTACGGGTTGGTGCACTGGCCCTTGGGGCATTCTTCGGTAATCGGGATGACGGCCGGATTGCCGTAAACCGTAGCTGACGAGCTGAAAATGATGTTCTTGCAGTCGTGATTACGCATGGCGTTAAGGAGCACGAACGTGGCGTTCATGTTGTTTTCGTAGTATTCGAGTGGCTTGGTGACCGATTCGCCCACAGCCTTGAGGCCTGCGAAATGAATGCATGCATCAAACTTGTTTTCGCTGAAAATCTTGTCCATGGCGGCTGCGTCACGGACGTCGGCATTCACAAACGGTATAGGGGTTCCAACGAGTTCGCCCACGCGACGGAGAGATTCGTTGCTGGAGTTCACAAGATTATCGACTACAACGACGGAATGGCCTGCTTTGTAAAGCTCAATAATGGTATGGCTTCCGATGTAACCTGCACCACCCATAACAGCTATTTTCATAATTGCTCCAAAGAAAATTGTTCGGGACATAATATACGAAATTTTTTTAGATTGGTGTTCATGGATGATTATCTTCAATTTATAATTCTTGTTGTTTCTGTCATAATAGCTTATACGCTTTTGTATTTTGTGGTCCATCCGCTGGCGAAATGGATTGCGGCAAAGACTCCGAATAAATTTGATGACTTGCTTGTGAACAAAGGTGTTATCAATCGCGGGCTTATGTTTGTGCCGGTAATGCTTTTTGTGAATGCGTTTCCGCAGATTCTTACAAAAGAGACTTTTATTTATGAAGCTTGTGAACATGTAGGGAATATCTTATTCACCGTTGTTTCGTTCCTTTTGGCATGTTCGGTTCTTGATGTTATTGAAAATTTGAACGAACGCAATGCAAGAATGAAAGTGCGGCCGCTGCATGGAATTTTCCAAGCTGTCAAATTGGTGGTTTTCTGCGTGGCAACGATACTGGTGGCATCGCAGGTGGTCAATAAAAGTCCTGTGATTATTTTATCTGCACTTGGTGCGATGGCAACGGTGCTTTTGTTGGTGTTCCGTGATTCAATCTTAGGTTTGGTTGCTGGAATTCAAATCAATATTTCGGACCTTTTACGCAAGGGGGACTGGATTGAAATTGAACGCCATCACGCTGATGGGTCGGTCATCGACATTACGCTTACATCTGTGAAAGTGCGCAATTGGGATAATACTGTTTCTGTGATTCCTGCGTATGACTTGATAACAAATTCATTCCGTAACTGGCGCTGGATGCAAGAATCTGGCGGTCGTCGCATCAAACGTTCGCTTTATATAGAACAACAGAGTATCCGTTTTTTGACGGATGATGAAATTGAATCTTTCATGAAAATTGATATTTTGCGACCGTACTTGGAACAAAAGATGAACGAAATCGGTAAGTCTACAAATGTGACTGAAAATGACACGATAACTCGTTTGAATGGTCGTCATTTGACAAATATTGGAACATTTAGAGCTTTTTGTACGGCTTATCTTCGTAGCAGAAATACCATTGCTCAAGACATGACGTTGATGACTCGCCAACTTGCTCCAACACCGACGGGACTCCCGCTTGAGATCTACGCTTTTGCGAATACAGTAAAGTGGGAAGATTATGAAAATGTGCAATCGGATATTTTCGATTTCTTGATTGCGGCTCTTCCTGAATTCGGTCTTTCGCTGTATGAGTATGCGAACCGCATTCCGTAAGGCTTTGTCATCCTCAATGCGTTTGCGAAATTTTCTACATTCATGAGTATGGATATTAATGAATGGCGCATTCGCATTGACGAACTGAATGATGAATTGATGACAATCCTCAACAAAAGGGCGACTTACGCTGCTGAGATTGGAAAAATCAAAAAGCTGAAAGGCTTGCCTGTGTTTGACGAAGGTCGCGAAACGGCGGTGTTGAACGGTGTTGCCGAAAAGGCTCGAAAGGCCGGTGGCCCGCTCTCCGAAGAATCGTTCAGGAATATATTCCGTGTCATTATGGAAGAAACTCGCAAGGTGGAAGAATAATGGTTGGCCGCATTACAATGGTGGGTTTTGGACTGCTTGCAAGTTCGATTGCTGCAGCCATCAAACAGGCTAAACTCCCGACTGTCATCCGTGCGGTGAGTTCACCCGCGACACTCAAGCGCGCGAAAGAGCTGGATCTTGCCGACGAATTTTTTGAGTATGACGAGACTGAAAAATGGGCGAAGGATAGTGACCTCATTTTGCTTTGTGCGCCGATTATCCACATTCTAAAGATGATTGATGCGCTGGGCCGTGTTTCGTGGGCTGGCAATGGTGCCTCGGGTCGTGAAATTTTGGTGAGCGATATCGGTTCGACGAAGGTTGAAATTTGTAAGGCGGGGATGCGTTTGCCGCGTCCGTTCCGCTTTGTCGGGAGCCACCCGATGGCGGGTTCCGAAAAGCGCACTTGCGAATACAATGATCCTGCGATTTTTGAAAATGCGTATTGGTTTGTTTGCCCGCCCGAAGGGACGGAAGAATCTGTTTATGCTCCGCTTTTGGAGTTGATTCGTTTCGTAGGCGCTAATTCTGTGGTGTTCCCGCCGGAACATCACGACCGCACGATGGCGTGGGTCAGTCACATGCCGCAGATGCTGAGTTCGACGCTTGCTGGAAATTTGCCGGAGCGTTTGCTTTCGCACAACTATCAGCATTTTGCGGGCCGCGCTTTCCGCGATATGACTCGTATTGCAGCTTCGGGTTGGGGCATGTGGCATGATATTGCTGTGACCAATCGCGATGAGACGATGCGTGCGCTTTGCGAAGTTCGTGACGGGCTCGACAAGACGATTGCGGCGATGAACGGGCTCAACGTTGTGAAGAACGGTAAACCTGCTTCGGGCAATTTTGAAAATGACGAACAGAGCGTAATTGCTGATAATTCGCAGGCGCTTGCGGATATTTTCAAGGCGGGTAACGAAGGCCGTGCGAGTTTGTTTGCTCCGGGGCGCAATATCGCGTCGTTCTTTGAAATCACTGTGCAGCTCAAGGATAAACCGGGTGCGCTTTTGAGCGTGATGCAGCCGCTTGCCGAAGAAGGAATTAACATTCGCGATATCGAACTGATGAAGGTCCGCGAAAATGTGGCGGGCACGCTTTTGCTTGCGTTCAAGACCGAAGAAGAAGCCGCACGAGCTGTTAAGACTTTGCAATACTTGGAATACGAAGTTAAAGAAAGACGTTAATTAGTTAATAAGGAATTTAAGGAAAAGACGATGGAATTCTTGATGAACCCCGACCGTGAACGGATGAATTTGACACTGGTGATGGCGCTCCTTGTGAATGGTCGCACCGTGCTAGAAGATTTCGCGTGGGCGAGTGGCAGTGAAAAATATGCCGAGGCTCTTAAGGAATTCGGGTTGTCTTACGAATTGCAGGGGCACCAGCTGGTGCTCAATGGCAAAGGGTTTCAGTATCCCGTGCCGACAATGCTTCCGATTAAGTTTAGCGAAGCGGACAACGTGATGCTTTGGACGCTCGCGAGTAAGGATGAAGAACAGATTTATACGTTTGCCGCTGAAGTGGATGATGCGGGAATCGCCCGCGTGAATACGGCAAAGGAAACGCTCCAGAAGTATTTCAAGATTAAGGTTCAAAAGGATGAACCCGCAAAGTTTGTCTTTAATTTTTTGCGTGATGAACTGAATGTCAAGAAGGATTCGCTGGGGAACGTGTCGAGCGTGATGCGCAATAGGCTTTTACTTCGGGCGCTTATCCGTAATGAATATTTGAATTTTGAAGAAAAATCGACGGTTCATGACCAGTGGACGAAAATGCTCATTTACTTTGGTGCTGCGGTAAAGTACGAAGGCCGTGGCATGGAACAGCTGAGCGAATTCGAACGACGCTTGATGATTGCGCAGGGCAAAAAAATTGAACGCACGCAGTTTACGGAACTTTCCGAAACGAAGGTGATTACGGCGCGCGAATACTATGTGCCAGGTGATACGACCGAAGCGACGGCTTTTGCGGTGCTTGCGACGGTCGGCAATATGCCGAAGGATAATGTCATCAAGCTGTTGAATGTGGATTTGAACAGCAGCCGTGCGGGTGCTTTGACATGCCTCAAGCGCATGGGCGCAAACGTTGAAACGGTAAGCCGTCGTGAAAAGTATGGCGACGTTTTTGGCGATGTCGAAATCAAACCGCTCGCTTCGGGCAAACGTTTGCAGGGCCGCCGCTTTAGCGAAGACGTGATTGCGACGGGACTTGAAGAATACCCGCTGTTGGCGGTGGCAGCTTGCTACGCCGAAGGCGAAACGATTTTGCGCGTGCCCAAGGAAGTGCGTGTTGAAATGCGCCCGAAGAATGAAGTCTTGGCGGTGAATTTGCGCAAGACGGGTGCCGAGGTTGGCGTGTATGACGATGGCCTTGTCATTCGCGGGCTGGAAACGATTGTGAACGGTAGCGATTTTGATGGCGGCGATTCGGCGCAGATGGGGCTTGCGTTGAGCGTGTTGTCGCTTGCGTTGCAGAACGATGAACTGGTCGAGAATATGGACAAGGTCGAGGCTGTGTTCCCGGGCGTTTATGACAAATTGAAGAACGTCCTTGTCGCCGAACACGCGGAGAAAAAGGAATAAAAATGAGCAAGTCTTTCAGCAACATTGGAATTGTCGGGTTTAAGGACAAAAGTGCCGATTTGGCTTGTGCCTTGAAGCAGATTTCTGCGTGGGCGCTCGAACATCCGCAAGTGAAGTTTTGCGCGCTTGATTCCTTGAAAGAACTTGTGAAAAAGCCGATTCGCGTTGTGAAAGAATCCGCGTTGCAAAAGACCGATTTGCTGATTGCGATTGGCGGCGATGGCACTGTGCTTACCGCAGCGCATATTGCGCTTGGCCATAACATCCCGATTCTGGGTGTGAATGCAGGCCGCGTTGGATTCTTGGCAGAATCGCGTGTAGAAGGCTTGACCAAGACGCTCGACAGTTTGATTGAAGGCGATTTTTCAACACGCGAACGCATGATGATTGAGGCTGCGGTTTACCACGGCAAAAAGTGCATTGCCAAGCAGACCGTTTTGAACGAAGTCCATGTGCGTGCGCATGCTCCGGAACGCATGGTAAACGTGAATGTGGCTTATAACGACACCTGCCTTACGGAATACTGGGCCGATTCGATTCTCGTTTCGACGCCGACGGGATCGACTGCATACAACTTAGCGGCTGGTGGCCCGATTATTCACCCTTCAACGCCTGCGGTGGTGCTTACGCCTGTGGCGCCGAACAGCCTTTCTGTGCGCCCGCTCGTGCTTTCGTTGACTGATAAAAAGTTGCGCATGGCTTCGGCAGTGAATTGCTCGCTCGATCTTGTTTTTGATGGTCGTATTACGCTCGAAATGAAACCGGACGAATATGTGATGTTGTCTGAAAGCAAACTCGTGACAACGTTTATTCGTATGCGCCACACGGGCTTTGTGGGCGCTCTTCGCGAAAAGCTGGGCTGGACAGGGAAACCGCGCTCCGCTTGATATTCCGCTTTATTTTAAAAATTATTCCATTCCGAGTTCTTGCTTTAGGCTTTGCAGGAACGCTGCGGCGGGCTTGCTGAACACGGGACTCTTTTTCCATACCACCACGAGACCGCTGGTGCGTAACGGCGTGAACGGCACGAAGACGAGCTTGCTCTTGCCGCCGGTGTTCAAAAGGCCTTCCAGGCATAATGCCGCTCCGAGTCCCTGCTCCACAAAAACTGAGGCGTTGTAAATCAGGTTGTAAGTTGCAATCACATTGAGCGAATGCAGCCAAAAGCCCAAAATCCAGAAGCCCCTGGTCCAGTTTTTCCGTCACGTCCTGGGCGTTGCCGCTGGTGATATTCATACGGATTTTCGGGTGCTTCGCCTGCATGCGCTTGCAGGCCGCCGCGATAAAGCTGAACGCCTTGGTTTCACCGCCGCCGATATACACGTCGCCCACGATTTCTTCCTTGCTCGCTTCGGCGAATTCCTTTTCGGTATGGCCCACCAGTTCCATGATTTCTTGCGCTCGCTTGCGGAATCGAAGCCCTTCTTCAGTCAGCGTCGTCTTCTTGTTGCTGCGCACGAACAGCTGCACGCCCAGTTCTTCTTCTAGCTCCTGCATCTGTCGCGAAAGCGTCGGCTGCGTTACGAAAAGCACGTTGTTCGCCGCTGCAGAAAAACTCTCCTGCTCGGCCACCGCCAAAAAGTATCTAATCGTCCTGAGTTCCATATGGGGGAATATAGCTATTATGCCTAAAAGGCATGGAGAGGCACTGGCCATGCCAAAGCTGTTCTTCTAACCTCCTCGAATTTGAGTGGGTTAAAATCTTATTAAGACAACCCCTTGACAACTCGTTTTTAGAAATTTATATTCAGTGCACAAGTGTGTAGAAAACAACTTTTCGCGCACGATGCAAAATAACCTAAATCCCCGCCTTTTTTAGCTTTACTCGGTTTCGACAAGCACTTTCTTTTTCTGCAAGAATTCGATGCAATCTTCGGCTTTTGCCTTGCGGGAATCGAACAGGAAAATGCGGCCTCCGTTCTCGTCGCCCATTTCCTTCATTTTCATGATGCGTACGTAACCGAGTTCCTTGCTTGCGACATAGCCCGTGATGTAATTCGGGTCGTCGGAGATGCAGAGTTCCGCAACCATGCCGGGAGCGTTCGCCACCTTTGTGGCAAGGACGATGGCTTCGTTAAAATGGTTCTTGCAGCTGTCGACCGTGCTGGAGTGGAGGGCGTCCATGTAGGTGGCGCGTACGCCGCGCTGTTGGTCGGGTTCTAGGCGCGTTCCTGTTGCGATGTCGTAAAGCATGGCGCCGCGCATGGGGAACGTGGCCTGCAGAAGTTCCGGCAGCTTTCTGGCGAAATTCATTAAGGAGCTTAGATCCCCGCCTTCGCGGGGATGACAAGAAAAAACGGCTTCATTTATGAGTTCAAAAGCCTTGTCGAGCCCTTGTTGCCATGTGTCCACGTCGATGCGGGTGACGGGCAGCGCCTTCAAAATCTGGATGTCTTTTTCGCAAACTTTTTCGATCTTGATGTTGATAAAGTCTGGGTCGCCTTTGGAATGGGTCATGGCGCGGTGGGCCATCGCCGAACAGACTGCTTCCACAGCGTCGCGGCTCACGATGCGTTCCGCACCGGAAATATGCTGTTCGTGTTTCTGGTCGCCTTCGCCCACTTGCTGCGAGGCGCGCATTTTCAAACTGTAATAATCCATAGCACTACTCGTGAAATTCGTCTTCGCCTTCTATGACCGGGGCGGGCTCGCATTCGCCAATGCGCTTGATGGCTTCGCAGATGCGGTCGATTTCGGCATCGGTGGTGATGAGCGGGGGCATGGTGTAAACGTAATTGCAGAAGGGGCGCAGCCAAACGCCGGTATCCTTGATGACTTTCAGGATGTCGTCGGCAGAAGGCTTTGCCTTGAGTTCCAATACGCCGATGGCTCCGAGAATGCGCACGTCGGCGGCATTTTCGAGGCTGCGGAGCGGTTCGAGGTTTGCACGAAGGCGGCTTTCGATGCGCTTGACTTTTTCGGCGTAGTTGCGGCTCTTGAACAGATCGAGCGAGGCGATGCCTGCCGCACATGCAAGCGGATTCGCCATGTAGGTGGGACCGTGCATGAATGCGGGAATTTTGCTGTTCGTGATAATCTCTGCGACTTTGTCAGAAGCGACGCAGGCGGCCATGGTAATGCTTCCGCCGGTAAGCGCCTTACCGATGCACATGATGTCGGGCTTGATGTAGTTGCCGTTTGCGTCGGCGGTATGCATCATCGCGAATCGCGGGCCCGTGCGGAAAAATCCGGAGGCGATTTCGTCCAGAATCAGCAGGATGCCTTTTTCGTCGCAAAGCTTGCGGAGGCGTTTTAAGTAGCCGGCGTTGTAAAGCCACATGCCGTTTCCGCCTTGAAAGACGGGTTCGCAGATGATGGCTGCAATTTCGTTTTCGTGTTCTTCGACGACGCGCTCCATCGAGGCGAAATCGCTGTCGTCCCATGTGCTGTCAAAACGGCAGTTCGGGCGTTCGGCGAAGTAATGCTGCGGCATGATTCCGCGGAAAAGCACGTGCATTCCGTCGGGATCGCTTAAGGCCATTGCGCCTGCGGTGTCGCCGTGGTAGCCGCCCTTCAAGGCGACCAACTTACAGCGTTCCGGGCGGGAGAGCGAATGCTGGTACTGCACCGCCATCTTGGCGGCGCATTCCACGGCAATACTTCCCGAGTCCGCGAAGAAAATCTTGTTCAGGCCTTCCGGCAAAAATTCTACAAGGCGTTCACCGAGTTCGATGGCGGGCTCGTGCGTGAATCCGCCGAACATCACGTGACACATCTTTTCGCTCTGTTTCTGAATCGCTTCTACAATTTCAGGAGCGTTGTGCCCGTGAGCCATGCACCACCAGCTGGATACGGCATCAATGAGTTTTAAACCGTCGGCGGTTTCAATGGTCGTTCCATGCGCAGACTTTGCGAGGAAACGAGCGGGAGTGTTCTTGAGCGCTGCATAAGGGTGCCACAAATGTTCGCTATCGAACGCAATCTTTTTTGAAAAACTTTCGCTAGAGAAATTCATACGGCGGCAAATTTAGAAAATTTCGTTAACGCCTAAGTCGTTTGCACCTTCTCGCAATTTTGCGAGTATGGAAAGTCCGGTCAAATCCTGCATCATCTTGATGTTGTCATCTTCCATTTCGAAATTTCCGCTCATGCCGTAGCGGTTCACGATAATCCCGCGAACTTCAAGGCCGTGGGACCTTGCGTATTCGACTGTGAGAACGCAGGCGTTAATGGAGCCGAGGGCAGCCGTAGTTACCACGAGAAGCGGCAAGTTGAGTGTCTTGATGATGTCTACAAGGAAGATTTTTTGCGGTGCGGCCGACTCTTCGTTATCGTAACGAATCGGGCAGATGATTCCGCCGGAGCCTTCAGCGAAAATAAACTTGTGGCGTGCGCAGGCCGCTTCGAAATCTTCGCGGACTTTTGAAAGTTCTACGGGGTTGCCTTCTTTGCGGGCGGCAAGATGCGGCGACACCGCTTCTTTGTATACGTAACTCACCAACTGTTCCTGAGAATCGGGGAGACTTGCGATGCGTTTTACGTAATCGGCATCGCCGGCAATCCACTTGCCGTCACGCAGTTCGGCGCCGCTCAGGGCAGCCTTGTAATAGCCGGCATCAATTCCCAAATCACGCCACTTTTTTACAAGCAGGGCCGTGACAAAGGTTTTTCCGACATCGGTCCCCGTGGCTGTTACGAAATATCCTTTTGGTTTAGAATTTGTCATGCAGTCTGTCATGCCCGCGTAGGCGGGCATCTCCTTTTCTACTAAAATTTTATTGCCTCAGCGATGTTTTTTGCAGCGAGCCTAAGTTCTTCATGGGTGTGCGTAGCCATTAGGCTTGCGCGGAGTCGGGCGCTCCCCTTGGCTACAGTCGGGTAGCGGATTGCCGGAATCAGAATTCCATGTTCCTGGAGTGTCGCAGAAATCTGCATCGCTTTGGCTTCGTCGCCGATAACAATGGGGATAATCGCAGAAGGCGATGTGGCGACATTCAATCCTTCGCGTCGCAGGCTTTCGCAGAAGAAATCTACATTGCCGCGAAGCTGTTGAACCCTTTCGGGGTGAGCTTCGATAAATTTCAGGTTGTTCAAGGCGGCTGCCGCAACTGCCGGGGCCATCGCTGTAGTGAATATGAAACTGCGGGATTTGTTTCTCAAAAAGTCAATCAGTTTCTGCTTGCCTGCCACGAAACCGCCTTCGGCGGCGACGGCTTTGCTGAGCGTGCCGACTGTGACGTCGGCGTGCTCGCAACCATAGTGCTCTGCCAAACCGCGACCCGTTTTGCCAAGAACTCCCGTGGCATGCGCTTCGTCAATCATCAGCAAAACTTCGTGGGCCTTTGCAATCTTCAACAGTTCCGGCAAATTTGCCAGGTCGCCATCCATGCTGAATACGGCATCCGTCACAATCATGCCGCGGAAATCCGCATCGATTTTTGCGGCTTGTTCGCGGGCGTCGGCCTTCGCTTCTAAAATGACGCGTTCCAAATCGGCCATGTTGTTGTGCTTGTAAACAAAGCACTTGGCACGCGATAAACGGATCCCGTCGATAATGCTCGCGTGGTTCAATTCGTCGCTAAAGATGTAATCGCCTTTTCCGCAAAGCGCAGAAATCGTCCCGACATTTGCCATGTAGCCCGTGTTGAACGTAATGGCGGCCTCTTCGCCCTTGAACCGTGCAATTTCGGCTTCCAGTTCCACATGCGGTGTCTTGTTGCCCGTGGTGAGCCGCGCGCCGCCACTCCCTGTACCCCACTTGAGTACGGCATCGGCCATGGCCTGCTTGAGTTCGGGAACATCCGCCAAATCCAGGTAAGAATTGGACGCGAGCAAAAATTGTTCGCTCGAAATCCCGTTTGCATCGCGGAGCATCACGTGCGCAGCTTCCGGTGATTCTATGTGGCGCATGGTGCGGTAAGTGTGGCTTTCGCGCATTTGCGTGAGAGTCGCATCTGTGAATTTGTCAATGATATTGTTCATTTTCCAACCGAGGCCACAATATAAAAATATTCCATCCCCAGTTCTTGCTCGGCCATCGCCAAAAAGTATCTGATAGTCCTGAGTTCCATAGGCTTTAATATAATAATTATGCCTAAAAGGTATGGAAGGACGGTGGATATGCCAAAGCTGTTTCTGAATGAAGGGGATGTGCCCCGGGCTATTCAACTATTTGAGCAGCTTATGTTCCCCAACGGATTCCAGCACCGTCATCTGCGAAATGGCAATCTGGTTCAGTTTTTGCAGGCGTTCCGACTGAGGAACGCCGTCGTTAATCAGAACGGAATTCAGAGATTCCATATTGGAAAGACAAATTAGCTGGTTTACCGTCGCATAATCACGAACATTTCCTTGCAAGTCTGGGTGCGCGTCCCGCCAGTCCTTTGCCGTAAACCCGAACAGGGCCATATTCAAGACATCCGCCTCGTTCGCATAGACAATACTCATCTGCTGTTTGGTGAGTACTGCGGGAATCAGGTTCTGTTTGATAGCGTCCGTATGGATATGGTAGTTGATTTTGGATAGTTCGCGGCGTACTGACCAGCCCAATTTGGCCTGTTCCTGTTCTTTGAGGCGCTGGTATTCGCGGATGAGGTAGTATTTGAATTTCGGGCTCAACCACGAGCCAAATTCAAAAGCGATATCTTTATGGGCGAAAGTTCCTCCATAACGCCCTGCGGAGGAAACGATTCCGATAGCGTTCGTCCTTTCAATCCATTGCTTTGAGGAAAGAACATAGCCATTGCTTCCCGAGTCAATTCTAATGTTACTGAATTCCGTAACATTAAAATCGGGATTGTTGATAGTTTCCCAAATTCCTAGAAATTCTATGGCATATCGGGTACTCAGCCAATGGGAAATGACCAAACCTGTCGCTTCGACGTTTTTGCATTTAGCCATATCAGTAAGGCTGATATAGTCGTCTTGATTTCTTTTTGTGAAAGCCACTGCCATATCGTCGACTATCATTTTCTTCATTGATTGCTCCTTCCGCCTACAAGCAAAAAAGACGGAAATTTAGTTACTTTTTGTTCATTTGAACATTTGTTCACTATAATATAAATTACTTGAATACGATTGTCAAGAGGTCTGTTCTTTTTTGTGGACGAAATTTTCGTCCGCAAATTTTTGGTGGAGGGGGAAGAATCCCCCTGGCTCCAGCCCCAAAGGGTCTTCCGCGCACCCCCTCGCCTAAGGGGCTCCGCCCCCTAAAACCCCCGGCTTGTCCCGCCCGCCCAAATGTCATGCCCCGCTTGACGGGGCGTCTCCCTTTTATCGTCATTCTGAGCGTAGCCGCAAGGCGAAGTCGAAGAATCCAGCTCGACTTTTTATATATATTTCCCACTGACATAGCCCTTTGCCACCCGGCATTGGGCGACCGGAAATTTTGAGATTCGTCTCTTATTCTCATCGCTGAAACTACCACTTTCAAACCAATCGAGGATAAGACGAACGCTCACGTCCCATCTGGGGCGTGGGTCGTTTGTGCTTGTTGATTGGTAAGGGTGTGGTAGCCCGCAGCGATGATAAGCACGCTAAGCGACTCCACGCCTTTT
>CAMUYW010000006.1 GCA_947165045.1 uncultured Fibrobacter sp. | reverse complement strand
TGCCGCGCGAACTTTCCAAGCAGGAACTCGACTTGCGCGTTTTGGAACAGCTCCACTTGAGCGTTCACCCCATCATCCACTCCGAATGGGATAGCCTTGTCAAGAAAGCGACCAAGCCCAAGTACGAATGCACCATTGCGCTCGTAGGCAAGTACATCGCTATCCGCGATGCTTACAAGTCCGTGCACGAAGCTTTGCAGCATGCAGGCATGGCCAACAACGCCAAGGTGAAAGTGGATTGCATCGAGGCCGAAGAACTTGAAAAGAATCCGAACCTTATCAAGAAAGCTGATGGCATTTTGATTCCAGGCGGTTTCGGAAGCCGAGGCGTAAATGGCAAATGCGTCGCTATCCGTTATGCCCGCGAACATAAAATTCCTTTGCTCGGCATTTGCCTCGGTATGCAATGCTGCGTGATTGAATACGCTCGCAACGTTCTCGGCTGGAAAGACGCCAACTCCACCGAATTCGACGAAAAGACAACCCACCCGGTCATCGACTTGATGGACGAACAGAAGAACGTCACCGAAAAAGGCGGCACCATGCGCCTCGGCGCTTACCCCTGCAAGCTCGCCAAGGATTCCAACGCCGCCAAACTTTACAAGAGCACAAGCATCAGCGAACGCCACCGTCACCGTTACGAATTCAATTACAATAGCGAATTCCGCAAAGACCTCGAAAAGGCCGGCCTCAAGATTGCAGGCACATCGCCCGACGGAAAGCTCGTCGAGATGGTGGAACTCAAGAACCACCCCTACTTTGAAGCATGCCAGTTCCATCCGGAATTCAAGAGCCGTCCCACCGATCCGCATCCATTGTTTACAGGCCTTGTAAAGGCTGCGCTTGACCAGAAAAAATCTAGCGCGAAAAAGGCCGTTGGCGCAAATTCGGCTACATCCGCGGCAGTTCACACAGCTTCAAAATCTAAAACAAAGTAAATATTCAACTTTTACAATTCTTGAATTTACTGCAATTTCTGTAAAACTAAATTTTGTAATCGCGGTCATCACGGCCGCGATTTTTCTTTTGTAATTGGCGATTTAGAGCAGATTTCGCCATTTTTATTGTTTTGGCACGGGCTTTGCATTAGAGGAGGCGTACAAGAAAAGAACCCCTAAAAAAGGATACCATCATGAAGCTAGTTACAGCTTACATACAACCGGAAAGGTTAAACAATGTAAAGCAATCGCTATACGAAAAGAAGATCTACAAGATGTCAGTGACGAACGTCTTGGGCTGCGGTCAGCAGAAGGGTTACAATCAACGCTTCCGTGGCGTTGTGACCGAAGTGAATTTGCTCAAGAAGATTTGCTTGAAGATTGCCGTGAATGATGAATTTGTGCAGCCCTGCATTGATGCAATTATCGCGGGCGCCCGTACAGGTGCAATCGGCGATGGCAAAATATTTGTTACAGCACTCGAACAGTGCGTTCGCATCCGCACCGGCGAAACTGGGCCGGAGGCAATTGGATAAGAGGTTGCGACCTAAAACCAATCATTCACATTTTCAAAAGGATTTCAAACAATGAACGAAGTAACTCAAGTCGCAACCGTCAGCGATGCAATCTTTATGACGGAAAACATCTGGATCATGATCAGCGCCATGTTGGTGTTTATCATGGGTCTCGGTTTCGCATGCGTTGAAGCAGGCCTTGTACGTGCTAAGTGCTCTGCAAACGTGGCTTTCAAAAACATCGCTGTTCCGGCTATCGGTATTACGATGTACGCTGCATTAGGTTTCGGCCTGATGTACCCGGGCACTTTCAACGGAATTCTCGGTTTCGCAGGCTTCGGCATTGGCGACTGGGCAAATCCAGCTAACTTCACTGCTGCCTACAACGGTCATTTCACTCTCTTCACAGACTGGCTGTTCCAGGCAATGTTCGCCGCAACTGCAGCAACGATTGTTTCTGGCGCCGTTGCAGAACGTGTTAAGCTCAACTCCTTCTTGATTTTCACCATCGTCTACGTTGCTCTTGTCTACCCGATCGTTGGTAGCTGGACATGGGGCGGCGGCTGGCTCTCTACCTTTGGCGCACACGGATTCCACGACCTGGCAGGCTCTACCCTCGTGCACTCTGTCGGTGGTTGGGCAGCTCTCGCTGGCGTGATGATTCTCGGACCGCGTATCGGCAAGTATGTCGGTGGCAAGGTTCACGCTATCCCGGCTCACAACATTCCGCTCGCAACTGTCGGTGTGTTCATGCTCTGGTTCGGTTGGTGGGGATTCAACGCCGGTTCTGCTCTTAACGGCGACCCGAAGGCAACTAGCTGGATTCTCGTGACCACGAACCTCGCTGCAGTCGCTGGTATCATTACCGCAACGCTCACAAGCTGGATTGTTTCCAAGAAGCCGGACGCCACCATGGCCCTCAACGGATGCCTCGCTGGTCTCGTAGCCATCACGGCCGGTGCTGACGTGGTTACCCCGCTCTCCTCCTGGATTATCGGTGCAATCGCTGGCGTGCTCGTAGTCGGTGCAGTCTTCATGTTCGACCGACTCCACTTGGACGACCCGGTTGGCGCACTCTCGGTTCACCTCGTTAACGGTGTCTGGGGCACGCTCGCTGTCGGTATCTTCGACATGACTGGCGACTACACTCTCGGCACTCAAGCAGTTGGCGTTCTCGCTTACGCAATCCCGTGCTTCGCAGCCGCAAGCCTGATCTTCTTTGTCATCAAGAAGACTATTGGCCTCCGCGTCACTGAAAAGCAAGAAATGCGCGGCCTCGACCAAGCCGAACACGGTCAAGAAGCTTACAGCGGATTCCAAATCTTCAGCAACATGTAAGATAGGAACGCTCGCGCAGTTCGCTTAAAGACGAACAACGCAAAAGAAAGTATCTCTGTTGACTAAACAACCCCGGAACAAAAGTTCCGGGGTTTTACGTTTCCCCCCGCATTAAAGCATCTTCACTTATAAGAACAGCTTTACATTTTATGTAAAACAATAATTGTAATAATAACCCAAATAACTTTTCTCGCCTGCAAAAGCGGCCTTTTCGAGCGAAAAACGCAACTTTTCATAAAATTGGCACACTTTTTGCATTTATAAGGCAAAATTTTACGCCTCTGCGCCAAAGACGCAGAACAAACTGATCAGAAAGAGGCATTATGCTCGACGAATTGCACGAGGAATGTGGCGTTATCGGCATCTACAATGGCGATAGCGTTGTACGCAATGTAGCCATGGGACTTTACGCTTTGCAGCACCGCGGTCAAGAAAGCGCCGGTTTTGCAATTACAGACGGCGATAAAATCCGCGTCCGCAAATCCATGGGACTTGTTTCGACACTCCTCCGCGAACACAACATTGACGAACTTCAGGGCTTTGCAGGCATCGGCCACGTGCGCTACAGCACCACAGGAGCCTCCACCCTCGCAAACGCGCAACCGATTCTCGTGAGTTGCAAATGGGGGCAAATCGCAGTCGCCCACAACGGAAACATCACCAATGCCAACGAGCTCCGCGCCGAAATGGAAGCCGACGGTCACATATTCCAGACAACATCTGATTCCGAAATTCTCCTCCACGAAATTGCAAGAACGAACGCTGACACTTTAGGCGAAGCCATCAAAAAAGCAATTACAAAATTTACCGGTAGTTTCTGCCTTGTATTCATTAGCAAGGATTCCATGTTCGTTGCGCGAGACGGCTACGGATTCCGCCCGCTTTCCATCGCCCGCATGGGGAAAGCCTGGTGCGTTGCCAGCGAAACTTGCGCGTTCGATCTTCTCGGAGCAAATTACGTTCGCGATATTCAGCCGGGTGAATTTTTGACCATCACGCAGAACGGGCTCCACTCCGAACGCTTTACGCACAAAGATAGACTTGCCCACTGCATTTTCGAATACATCTATTTCAGCCGTCCAGACTCCAAGATTTTCGAACAAAGTTGCGACAAAATTCGCCGCAAAATGGGTAAGCAGCTCGCTAAGGAATGCCCCGTCGATGCAGACATCGTGATTTCCGTGCCGGATAGTGCAACCACAGCAGCGCTCGGTTACGCGCAAGCAAGCGGCATCCGTTTTGAAATCGGCTTACTTCGCAACCACTACGTCGGAAGAACGTTCATTGACCCCACGCAAAACGTGCGCGAGCAAAAAGTCAAACTCAAGTTCAATCCCATCGTAGGCGTGCTCAAGAACAAGCGCGTGTGCGTTGTCGAAGATTCCATCGTTCGCGGAACCACGCTTAAGATTTTGTCCAAAATGCTCCGCGATGCAGGCGCTCTCGAAGTTCACATCCGCATTGCCTCACCTCCGGTGGCGCACCCGTGCTTCTTCGGCATGGATTTCCCGAGCCAAGGTGAACTTGCCGCAAGTTCCATGACTCCTGATGAAATCGCCAAAATGCTCGGCGTCGAAAGCCTCGGTTACTTAAGCGTCGAAGGCATGAAGGAATGCACAGGCGAAGGCGAAAATTATTGCGCCGCTTGCTTCGACAACGATTACCCAGATTACATCGGCAACAACACAAACAAGACTCGTTGCGGCTAAGCCTCAACGAAATCGCAAAAGTTTCTCTGTTGACTAAACAACCCCGGAACAAAAGTTCCGGGGTTTCATGTTATGGCAAAAGTTAATAGAAACAAGCATGGATCCTATCGCAAAGGCGAACATCTTAGATTCTCACCTTCGTGAGGATGACGTGTTCATTTTCAAATCCAGTCTGCAAACGAGGCATCGCTTGGCATACGCCAATCGGCGCGGGGCGATAGCGAGATCGTTCCGACTTTCGGTCCATCGGGAATGCAACTGCGTTTGAATTGTTGCGTAAAGAATCGACGCACAAAAACAGCAAGCGCTTTTTCAATTTCCTCGTCCGTAAATTTGCCTGCAAACGCATACTTAGCAAGGAACAAAAGTTTCTCGGGAGTTGCGCCATACTTTGCAAAATGATAGAGGAAGAAATCGTGAATTTCGTACGCACCGAGAATGCTTTCTGTCTTTTGTGCAATTTGACCATTATTGTCAGCAGGCAAAAGTTCCGGCGACACAGGCGTATCCAAGATGTCGCGAAGAACTGCGGTGAGACGCAAGGCATTTTCTACAGCAGTCGAGACCGCCGCATTTTCTGCTGTAGTTTTATTTTCGATAAACACGTTCGCGCGGTCCGCATACCAACTCACTATATGCCGCACAAGCGTTTTGGGAATATCGCAATTCACCGCATACATGGACATGTGATCGGCATTGTACGTGCTCCATCCAAGTGCAATCTCGGACAAATCACCCGTACCAATCACAATCCCGCCAACGCTATTTGCAATATCCATAAGAATCTGTGTGCGTTCGCGAGCTTGCACATTCTCGTAAGTCACATCGAGCTTTTGCGGGTCATGACCGATATCGTCAAAATGTTGCAGACAAGCTTTTTGAATATCGACAGTGCGGAGTTCTACGCCCAAAAGATTTGCAAGTTCAACCGCATTATTCTTCGTGCGTTTTGTCGTTCCAAAACCAGGCATCGTGAGCGCTAGAATTTCTGAAGCCGGGCGTTTCAACAGTTTGAACGTTTCCGCCACCACCAAAAGTGCAAGCGTCGAATCGAGACCGCCCGAAAGGCCAATCACAGCGCGCTTGGAATGCGAAGCTTCTAGACGCTTTGCAAGGCCCGCACACTGGATATTGAAAATTTCCGTACACGATTGGTCACGCGTTTCAAGCGAGCCCGGAACAAACGGCGTTGGCGAAACAAATCGATACTGCAATTTTTCAAGTGAGCGCAATCCTTCAAAACTTGCGGCTCGCGCATAGAAACTGCGGCTGTCGAAATCTTGGAACGAGCCTTCGCTCAAACGTTGCATATTCAAGCGTTCCACGTCCACATCGGCGTAAACAATTTCTGTTTCACGAGAAAACGGCCTGCTTTCTGCAATCATGCTACCGTTTTCAGTAATCATCAAATGACCGCTAAAAACCATGTCCGTCGTCGATTCATGCACACCTGCAGAAGCATAAACATACGCCGCCATGCAACGCGCCGATTGGTTCATCACTAAATTACGGCGATAATCGCGTTTACCCACAAGCGCATCACTTGCAGACAAGTTTACAATTACGTTTGCACCAGCCAAAGCAAGTTCACCGCTCGGCGGCGCCGGAATCCACAAGTCTTCGCAAAGTTCAACACCAATGCGAACCTCGGAACCCGCGCAATTTGCAGCATCCGCGCAGTCTTCAACTGCGCCGTTGTTACACAAGCCAAGAGTTCCGCGCCCTTTCACCGTAAAGAAATTCGTTACCGGAACTTCACCAGCGCCTTCTATCGTACACGTCACGGCACCCGCGACATTCCCTGCCGAAGCGCCCCACGCCCCGCGCAACAAGTCACGACCGCTAGAGAAATGGCGTTTTTCATAGAATTCACGCTGATTCGGCAAATGGATTTTCGGCGTAATCGCCACAACGCGCCCACGTTGCACAAAAGCCGCGCAGTTATACAAACGGCCCAACATTCGCAAAGGCAAGCCCACCGCAATAACCGCGTCGTTATCGGCGAACGCCTGCGCAATTTTCAACAGCGCACGAGTGCTGTTCTGCAACAATAATTCCTGATGGAACAAATCGCTGCAAGTGTACCCCGTAATACAAAGTTCAGGAAAAACGACAAAAGCCGCCCCATTGGAGACGGCAATATTTGCGCTTTTGATGATTTCTTCGGTATTGAAGGCTGTATCCGCAACTTTTAAAATCGGGGATACAGCAGCAAAACGATAGAATCCAAACATAATTTTGCGCGCAGTTTAATTATTCAAACTACTTGATCGAAGCCACTTTCGCTTTCGCGTCGGCCATGGCGCGCACCACAAGGGATGCACCATTAGCGCAGTCACCCACCGCATAAATATGGCGAGAAGGATCCTGAATAATCGCTGTGCGCGGCGTAAGCGAAAGGCCCAAATCGTTCACGATGCCTTCGGCCGGAACTCCGGTGAAGCCCATAGCGAGCACCACCAAATCCGTATCGATGACTTCGGTAGAATTCGGAACTTCGTTCGGCTTGAGCGGGCGACCCTGCGGGGACATTTCCCATTCCACGCGAACCGCTTCCACGCCAGCAACGCGACCATCTTTCACGATGAACTGCTTGGAAGAAACGTTCCAACGGCGTTCACCGCCTTCGTGCTGTGCATAGCTTGTACGCAACATGTACGGCCAATCCGGCCACGGCGTAGACGGAGAACGTTCCTCAGGCGGCTTCGGCATGAATTCCACTTGCAAAACGCTTTCGCAACCTTCACGAATCGCCTTACCCACGCAGTCATTACCCGTATCACCACCGCCAATCACGAGAACCTTGCGGCCCTTGGCAGAGAACTTTTCAGGATTCTTTTCACCCGGCATTTCAGCGCCATGCAAAAAGTCGAGCGCAAGGAAAATGCCTTCAGCATCACGACCAGGAATTTTCAAGTCACGGGCATTCGGCGTACCAATAGCAAGGAAGACTTCATCAAAATTCTTGTGGATGTATTCCACAGCGATGTCCTTCCCTATTTCGGTATTGTAGACGAACTTGATTCCAGCTGTTTCAAGCAAAGCCACGCGACGGTCAATCACAGACTTGTCGAGTTTCCAGTTCGGAATGCCATAGCGCAAAAGACCACCAGCCTTTTCACGCTTTTCGTAAACGGTAACAGCATAGCCTTTACGGCGAAGCGCTTCGGCGGCAAACAAGCCCGAAGGGCCTGAACCAATCACAGCAGCGCTCTTTCCGTTTGGTTGAGCCGCAGGGAGCTTCACCCAGCCTTCTTCATAAGCCGTTTCGATGATGAACTTTTCAATCTGGCGCACCATCACAGGGTCGTTATGCACGTTCCCCGTACAAGCCGATTCGCAAAGCGCCGGACAAACGCGTCCCGTGAATTCTGGGAAGAACGCCGTCTTGCTAATGATATCGTAAGCGCGTTCCGCATTTCCCAAAGCAACGGCAGCATTGAATTCAGGAATCAAGTTTCCAAGCGGGCAACCAGCACCATGGCAGAACGGGATTCCGCAAGTGTGGCAGCGACTGGCCTGACCGACAATTTCAACAGAAGTCAGTTTGCGTTCAACTTCCTTGTTATCCTTAACACGCTCTTCGACAGGGCGGTACACATCTTGAATTCGAGTAACTTGTTCCATGATTATGCCCCCTTTGCCAAAGCGTTGCGGTAATCCACCGGGAAAATCTTCACGAATTTCGGACGTTCGCTATTCCAGTTTTCAAGAATGCGCTTGCCCTTTTCACTACCTGTTGCCTGAACATGCTGGTTAATGATATCAAGAAGTTCGCGTTCGCTATCGGTACCCGGCAGCACACTTTCGAGGTCCACAGAATCCACGTTGCAGCTCAAGTCAAAGTGACCCGTTTCATCGTACACGTAAGCAAAGCCACCCGTCATACCGGCGGCGAAATTCACGCCCACGCGGCCAAGTACAACCACACGGCCACCAGTCATGTATTCGCAACCATGGTCACCCACGCCTTCCGAGACAAGGAGCATACCCGAGTTACGGATACCAAAGCGTTCACCAGCGAGACCGTTAATAAAGATCTTACCCGAGGTTCCACCGTAACCGATTACGTTACCTGCAATAACGTTGTCTTCGGCCTTGTAGCTTGCATTGCTAGGCGGACGCACCACAATTTTACCACCCGAAAGGCCCTTGCCCATGAAGTCGTTCGCTTCGCCTTCGAGGTCGAGTGTAATACCCGGAGCAAGGAACGCACCGAAGCTCTGGCCTGCAACACCGTGCAAATGAATCTTGATTGTATCTTCGGGGAGGCCCTTCACGCCAAAGTGTTCATCCACTTCGCCAGAAAGTTCCGTACCCACCGTACGGTCGGTATTGTGAACAACAGTGCAAAGTTCTACAGAAGCGCCCTTGGCAAGCGTATCCTGCACAAACGGCAAGAGTTCACGACGGTCGAAGTTGACCAACTCTTCCTTCACATAGTTCTTGTCGAAAGACTTGATGCCACCTTCGACAGTCTGGAAAATCTTCGAGAAGTCGAGGTTGTGAGCCTTGTAGAATGCAATCGCTTCATCGCGTTCAAGCAAGTCGCTACGGCCGCAGGCTTCATCGAGGCTCTTGAGACCAAGGCTTGCAAGGATTTCACGAACTTCATCTGCAATAAAGTAGAGGAAGTTTTCAACGTATTCAGGCTTGCCTGCAAAACGCTTGCGGTAATCCGGATCCTGCGTTGCAATACCCATCGGACACTGGTTCGTGTGGCACTTTCTATCCATCACGCAGCCAAGGCTAACGAGCAAGTTTGTTGCAAATCCAAATTCTTCGGCACCAAGGAGGGCGGCCACAACCACGTCACGGCCCGTCTTTAGCTGACCATCAACTTGGAGCTTGATGCGGCCGCGCAAGTCATTGAGAACAAGCGTTTGTTCCGCTTCAGCAATACCGAGTTCCCACGGAAGACCGGCATGCTTGATAGAAGTCAGCGGAGATGCACCCGTACCGCCATCGTGGCCAGAAATGAGCACCACATCGGCATGAGCCTTAGCAACACCGGCGGCAATCGTACCCACGCCCACTTCAGACACGAGCTTCACAGAAACACGAGCCTTCGGGTTCGAATTGCGCAAGTCGTAAATGAGCTGAGCCAAATCTTCAATCGAATAAATATCATGGTGCGGCGGCGGAGAAATCAACGACACATTCGGAATCGAGTGACGGATGCGAGCCACAAATTCATTCACCTTGTGAGCCGGCAACTGACCGCCTTCACCCGGCTTTGCACCCTGAGCCATCTTGATTTGCAAATCCTTTGCATGGCGCAAGTAGTCAATCGTCACACCAAAGCGGCCCGATGCAATCTGACGAATTGCAGAGCTACGGATATCGCCGTTAGCAGCGGGCGTATCGCGATCCGGGTCTTCACCACCTTCACCGCAGTTGCTCATAGCACCAATGCGGTTCATCGCAATAGCAATCGTTTCGTGTGCTTCCGGGCTCAAAGAACCAAGGCTCATTGCACCAGCCACAAAGTGCTTCACAATCGATTCGCGGCTTTCGACTTCAGAAATATCAATCGGAGTCGTCTGCTTGAACTTGAAGAGTCCGCGCAAAGTAGCTTGGCGTTCAGACTGGTCGTTAATGAGTTTGCTGTAAGCCTTGAACTTTTCATAATCGCCGCCCTGCACTGCCTGACGGAATGTGGCAAGCGACTGCGGAGTCCACAAGTGCTTTTCACCTTCCTTGCGGAAAGCGTACTGACCGCCCGACTGGAGAACCTTGCTTGCATCGGCAAAGGCAATGTTCTGGCGTTCGCCCACTTCGCGAGCAATTTCTTCGAGGCCAATACCTTCGATGCGACTTGCCGTACCCGGCAAGAACTTTTCGACAAGTTCATGATTCAAACCGACCGCTTCGAAAATCTGAGCGCTGCGGTAGCTTCGAAGCGTGGAGATACCCATCTTCGACATAATCTTGAGAAGGCCCTTGTCCACAGCCTTTACATAATTTGCAGCAGCCGTCACCGGATCCACATCAAGGTCACCGCTATGGCACATGCTAGTCAAAGTTTCAAAAGCAAGATACGGGTTAATCACCGTTGCACCATAACCGAGCAAGAGCGCAAAGTGCATCACTTCACGGACTTCACCGGACTGCACAATCAAACCGATTTCCGGGCGAACACCAGCTTCGACCAAGGCGCGGTTCACACATGCAGTTGCAAGGAGCGAAGGTATAGGCACAAAGCCCCAATCGATATTCTTATCCGAAAGCACAATGATATCATAGTTATCGTTCACGGCACGCACGGCATCGCCAGCGAGGTTCTGCAAAGCGGCTTCCAAGACTTCGCCGTTACCACCGAGCGGGAACTGCATCTTGAGCACTTTAGCCTTAAAGCTCTTGTCACCGATATTTTCAAAACGACGGATTTCGTCTTCGGTCACAATCGGGCGTGGAATCTTGATGAGGTGAGCCTGTTCCGGAGTTTCTTCGAGAATGTTGCCATGGTTACCGATGTAAGTCGTAAGGCTCATCACGAGCTCTTCACGAATCGGGTCAATCGGCGGGTTCGTCACCTGAGCGAACAACTGCTTAAAGTAGTTGAACAACGGCTGCGGCTTATCCGAAAGCACTGCCAAAGCGGCATCGTTACCCATAGAACCGATCGGTTCTGCACCGGTCTTTGCCATCGGCTTCAAAATCACAGACAAGTCTTCAGCAGAATAACCGAAACGTTTCTGCTGCACCAAAATATCATCCGGAACGTCAGACGGATTGATTTCGCTGAAAAGTCCGCGAACGCTCATCTTGTTTTCGGCAACCCAGCGGCGGTAAGGCTTGCTACGAGCCACCAAAGCCTTCATTTCGGCATTCTTCAAAATACGATGATTTTCAATATCAAGGTAAATGATTTCACCCGGTTTTAAACGGCCCTTTTCTTCGACTTCGTCGTCGCGCAAATCGAGCACGCCCGTTTCAGAAGCCATCACGAAGAGACCATCTTTACATAAAGTGTAACGTGCCGGACGCAGACCATTGCGGTCGAGGATTGCACCCGCATTGATACCATCAGAGAAAGCGACAGCAGCCGGGCCATCCCACGGTTCCATGAGCATCGATTCGTATTCAAAGAAACCACGCACATCGCGGCCAAGGTAATGCTTCTGGCCCCATGCCTGCGGCATGAGCATCATCATCGCATGCGGAAGGCTACGACCCGCAGCGACGAGAAGCTCAAACATGTTATCGAGGCTAGCCGAGTCACTCTGGCCTGCCGGAACGAGCGGCAAAAGTTTCTTGATATCGTCGCCGATGATTTCGCTCTTCAAGTGCGGTTCGCGAGCCTTTAAGCTGTTGAGGTTACCGCGGAGCGTGTTGATTTCGCCATTGTGAGCGAGGTAGCGGAACGGATGGGCAAGCGGCCAAGTCGGGAACGTGTTCGTCGAATAGCGCTGGTGAACAAGAGCAATCGGAGATTCGAAATCGAGATCGTTCAAGTCCTTGTAAAAGCCTTCAATCTGGCTTGCGAGCAAAAGGCCCTTATACACAATGCTACGGCGGCTGCAGCTGCAAACATACAAACCCTTGCATGCTTTTTCCATCAAGCGGCGAGCTACGTATAACTTAATATCGAAAGCCTGATCCGATTCAAAAGCAGAACCGTCAAAAAACACCTGGCGGATATGCGGCAACGTTTCGCGAGCCGTGCGACCAATCTTCGCAGCATTCACCGGCACTTCGCGGAACTGGAGCACAGGAACGCCTTCGTCAGCGGCAATCTTCTTAATCTCGGCATCAAAAGCATCTGCTTCAAGCGTGTTTTCGACAAAGAACATTGCCACACCGTAACGAGCCGGTAGTTCGGGGTACAACTTGCGGAAAAACTTGTGCGGCATAGAAAGCAAAAGACCCGCACCATCACCAGTTTCCGGGTCTCCACCTGCTGCACCACGGTGCATGAGTCTTTTCAAAACAGTAATACCCTGCAACACAATCTGGTGCGAGGCAACATTATTTATATTAGCGACCAAGCCAACGCCGCAGGCGTCGTGTTCGTTAATCGGATCGTAAAGTGCTTGAGCGTTCATAAAATTCCTTTTCTATTTTTTGCGTCCCCATATTGCAAAAACTGTGCCAAAAAGGAATACAGCGCAAGCGCAACCCGCAAAATGCGCTTCAATTAATGAAAAAGCGGTTAAAAATGTAAAAGATAACAATTCCGCGACAGTCTGTAAAAATCAACTATTACAAATTTTGAAAATAATCAGCCTGATTTTACATTTTATGAAATTAAAATATTCGCAGGCACCATTTTTGCTAAAAATTTGAGCATTCGAAAAAGACCATTAACATTTAAACGAAATTATCTAAATTTGGCGCCATGATTAATTTTATCAAATCCGTCTATTCCGGCCTTTGCATCGGACTCGGCGGCACAGCATTCCTCTCCTGCGACAATAAAATCTTGGGATCGTTCCTTTTCGGTCTCGGACTTTTTACCATCCTGAATTTTGGATTCAACCTTTTTACGGGCAAAGTCGGTTACTTTGTCAACAAGAAACCCAATTATTGGGGATTCCTCGCCATCGTCTGGCTCGGTAATTTCGTTGGAACATTCCTGTTTGCAAAAATGATGGCCGCCACCCGATACGGCGAAGCGCTCCAAGCCAAAGCAAATGCACTTTGCGTTATTAAAGATAGCGACAGCCCCTTGAGCCTTCTCGTGCTCGGGATCTTTTGCGGCATGCTCATGTTCATCGCCGCCGACGGCTACAAAACCATCGAAAACCAGGTCGGGAAAGTCTTCACCGTGTTCCTCCCTGTCATGGTCTTTATCTTGAGCGGCTTCGAACACTGCATCGCCGACATGTTCTATTTCTCGCTCGCAAGCGATTTTTCTTTAACCATGTTCAAGGCACTTTTAGCCATCACGATCGGCAACTCGATTGGCGGCGGGCTCATTCCGCTCATGCAAAAGCTGAAAGACAAAGCTCCTAATATATAATTACAGTTACCACAACTGAACATTGAGCGCAAGCGTGAATCGGTGAATTGCCCGTTCATGCTCTTTTTCTACAATCTTATACGTCAAATCGCGACCATAACGGAATTCGAGACCCATACCTAGACGTTTACCAACAATTCCCGCAACATACGCACCAGCGCCAATTTCATCGTAAAAGATAGGAGCAGAGGAACCATATGAAAACATATCGGATCCATCCCGCATATAAGATTCGCGACCATTTCGCGAGATATGTTGAGTAAGCCCTATGCGCAGTTTTCTGAAACAAAAAGGCAACTGTTCAATAATTGTAATACCACCACCCCATTGAACATAAGCATGTTCATATTTTCCAATTTGCCACAAACAAATATTACTCCACCCCATCACTCCAAAATAATCCGAAACATAGCCTAATTGCAAAAAAGGTGTGAGCCAATCTAATCCACCACCAATTTTAAAATTTTCGAACCGTTTTTGAATATCAAAACTCGCTTGAAAATTCCATTCCCAATCTTCGTAATAATAATCTTCATTTGGCAAAAGTGAACTTTTCATTTTATTGTATGGTTGAAACACGTTGTCTTTATACGGACCATTCCGCCACATATACGAGGCCGTCACATTTTTCTGTAAGTCCCCATCGCCCTTTTCCATAAACGCAGCGGCTGAAGGCGGATGGATAATCGACAAACTACATCCGCACAACCCCAACACAACGATCAAAAGAATTACATTCAAACGAATCATAGGAAGAATATATAAATTAAGCGGAATTCATTTCAAGCAAATTCCGACAAAACGCAAAAAAGCCGGGATAACCCGGCCCATTTAAATGAATTTTGCGCAATCGCAAAAACGAAAGCGAAACGTTATCCGAGACGAGCGTTCACCACGTCCCAGTTCACGATGCTCCACAGAGACTTCAAGTAATCCGGACGACGATTGCGATAGTCTATATAATAGGCGTGTTCCCACACGTCAAACGTCAGAAGCGGCGTGAGCCCCTTTGTAATCGGATTCTGCGCATTGCCCTCTTGCGTAATCACGAGCTTGCCCGAAGCATCGGCAGAAAGCCAAACCCAACCGGAGCCGAAAAGCCCCGCACCCTTTGCTTGGAATTCTTCCTGGAATTTTTCGAAGGAGCCAAAATCACGGGCAATCGCATCCGCAATTTTTCCCGTCGGAACATTCCCTTCCTTGGGGGCCGCAAACTGCAAGAAATACATTGCGTGGTTCAGAATCTGGCCCGCGTTATTAAAAACGCCCCCATCAGCGGACTTTACAATTTCTTCCAAAGACTTGCCCTCGAAAGCACTCCCCGGAAGAGCCGCATTCAAGTTATTCACGTAAGTTTGCAAATGCTTGCCGTAATGGAACTCAATCGTTTCGGCGCTTAAGACCGGAGCTAAATCAGTTGCAGCATACGGAAGAGACGGCATTTCAAATTTACCGTTGACAGGTTGAGTCATAGAAACCTCGCTTTTTTTTCTCACTTCTTTATTCCGCCGACACCGACGAAATCACTTTGTAATATACATAAGATTAAGGAGAAGAAGGTAAACGCACCTCTTTCACAAACACATTAATTTACACAATTTGTAATTTCACTCATAATTTTTCAAAATATGTAATTTTCAGAACGCGAAAAATTCGCGCTTAAAATTTTCATTTTTACGTTTTTGTTCAGATTTCGCGGATTTACAGGTAAACTTCCAAATTGGCACGTTTTTCGCTCATAGGGCTGCGAAAAACAAAACATAAGGAGTTTGCCAAATGAGCAACGAATATAGAATGAAAGCTATCAAGGAAATCGCGAGCGATCCCGCAACCGGCGTTATGGCTGCCGCACCCGCAAGTTTGGACTTTTACGGCGAGGACGTTTTTAACGCCGACGCTATGCGCGCCTACCTCCCGAAAGAAATTTGCAAGAAGTTGTTCGCAACGATTGATGATGGCGCACCGCTTGACCCGAGCATCGCAGGCGAAGTCGCTCACGCTATGAAAAAGTGGGCTATCGACCGCGGCGCAACTCACTTTACGCATTGGTTCCAGCCGCTTACCGGCTCTACCGCAGAAAAGCACGACTCTTTCCTTGAACCGGAAAACGGCAAGGCCATCATGGCTTTCAGCGGCAAGAACTTGATCGTTGGCGAACCGGACGCATCTTCTTTCCCGAGCGGCGGTCTTCGTTCTACTTTTGAAGCTCGTGGTTACACGGCTTGGGACCCGACTTCCCCGGCATTCATCAAGCGTCACGGCAACGGTGCAACGCTCTGCATCCCGACTGCTTTCTGTAGCTACACAGGTGAAGCACTCGACAAGAAGACTCCGCTTCTCCGTTCCATCCAGGCTTTGCAGAAATCTGCCGACCGCCTCATGAGCCTCTTCAATGTCGCTCCGCAGAAGGTGAACGTCACTCTCGGCGCCGAACAGGAATACTTCCTTGTTGACAAGCGCTTCTACCTCCAGCGTCCGGACCTTTACCAGGCAGGCCGCACTTTGTTCGGTGCAGCTCCGGCTAAGCACCAGCAGATGGAAGACCACTACTTCGGTAGCATTCCGTCTCGCATTTTGAACTTCATGAACGATGTGGAAAAGGAACTCTGGAAGCTCGGCATTCCGGCAAAGACCCGCCACAACGAAGTCGCTCCGGCTCAGTTCGAACTTGCTCCGATGTTCGAAGAAGTGAACCTCGCTTGCGACCACAACATGCAGATTATGGAAGTCCTCCGCCAGGTCGCTGACCGCCACGGACTCGTCTGCCTCCTCCACGAAAAGCCGTTTGCAGGCATCAACGGTTCCGGTAAGCACAACAACTGGTCCGTGAACTACGGCAAGACCAACCTTTTGAACCCGGGCAAGGACCCGCACCAGAACGCCATCTTCCTCACCACGCTCTGCGCTGTGATCTACGCTGTCGATACTCACGCCGACCTTCTCCGCATGGCTGTTGCAAGTGCCGGTAACGACCACCGCCTTGGCGCAAATGAAGCTCCTCCGGCAATCATCTCCATGTACCTCGGCGACCAGCTTGCCGATGTCATCGAACAGCTCGAAAAGGGCGATCCGAAATCCAGCAAGCAGGCTGGCGCACTCAAGCTCGGTTCCGATACTCTCCCGCCGCTCCCGCGTGACGCAACCGACCGTAACAGAACTTCTCCGTTCGCATTCACCGGCAACAAGTTCGAATTCCGCGCACCGGGTTCTAGCCAGAGCTGCTCTGAACCGAACGTCATCCTCAACACCATCGTTGCCGAAGCCTTCGACATCATCGCCGACAAGATGAAAGACGTTCCTGCCGACAAGTTCCACGAAGAACTCCAGAAGCTCTTGCAGAAGATTGTCAAGGAACACAAGAAGGTTATCTTCAACGGTAACGGCTATACCGACGAATGGGTCGAAGAAGCTGCAAAGCGCGGCCTTCCGAACATCCGCACCACGATGGAAGCACTCCAAGCTCTCACCAAGAAAGAAAACGTTGCTCTCTTCGAAAAGTACGGTGTGTTCAACAAACGCGAACTCGATTCCCGCTACGAAGTGAACATGGAAGATTACCACAAGAAGATTCACATCGAAGGCGAAATCGCACGCGACATGGCCAAGGACATCATCCTTCCGCAGGCTGTCAAGGCTTACTCTTGCGCCCTCAAGGCAAACGAAATGGCTTTGAACCAGGGTCTCCCGGCTCTCGATTCTTACGCCAAGCCGCTTGGCGAAGGCATCAAGAAGCTCCTCGCTGCAATCGAAGTCATGGAAAAGGCTCTCGCTTCCAAGCATGAAGACATTCTCAATGGAATGATTGACCTCCGCTTGGTTGTCGATGCACTCGAAAAGATCGTTCCGGACGAACTCTGGCCGCTTCCGAAGTATAGAGAGATGTTGTTTATCTATTAAGATAAACAACATCGGCCTCCCGTCGAAGGTGGGAGGCCAAATGTCACTTCATCTACTAAGATTTGAACCTCATAAATGCAGTCCGTCGGTCAAAAGCCGACGGATTTTTCGTATTCGCTACATTCGCCATCCCACCCCTACTCAACACAAAAAGGCCGCGCACTTTTAAATGCACGGTCTTACTTTTTCAACGGAGAATTTTTCGCGTCGTTATCGCCCAGACTTAATCCCGAGCTTATTCATACGGTAATTCATCATGCGCGGAGAAACGCCCAAGTCGCGCCCCGCTGCCGAGATATTGCCGTCATTACGCTTAATTGCTTCCGTAATGATTTCACGTTCATAATTTTCCATCATCACTTCAAGCGGCGCAATCTTGTCGTTCGGCGTTCCGATAGAACCAACGCTCAAGCTCGTTTGAAGTGAAGGCGGCAAGTTATAGCTATGGACGCAATCATCAGTAGCCGTAAGCACAGCGCGTTCAATGCAGTTTTCCAGTTCACGCACGTTCCCCGGCCAATGATAGCTCATGAGCAAATTAATAGCCGTTGTCGAAAGTCTCTGCACTTTTTTGTTGTAGCGCAAATTCATCTTTTCGATAAAGTGCTCTGCAAGCAAAATAATATCGGACTTACGCTTCGCCAAGTCGGGCATCGTAATCGGGAAAATGTTCAAGCGGTAGAAAAGGTCTTCGCGGAACTTGCCCTGAGCAATAAGCTCTTCGAGATTACGGCTCGTTGCCGCCAAGAAGCGCACATCAGAATGGAGTTCTTCGTTGCTACCCACGCGGCTAAAGGTGCGTTCCTGCAAAAAGCGCAACAACTTGACCTGAGTCTGCATGGTCAAATCGCCAATTTCATCGAGGAAGAGCGTTCCCCCATCAGCCGCTTCTGCACGGCCAATACGGCGATTCAAGGCGCCCGTAAACGCACCCTTTTCATGTCCGAAAAGTTCACTTTCCACAAGGTTTTCCGGGAGCGCCGCACAGTTGAGCGTAATGAATGGTTTGTCCTTACGTCCAGACAAGTTCACAATAGCGCGGGCAATCATTTCCTTACCCGTACCGCTACCGCCACGAATCAGCACTGTTGCATCGCTCGGCGCCACTTGGCGCACTTGTTCGTAAACCTGACGCATTTCGCGGCAATTACCCACAAGCTCGCCCGGATTGTTCGAAAGCATATCGCGCAACTTGCGGTTTTCTTCGAGCATCGCCTCGCGTTCACCGTGAAGTTCAATGCATTCGTTTGCCGCATCGCCCGTAATATTGGCAATAATTTCGAGCAACGCCACATCTCGATCCAAATCCGTCGAACCGTCCACCGGGCGGTCAATCGAAAGCGTCCCGATTACTTGTCCGTCATGAATCAGCGGCACGCAAATAAATGCCACCTGAGAATCGTAATGGCGGCTACCCGTACGGTTCAGGAATCGAGAATCCTTGCGCAAGTCCGGAATCACATGGCTCAAACCACGTTCGGCCACATGCCCCGTAATACCTTCGCCCATTCGATAAGAACCACGCTGTTTTTCAGATTCATCAAGCCCGCGCGAAGCCTCGATTTTCAGGGTATCGCCAAAGAGCAGCGCAAACGTGCCGCGCAGCATTCCAAGTTCAGATTCCAAAATGCCTAGCACATTCTCGAGCAGCTTTTCAACATCGCGCTCGTGAATAATCGCAACGCTAATCTTTTGGATTACCGATATTTCTGGACCTATAGAAGTGGGCATGGTCATAAGATAGTAATTAGTTGGGAGTTAATCTAAAGTCTTTCCTTAATTCTCTTCAGAGCTTCGCACGTGCGTTCATAATCGCCAAAAGCTGTCAAGCGGAAGTAACCTTCGCCACACGGACCAAAGCCACTTCCCGGCGTACCCACGACCTCGCAAGTCGCAAGCAGGCGATCAAAGAAATCGAACGACTTTTCGCCATCCGGAATCTTCCACCAAATGTACGGGGCATGTTCACCGCCGAACACCGTGTAACCCGCAGCACTCAATTCTTTGCGAATCACGCCAGCCGTGCGCATGTAACCGGCAATCACTTCCTTTGTCTGTTGCCAGCCCACCGGAGAATAAATCGCTTCGGCCGCACGCTGCGTCACATAGCTCACGCCGTTAAACTTCGTGCACTGACGACGATTCCACATCGCATGAAGTTTCGAAAGTTCGTGCGGAATCACCGTATAAGCGCAACGCACGCCCGTAAAGCCAGCGGTCTTACTGAAGCTGCGGAATTCGATTGCGCAAGTACGAGCACCCGGAATTTCAAAAATCGAGTGCGGCAACGATTCATCCTGAATGTAGCAGTTGTAGGCGCCATCAAACAAAATCAACGCACCGTTTTCGTTCGCATAATTCACGAACTTCTGCAAAGTTTCGCGAGAAAGCACCGTACCCGTCGGGTTGTTCGGGCTGCAAAGGTAAATCAACTGCACTGGATTCTTCGGCAAATCAGGCTGGAAATTATTTTCGGCCGTCGAAGCAAGGTAAGTCACTTCCGAGAAATGACCATCCGCCTGGAGCACGCCCGTACGGCCCGCCATCACGTTCGAATCCAAATAAACCGGATAAACAGGGTCCGGAATTGCAATCTTTACATTTTCTGAAAAAAGCTCCTGAATGTTCGCCACATCGCACTTGGAACCATCGCTCACGAAAATATCGTTCGGGTCCATCTCGATGCCACGCGCCGTGTATTCGCCACGAACAATCGCCTCGCGCACAAAATCATAGCCCTGTTCCGGACCGTAACCGCGGAAAGTCCCCTTCACCGCCATTTCGTCAACAGCCGAGTGCATGGCCTTGATGACCTCGGGAATAAGCGGAGTTGTCACATCGCCAATGCCAAGACGGATGATATCCGCATTCGCATGCGTGCCCTGATATTCCTTGATTTTCTGGGCAATGGTCGAGAAGAGGTAGCTGCCAGGAAGGCGATCGTAGTAGGAGTTGATGTAAGATTCGTTCATAGTTAGGTAATAGGTTATAGGTGTTAGGTTTTAGGGAGTTGGGGAAAGCCTTCCCCTCGCTTCTGCCGGATCGGCATCCGCTACCCTTTCTAGCGGGCTTCAAGCGCCAGCCCGCAACGCCTGGCTCAGTGCTAAATGCTGATTTCTCCTTTAAACACTTCTTCCGCAGGGCCAGTCATCAAGACAGGGCCATCTTCTTCATGCTTGATATGCAAAACGCCACCGTCAAGAACAACATCTGCTTCGACGCCCACGCGGCCCGTGCGCTGGGCCGCAACGAGGGTGGCGCAGCTGCCAGTACCACAAGCCATCGTAACTCCGCACCCTCGTTCCCAAACCCGCATGCGGATTTGCGTGGGCGAAATCACCTGAGCAAATTCAATATTGCAACGATCCGGGAACTGTCTATCGACTTCAAGAATACTTCCCCATTTTTCAAGTTGAATCTTTTCGATATCATCAACAAAAATGACCGCGTGCGGATTTCCCATAGAAACCGTTTCCGCAGTGAAATCAAAACAATCAGCTGTAAGCTTAATCGAGCCAAGGAACGTCCTCGGATGCCCCATATCCACACACACGCGGCCATCATCCAAAAGCGTCGGGCGAACAAGACCGCTCTTCGTGTGCAAATTGAAAACCTTCGTATTTGCATCTTTCGCAAGACCACGGCTACGGATAAACTTCGCAACACAACGCGTGGCATTTCCGCACATCGCCGCTTCCGAGCCATCGGCATTGAAAATCCGCATTTCAAAATCGATGCCGTTTGCAACAGTCTTTGACGCAGGACCTGCACCACCGACACCATTTAGCACGAGGCAACCCTCGCCATCCATGGGAGTCACAAGGACCACACCATCGGCACCAATACCGAAACGGCGGTCGCAAAGTTTAATGATACGCTGTTCAAAACCGCTGCCAAAATCCAGCGACTCACCCGGTTCCAGGAGAACGAAATCGTTACCCAACCCGGTCCATTTTGAAAAATTCATAAGTCAATTCCATTAAAGACGTTAATTATACCGCGCCCTAAATGCAAAGACCATGCCAATTTTACAGAAATTGTTAAAATTGCCGAATTCACGCTAAAAACGGAAATTTTTTAGACTTTTAATGATTTTAGAAAAATTTCAGTTTTACAAAATATGTAATTTCCATAAATCTATTTTACAAAATATGTAAACCAATAAATAAAACTCAAAAAAATTTCAAGCACCTTCCAAAATATTGAAAAACAAAAAGATGCGCCGAGTTTCGTGGAATAGGAAAATCTTTTTAGGGATCGAAAATTAGTATTCTCGGAAACGAGATCGTAAATATGGCGTTCACAAAAATATTTTCTTTTTTAGCAAAATAACCAACTTCAACATTCAGTATAGATAGTACGTCAAAGCGGACGGAAGCGCCATAATCTAACCCCGTCGAAGAAAACCACCCCACTTGAGGACCTACTGCTACGCCTGCCAAAACGAAAAACAAACCCTGAATGTTTGGATAAAGCAAAATACCATGTTCATGGTCTATGTAATCATAGACATATCTAGTACGAACGGACCATATAAATGCATAACTCGGAGCCCATGGACCTTCTATACCCTCGGGACGTTCTTGCGCACCGATTAAAAAGGATGGCAGAGACCACAACTCCAATCCAGCAACGAACATATTTCCGCCACCCAACTCTATTCCCCAAGGCCTTGGAATATAATCTAAGGCATTTTTCTTAGGAGTGTAAGTCGAATCACCTTCCGCCATTGAAATGCTCGGCAAGAACAAAGCCAAAACGAGAATCAGGTTTCTAACAAACTTCATTGTTGTGAATATAAAAAAAGAGGCGCCCGTTTGGGACGTCTCTTTTAATTTTTTCTATTGGCCCTTCGACCCATCAAGGTCGGTGAGTTTGCCGAACCGACCTTGCGGAGTTCACCTCGGTCCTTCGGCAAGCTCAGGGACCTTTTCAAGTTTACTGCCTGCACTGAGCAAGGCCGAAGCGAGCTTGTCGAAGTGAACAGCAATTAAGCCTTAACAGTCGTGAAGCTGAATGCCTCGCCATCGGCGTCGTTGGCTTCGAGACCATCGGCAGATGCAGCCCACTTGATGGCGACGGCTTGCGTCTCGCCAGCAATGTAAGCTTCGTTCTCCGCGACCGCTTGCTTGAAGACTTCGCTTGCAGAGAACAAGGTCACTTCGATTTTGTCGGTGATAGCGTAGTCCTGGTCCTTACGGCGGTTCTGGATGCGGTTCACGAGTTCGCGAGCCACGCAGGCGCGGCGCAGGTCATCGGTAATCTTCAAGTCGAGAGCCACAGTGAAGTGCTGGTTCGCTTCCACAGCGAGGCCTTCCGGCACGATGCGGCTGAGCATCAAGCAGTCAGCGCCGACTTCACCGAAGTCGAACTTGATGTTTTCACCAGCCTGCAGAGCCTTGATTTCATCAACCGTAAGGCTGTTGAGCTTGGCGGAAATCACCTTCATGTTCTTCGCATAGTCCGGGCCCTTCGCCTTGATGGCGAGGAAGTTCGGCTTGGCGGAGAGCTTCACGAGCTTGGTTTCGTCTTCGAGGAACTGCATTTCGCGAACGTTGAGTTCTTCGAGGATCAAGTCCTTCATCGTTTCGGCGACATTCTTTTCCACAGCACCGTGAGCAACCACCGTCATGCTAGCAATCGGCATACGGTTCTTTACGTTGTTCGTAGCGCGGATGACGCGGCCCATTTCAACCATGCCACGCACCATGGCGATGCGTTCCACGAGGGCTTCGTCCATAAGGGACTTGTCGGCACTCGGGAATTCGCAGAGGTGCACGCTCACCGGAGCGTTAGCATCGACTTCGCGAACGAGAATCTGGTAGATTTCTTCGGCGAGGAGCGGGAGGAACGGAGCGAGAATCTTGGAGAAGTCTACGAGCACCTTGTACATGGTGGCGTAGGCGGCATTCTTGTCGCCATCGTTTTCGCTCTTCCAGAAGCGGCGGCGGCTACGGCGCACATACCAGTTCGTGAGGTCATCCACAGCGGCGATCACGGCGGGCACAACGTTGTACAAACGATAAGCCTTCATTTCCACTTCAACCTTGGCAGCGAGATCCTGCAAGGTAGCGAGCATCCAGCGGTCAAGTTCGTTGTCGCTCTTGACTTCCTGACCCGGCTTCCACGTGAGCTGGCCCTTGGCGGCGTCAGCGTTGTGGTTCGAGACAAAGAATGCCACGGCGTTCCAAAGCGGCAACATCACCTGCTTCACGATACCCTTCACGCCTTCTTCGCTAAAGCGCAGGTCTTCGGCCTTGAGAGCGGCGGAGTTAATCATGAACAAGCGGATGGCGTCGGCACCGGTGCGTTCGATCAAGTCGTTCGGGTCCGGATAGTTGCGCTTGGACTTACTCATCTTGGAGCCGTCTTCGGCCAAGATAATACCGTTCACAATCACGTTCTTGAAAGCCGGCTTCTGGAACAAAGCGTTAGAAAGCACGGTCAGCGTGTAGAACCAGCCACGGGTCTGGTCCAGACCTTCAGCGATAAAGTCAGCCGGGAAGCTTGCTTCCACCACTTCCTTGTTTTCGAACGGATAGTGGCGGCTGGCATACGGCATAGAGCCGGATTCAAACCAGCAGTCGAACACTTCAGGCGTGCGGCGGAAGACCTTGCCGTCCTTTTCAATCGTGAGCTTGTCGACAAAGTGCTTGTGCAAGTCGTCGAGTTTCACGCCGGTGTACTTCTGCAATTCTTCGATGGAACCCACGGCGATCATTTCGCCATCGTCGGCAATCCACACCGGAATCGGAGTACCCCAGAAACGGTTACGGGAAAGGTTCCAGTCGCGGGCGTTGGCAATCCACTTACCGAAGCGGCCATCGCGGATGTGGCTCGGCACCCAGTTCACGGTCTGGTTGTTTTCGACCATCCATTCCTTCAAAGTCTTGGTCACGCCGTCCTTGCTTGTAACAGGAGCGTCGATCTTCAAGAACCAAGTCTTGAGGGCGCGGTAAATCAGAGGAACGCCGGTACGCCAGCAGTGCGGGTAGCTATGGACAATCACGTCCTGCTTGAACACGCGGCCCTGTTCCTTGAAGTAGCGGATAATTTCCTTGTCGGCTTCCTTCGCACCGAGGCCCTTCCACATCGGGACCTTGTCGGTGAACTTGCCTTCGGTATCGAGCGGGTCGAAAAGGCCGAGGTCGAGTTCAGCACCCTTCTGGAAGTCTTCTTCACCGAAGGAAGGAGCGGTATGCACGGCGCCGGTACCGTCTTCGGTACTCACGTAGTCGGCGGGGTAAATCTTGTAGTGGCGGGACAGCTGGTCCGGCGTCACGAACGCATCGGAAATGCGGGAGAGCGGCTCGTAGTCCTTGCCCACGAGTTCAGAACCCTTGCAGGTATCGACGATGTTCGGGTTCTTGAAGTAGGCGGCGGTGCGGCTTGCGGCGATCCAATACTTCTTGCCATCCTGTTCCACGAGATTGTAGTCCATGTCCGGACCGACAACGATGCAGAAGTTGGAATAAAGTGTCCACGGAGTCGTCGTCCACACGAGGATGCTCGTGTCTTTGAACTTGGCTTCGTCAGAGTTAATCGGGAAAATCAACGTGAGGGACGGGTCCTGACGGTCCTTATAGCCCTGATTGGTTTCGAAGTTAGAAAGCGGGGTCGCGAGGGCCGGGCTGTACGGCTGGATGCGGTAGCCCTGGTAGATGAGGCCCTTGTCAAAGCACTGCTTGAACACCCACCACACAGATTCCATGAAGTTCTTGTCCATGGTCTTGTAGCCCTTGTCGAAGTCGACCCAGCGGCCCATGCGGCGCACGGTCTTCTTCCATTCGCTGGTGTACTTGAGCACCTTGCTGCGGCAGGTTTCGTTGAACTTGTCGACACCGAGCTTCTGGATTTCGGCAACGCCAGCGAGACCGAGTTCGTTCTGAACGAGAGATTCAATCGGAAGGCCGTGGCAGTCCCAACCGAAACCGCGCGGAACCTTCTTGCCCTTCATGGTCCAGTAACGCGGAACGATATCCTTGATGGTACCGGCAAGCAAGTGACCGTAGTGCGGAAGGCCCGTTGCAAACGGAGGGCCATCGTAGAAAGTGTACGGGGCGGTAGCCGGGCGGCTGTCCAGCGACTTCTTGAAACTGTCGTCCTTATCCCAAAGCGTTAAAACACGCTCCTCAACTTCAGGAAACGTTTCGTTTTTATCTACCTCACGAAACAAAGCCATTGTAATATCCTCTAAAAAATTTTTCGCGGAAAATTTAGAAAAATCTGACCAGGAATGCAACAACAGCAGAGGGAAAGTACGCGCTCTTCGATCTGTGGAACAACTTCGCAAGCCGAGAGTCGCGAGAGACTGTTTACAGGCTCCCATGACCGAGGCGAAGAAGTTGGCGCTTGCGCAACGTCTCTTCTTTCTTTACTTCACGAAACATTTTTGAACCTCGGAAGGAAATTGCTAGACGAAAGACGAGAGACGAAAGACGAAAGAAACCGTCAACAATCGCTACGTCAGTCGCCAACGCAACCTAACGTTAAATTTTCGGCGGTAAATTTAGAAACTTTTGCGTAGGGCAAGCGAAACGGAACTGCTTACAGAGCCTCTTTTGAGCCCTGCAAGAGACAAGTCTCAAGTCATCCAAATTATTCAAAAAACAATTATTATAAACATAATTATTATAAGTATAATAATCAAAAAGAGCCCTCACCCTCCCCCAAAAGAAAACATCTTATAAATTCAAAAAAAGTTCACCCATTGTAAGAAAATTATATATATCTATCTATATATAGAACGGGAGCAGTGATAACACACTTTCGGCTAAAGTAATAAAAGTAAGAATAACGTTAGTCCATTTTGGACTATCGAGTTCTTTTGTAAACCTTGAATTTACAATTAGCCGATAGCTATATTACCGCTCGACACGATTAACTTTTAAAAAACAGAGGTACGAATATGGCAGTAGAAGACAATTACAAAGTTGGACACGTCGTTATGATAACCCTTTCCGCCGCCATCGGAGGGTTCTTATTCGGTTTTGACTCGTCCGTGATTAACGGTGCAAACGTAGCACTTAAGGGCTATTTCAATTGTAACGACATGCAGCTTGGTCTTGCAGTGTCTCTCGCATTGATTGGTGCTGCCGTTGGTGCATATTTTGCAGGCCGCCTGGCCGATAAATTTGGACGTGTGCGTTGTATGATCGCCGCGTCCATTCTTTTCTTCATAAGCGCTATCGGTTCTGGCCTTCCGTTCACCATCTATGACTTTATCGCATGGCGTGTTATCGGTGGCGTGGGTATCGGCGTTGCCTCCATCATCGCTCCGATTTACATTGCCGAAACTTCACCGGCGCATTTGCGTGGGCGTCTAGGATCCATGCAGCAGTTCGCCATCGTTATCGGTATTTTCGTGGCGCTGCTTTCGAACTACATCATCGTTAAGATTTCCGGTTCCGCAAGTAACCTGATTATGGGCATTGAATCCTGGAAGGTGATGTTCTGGGTCGAAGCTATCCCGGCATTCCTCTACGGTGTCGCCGCCTGGCAGCTCCCGGAATCCCCGCGTTTCCTCGTGAGCAAGGGCCGCATGGAAGAAGCTCAGAAAGTGCTTTCGATGATTGCATCCGTCGGCATCAAGGAAAAGGCTCAGGAAATCGAAGACTCCTTCAAGACTCACAAGCCGGCTATGCTTTCAGACCTTCTCGAAACGGTTGCTGGTAAAAAGCGCATCGCTCCGATTGTCTGGGCAGGTCTCGGTCTTGCCATCCTCCAGCAGCTCGTGGGTATTAACGTGATCTTCTACTATGGTTCCATGCTTTGGCAGAGTGTCGGTTTCGGTGAGAGCGACGCCTTCCTTACGAGCGTGATTTCCAGTGCTATTAACTTGACCATGACTATCGCTGCTATTCTCCTCATCGATAAGATAGGTCGTAAGCCGCTCTTGCTCATCGGTTCTGCAGGCATGACAGTCACGCTTGGCATTCTCGCGTGCTGCTTCATCTTCGGTTCCGACGCAAGCGGCAACCTCGTTGGCAATAGCGGTATTTTCGCCCTCCTCGCAGCAAACTTCTACGTGGCATTCTTTGCCGCTACATGGGGTCCGGTGATGTGGGTGATGCTCGGCGAAATGTTCAACAACCGCATTCGTGCCGTGGCTATCGCAATATGCGGCCTTGCCCAGTGGGGTGCAAACTTCTTGGTCAGCTGGTCGTTCCCTGTGCTCGTCGGTAAGGACGGTATCGGCATCGGCCCGACCTACTTGATTTACACGGCATTTGCGGCCATAAGCTTTGTGTTCGTCGCCAAACTGGTGCACGAAACCAAGGGCAAAAAACTCGAAGCCATGTAGTTCTAAAATTCAACCTATAATAAATCGTCCCGGAATTTCCGGGACTTTTTACTAGAAGGCAAAAAAATCAATTTTTTCAATTTTTAGAGGGGTTCCCTACAATTTGTAGTATAGCGAAATCGCCCTTTTTTGAGAAAAAAGGGTATTTTTTTATAACGTGGGGTAGAAGTCATGCATTACAAGACAAAACATAAGTCCTCGAGATTTGCTTTAGCATGCGGTCTCGCGTTCGGGCTCGTTGGCTTTAGTATGGCAGCCCCTATTAAAACTGTACCTTGGAACGGCCATGTAGGCGCCGTAACGTTTACTTTCGATGACGCTCTCGAAACTCAGGTCCTTAACTTGAAACCATTGTTCGATGTAATGCCGGATGTCCATGTGACATTCTTTTTGACGGCATTCCAAAACCGTCTAATCGAAAATGCCGAAGGTTTTGCAGCACTGGCTGTCGCTGGCCACGAAATCGGGAACCACACCATATCGCACTGGCATCTTCCTCAAGAACTTGATGAAGAACTTGAAGAAGACGTTGTGCAATTTGCAGACACAATCGAAGCAGTCCTTGCCAAACACGGCGCCGATATTCAAGTTGTTTCATTCGCCACCCCATTCTGCGAAAACAGCGACAACGTAAAGACATTCATCAACAAGCGTCATTTAATCAACCGTGACTGCGGTTTTCACGGCAGAAACAATTGGGATACCGAGCCCGATTGGATGAGCATGAATGCAAAAATATGGTCGCGCGAAGGCACCTCAGTAAACGAAATGCTTTCTGCACTTGATACGGCAGCATATATTGGGACATTCGACAACTCCAACCCTTTGGAACCGCAAATAACGGAAGGTTCGTGGGTCATTTTTCTACAGCACGACGTTTCTACAAAAATGTACGACCCTTACGCCATTAACCCCAATGACATCAAGACTCTTTTTAAACGAGCCGTCGATAACGGTTTATGGGTTGCACCGCTTGGAACTGTAGGTGCCTACCATCGAGCTCATTTCGCATTCGACAAAGCAACGGCTACTAAAACAGATAACGGCTACACGGTCAGCTGGGAAATTCCCCACAAGCGTATGCCCAAAAGCGTGCCGCTCCGTGTCCGCATCGACACAAGCAGCGTCGGAAACAAAGCCACCATCGAGCAAGACGGCAAAATTCTCACCCCTGAAAGCGATGGAACCTACATCATAGAATTCATGTCCAAAAGCCTCACATTGCGAGGCGTAGAATCGATAGCACTTCCGAAGGCGAGACAAAGCATAAAAGCCTATACCAAGTTCACTTTATTCAATCTAAACGGCAAAAAACTCGGAACAACTAATAAATTTAAGGTTCCGCAAAGCTATCCCAAAGGGGTGTATATCATCCAGGCAGAATCAAAAGGGATGCCGACAGTAACAAAGAAAATGGTGAAATAACACCCACAAAATGAATCCTATCGGCACTCGTGCCTCCAGGATGACAAATGCAAAGCAAAAAGCCGAGGCGACGCCTCGGCTTTTTGCAAATCGTTTTTCGAACTTCGTTCGTGAATTACTTCACATTGACGCGGCTCATTTCAGAACCAACGCGAACGATGTAGGAACCAGCATTCGGAACGTTGACAGCAATGTTGCTGCTGAATGTGATACCAGCGGCAACGGCCTTGCCCTGCATATTGTAGACAGCGTAGTTGCTACCGACCTTAGCACCATTGATATTGAGCTGCATGCCGTTAGCACGAACGCTGAAGTGCGGCATCATGGTAACCTTGTAGAGGCCAACCTTGATTTCCATACCCGTGACCTTAACCGGGTCAATCGCCTGCTTGCTTGCGTCAAGGAATTCAACAGCCTTGATGGAGATTTCACCGATACCACCCTTGGCATCCTTGACTTCCCACTTGATACCCTTGATGCAGGTGAGGATTTCGCCGCCTTCCGGAGCGTTATTTTTGTTAACCCAGTCAAGAATATTGATTTCCTTACCATTACCCAAGCCCTTGAAGCCGTATTCATACGGAGTCATATCGTAGGTAACAGCTTCATAATCTTCAGTATTGTCAACATAGATACCCGGTTCAGAACCAGCACCAGCGTTTTCAACTTTCTTCTTTTCGTTTTCGTCGGTAATGGTGTTGAGGATTGCCATACGGATCGGGCCAGAAGACTTAGCCGTCACGCGGATGTACTGGATGCCAAGAGCCTTGAAGTCAACACCGCAGCTACCGTCATTCTTGCATTCATCCTTCTTGAAGGAAACAGCGATACCAGCAGACGGATACTTGAGGAGGCCAGCCTTAGCCTTTTCTTCAGTCCATTCCGGTTCCGGACCAATTTCCATAGAAGCGCGAGCAATGATAGTACCATCAGTCAATTTGTAAAGCGGGGAATCGCCAGAATCCGGGACCATCTTGGTGCCGATACCGAGCTTGTCGTGGTATGCACCCCAGTTCCAGAGGCCAGAAACAGCAACAGTCGTATCGCCGAATTCCATATGTTCACCATCACCTTCCTTGATGGACGGAGCCTTGGACGGATCCGGTGTGAACGCTTCAAAACCAGTGAGGTCATAGAGGTTCGGCATGTTACCCGTCAAGATAAGGAGGTAAAGCATGTTCAAGGTAGCCGGATAGTACTTTTCACCTTCGACAGAGCCTTCACCGCAACCCTGTGCAGTAGCGCAGCTCTTCTTTTCCTTAAGGACCTTATAAACGGTTCCAAGATAGGTTTCAGCCTGGGAACCATCAATAGAAGAAACAGCAAGACCAAGGCCACCGGAGAACGTCGAAGAAACGAAGTTACGAATATCACTGTTATCTACAACATAGACATTACCAGAGTACTTGTAACCAGAGTTCACGCCACTAGCAGTACGGGTTTCCGGGATAAGCCAAGCAGCAACCTTTTCGTTGAACGTCTTGGCGTCGCTATCGCCATACCAGTAGTAAGCCCAAGCGGTACGCCACGGAGTACGTGCGGCGTCATCATAAAAACCGATATCGTTAGAAACAGCAGCAGAAGTCAACTGCGGCTGATGAGAGCTCCAGCTGCACCAGTCCGGAACAAGACCGGTCTTGGAATCCTGGCAAGCGAGCAAATCCTTAGCGGCCTTTTGACGAAGAGTAGACCACTTAGAATCACCTGTCACCTTTTCGAAGAGGCGGAAGTGACCAAGAGTTGCATAGCTCGGGTTGAATGCGTCATTCCACTGGTTACCCGGTTTGAGAGAGTTGTTGCCGTCAAAGTCATTCTTGGCAATCCAGTTAATAATCGTCTTACCATCAGACAAGTAAGAATCGTTCTTCCACTGCTTGGAAGCCATCACGAGAGCAAGTGCTGCATCAACGTCGGCATCCGTTGCAGAACCAGTGCCGCCATTGCAGCCGATACGCCAGTTCATGCCACCGCCGTTACCACCATTGGTCTTCCAGGTGTTATAGAGTTTCTTAAAGACTTCTTCGTCGTCCATGTAAACGGAAATAACCATGCCGTAAGCAATAGCTTCGGAAACGGTAGAGCAAGTTCCTTCCGGTGCGTAGACCCAGCCCTGAGAAGCATCGTACCAAGCCTTTTTCCACAGTTCGTAGTGAGTCTTGATCATATCCGTATCGGCGTATTCAATGATCTTACCGTGCGGATGTTTCATGTTCTGCGGGAACGGGTACTGTCCAGCAGCAGAAGCCGTCACTGCAGTGAGAGCAGCAACGCCAAACATAGCTTTTACCAAATTCTTCATATGAATTCCTTTAAAAAAAAGATTTCACCCATCCAAGGTAAAAGATAGTTTGATAGCATGCCAAAAATCAACCCTTCTTTTGTAAAAGGATTGACATAATGTTCCAAATCACACCTTTAAGGGCCTAGTTTTCCGCTATTTCAGGTTAACTTTTTTTTTCATTAAGGCAATCATCGATTCTAGCACCTTGGCAACCACAATCGGCTTTGACAAATGGTCGTCCATCCCTGCCGCAAGTGATTTTTGGCGATCTTCTTCGAAAGCGTTTGCCGACAGCGCGATAACCGGAACTTTTACAGGCGGGTTCATCGATCGAATAGCACGAGTCGCTTCATAGCCATCCATGACAGGCATCTGCACATCCATCAAAATGCAGTCATAAAAATCTGGCGAATGTTCACGAACGCGAGTCACCGCATCAAGTCCATTTTCGGCAACATCCACAGTCATTTCGGCATCCTGCAAAAAATCCTGAGCCACCTCCCTATTGAATTCGTTATCTTCGACAAGCAAGACATGCTTACCTTTCAAAAAATCCATATCATCTAGCGCGTTTTTTTCGCCATGATCCAAGGAGACATCTTCTTCTGTAGCAATTTTGAACTGCGTTCGCACATGGACCGTCGTTCCAAGCCCAATTTCACTTTGTATATCAATTTCAGCCCCCATCAAATCGGCGAGCCGCTTTACGATGGACATTCCAAGACCGGTCCCCTGCACACCGCTTTGCGTTGACGACTGTTCACGCGCGAATTCATCATAGATGTGTTCCAGGAACTGTTTGGACATTCCAAGACCATTATCGCTAATTTCGAAATCAAATACGGCATAGCCGTCCATTTGGCAAGACAATTCTTCTATGGTAAAAACGACTCGACCGCCGTATGGCGTAAATTTTTGAGCATTCGAAATAATGTTATACAAAATCTGACGGAGGCTACTCACATTAACTACGACAAATTTATTTTTCACCGCCGAAAAATCATAGATGAACGATATGTTCTTCTGGCCCATCATGGCCACGCAATCGTCACAGAGTTCCGTCATGCAAGAAGGCAAATTCACCATGCGTTCTTTAAGCAAGATTCGCCCGGATTCAATTTTTGCCATATCCAGCACTTCTTCGATGAGTTGCAGCAAGTAGCCCCCCGACATGCGAATTTTCTTGAGCGCATCCTGAACCACGGCTTTATTGCCAATATGGCGTTCTGCCCGTTCCGAATAACCCATAATCGCATTCATCGGCGTACGAATATCATGGCTCATGTTAAGGAGGAATTGTGATTTCGCTTCTTTAGCTTCAGCAGCAAAAGCGGTCGCTTCGCGCAATTTGCAGTCCAGTTCATCTTGGCGGTTTTTCAGTTTACGCCGAAACGCAATCCACACAAGAGATGCAATCAAGGCAAGGCCAATAATTCCAAAGATAGAGGCCAAAGCCACAGCAATACGGGAATTTCTATGAAGCAAAGGTTCTGCATAATTCGGCATACGGAACCCGGCATACTTCGTAACTTTAGCACGGACACCTTGAGGAGACAGCGCCAGAACGCCTTTTGTCAAAATGGAAGCAAGTTCACGCGGAGCACCACGCGGTACGGCAATACGCATACCGTACAACAAGCTATCGTAACCAACAAGAAATTGCTCATTTAAGTATTGCGGCGTAAACACCCACGAATCATCTCCACCTTCAAAGCCCAAACGACCATCAAGAACCACAAGAGGTTTCTTTTTGTCATACGTCGTGACAAATTCATATTTCAGCCCGCTATGAAGTGCAATTTCAGCAAAGACATCTAACAAAATTCCTTTCGGGACACCATCATCTATATAAGCATACGGGAAAACGGCATTACGAACCGTAATCTTGAGCATTCGGTCCTTGCCGCGGAATTCTCGCAAGAACGCCCGTTCTCGCTCGGAAAACACAGACTCGTCAAGCACGTCATTGTCGAAATATTTACGGTACAGCTGATTTTTCCAGCTAGGCTCCGTCAACTCCATCTGGTGAATGCCATAATCGAGTTCTTTCAACAAAGCCGTGTCAGACTTGCGAACAATGATGTAATCCGGATTTAATCCTACAGGTAACGAAAATGCAAAATGCGCTTCCAGCTCCTCTGTTTTGCTCGCTGGCGAAACAAGATCAATTTCGCCACATTCAAGCATTTTCAGCATATCGTCCCATGATTTTTTATAACCCACAAACTCAAAATTCAAATTTGCATAACGGGACAACCGGCGGTACATTTCATAGCCATAACCGCTTTTTTCGCCATCAGGGGAAATTTCATGATAACCAGGATACGCGAAAAATCCCACCTTGACATTTTGTGGTTTTGCGTAGGCAAACTCCCCGAGCAAAAGAAACAAGAATATTATCAAGATTTTTGCGCGCATAAGCAAACATCCTGCAAAACTTTCTTACAATTATATTACAGAATATATACAATAACCATAAAAACGGCAATATTGAACATTTTAGCACAAAAATAGTGTTGTGATAATGGTTAACAATTTTCAACGAAGTTACATTTTTCTTACGCTAATTATGTAAAATTATATACATTTATTAAGCATTGTATTTGGGTTTGAAGGAATGCGTATATGGAAGAAAGGCGCCCTCTTATACTGATTGTGGATGATGTGGCTATGAATAGAGCCCTGTTATCTGACATACTTAGCGACAAATACAATATTATCGAAGCACAAAACGGCAACGAAGCGCTCATGCTGCTCCGTGAAAAAACTTCCGAAATTGCACTCGTCCTTCTTGACATGGTGATGCCTGAAAAAGACGGCATGGAAGTTCTCGCCATCATGAATAAAAACGGATGGATTAGCGAAATTCCAGTCATCATGATTTCTGGGGAAACGGCCCACTCGCTCGTAGAAGGCGCCTACACGCTCGGCGTTACCGATTTTATCGGGCGACCGTTCGACGAAATGGTGCTGAAAAATCGCGTGAACAACACCATACGCCTTTACAAAAAACAAAAGAACCTTTCGAACCTCGTTTTAAACCAGATTTACGAAAAGACCCGCAACAACAGCATGATGGTCACCATGTTGAGCCATATCGTAGAATTCCGCAATGGCGAAAGCGGGATGCACGTATTGCATATCAACACAATTACCGAAATGCTTTTGCGTGAGCTCCTACGCCGCAGCAGAAAATACAATATCAGCAAGAACGATATTGGCATCATCTGTACCGCATCGTCCATGCACGACATCGGAAAGATCACGATTCCCGACGAGATATTGAACAAACCCGGTAAGCTCACTCCCGAAGAATTCAACATCATGAAAGGGCATACCATAAACTGCGCCCAAATGCTAAATGCAGTACCCGTCGGAAAAGACGAACCCTTGATGAAATACGCCTACGAAATTTGCCGATGGCACCATGAACGCTGGGATGGCAAAGGATACCCGGACGGGCTCAAAGGCGATGAGATTCCTATAGCAGCCCAAATCGTTTCTATCGCCGACGTGTACGATGCGCTCACAAGCGAACGCTGCTACAAGCACGCATTCACTCACGAAAAAGCGCTCGAAATGATCCACAACAATGAATGTGGTGTGTTCAACCCGCTTTTAATCGAATGTCTTGATGCTATTGCAGACAAACTCGTAATTTCATTACAAACTTTCGATTGGAGCAAGCAGGCCGACAAGGACTTTTTCTACATTGCCGACGCGATGATGAACGATCAAAAGCACCCGATATACAACCAAATGTTCAGGCAATTTATCGACGAACGTAAAAAGAGCCACTTCTTTGAATCCATACTAGACGGGATGCTTTTTGAATACTCCTACACGCCAGGCGTCATGAAACTTTCTTCAAAGGCCGCAAAGAAACTTGGCCTGCCAAGAACAATCATCGACGAGAATAAACCGAACGAAAAAAGCCAGGAAAACGCCGCCACAGAAAATCTGGAAAAAATCAAAAAAATTCTACGACGACACACAGTACCAAAGGATAAGCCCAGCCTTATCAAGCAAACATTTAACATAGACGGGAAAAGCATCCCCTGCAATGTCAAGGTACTCCAAATTTGGACAAAGGGGCAAAACGAAGTCCCCATGCTCACTTCCGTTTATGGACATATTCATGTTTTACAATAAAAAGGATGTTGGTTATGACACTTTCTGAATTTTACAGCTCTCTTGGTGAATCTTTGGATGAAGTACTTGAAAGACTCCGCTTGGAATCTCGCATTGTGAAATATTTGGGACTATTTCTCAGCGATCCGAGCTTTAACGAACTCAAGGACGCATTTGCAAAAAACGATGCACAGACAGCGTTCCGCGCAGCACACACTCTCAAGGGCGTTGCAGCAAACCTCGGACTGAACAAGCTTTCGGCATCTAGTAGCGAACTCACCGAAGACTTACGGCCATGCGCATTCACAGCAAATTCACAAGCACTTTTGGAAAAGGTGGAAACGGATTACAATGCAGCCGTGGAAGGGATTAAAGCGCTCCAGTAGTCACTGGAGATTAGTTACTAGATACTAGTTAATAGTTACTAGAACTCAGTTGGCAGAGTCATCCTCGGAGAGGATCCATACGTTTTTCAATCACAGTGTATGGATTCTCCTTCGGAGAATGACTTCAACGTTCTACGTTCTCATTTTTTAAGAAACTTCTTCAGCGCATCTTCGAGCTGAGCAATAACGACCGGCTTTGCCAAGTGACCATCCATGCCCGCCTCAAAAGACTTGCGGCGGTCTTCATCGAACGCGTTTGCAGAAAGCGCGATAATCGGAATACGCTTTCCCGGGAACATTTTACGGATTTCACGAGTCGCCTCGAATCCGTCCATCACCGGCATCTGGATATCCATCAAAATGCAATCGTAATAATCAGGACCTTTTCGCTTCAAGCATTCTAAGGCAAGGGAGCCATCAGCAGCCGACTCAACAACGACACCGGCGCTTTCAAGTATATCCTTTGATATTTCAAGATTCAGTTCATTATCTTCGACCACAAGAATCTTGAAGCCCTCGAAAGAAACCGATTCGCGCTCGGAGTGAGCAAAGCGGACCTGTTCGACCGATTCAGGATTTTCCTGAATGCGCATGGGAATGCAAATGGTAAACTTGGAGCCTTCTCCAACAGTACTTTCGACATCGATGGAGCCTTCCATCATATCAACAATGCGCTTTGTAATTGCAAGTCCAAGACCCGTCCCCTGCTGTTTACTGACCGTCGAAGTTCGCTCACGGGAGAATTCGTCATAGAGATGGCGTAAGTATTCCGGGCTCATGCCAATCCCCGTATCCTTAACGATGAACTGGTACATTCCATAGCCTTCACGATCCGAAGGAATCTGGCTCACGTAAACCTCAACTGAGCCTCCCGACGGCGTGTACTTTACCGCATTAGATACAACATTGATCAGCACCTGATTCAATCGCAAGAAGTCTACATAGACATAGCGATTTTGCAGTTCTTGACATACAAATTCAAATCGAACGTTTTTCTTTTCGGCAAGAGACTTTAACATTGGGACAAAGTCCTCGCCATTTTCATCCAAATCAACAGGATTCAGATCAAGTTCCACCTTGCCACTTTCAATACGCGACATATCTAGAACATCATTAACCAGAGATAAAAGATGTTCACTCGAAAGCTTTGACTTGTTCAGGCAATCAAGAGCCTTCGCCTTATCGTCAATATTTTTCACAGCCATGTCGGTAAAGCCAATCATTGCATTGAGCGGCGTGCGGATATCATGCGACATGTTGAAAAGGAATGCACTTTTAGCCTTGTTGGCAAGTTCCGCCTTTTCGAGGTTTGCCATTTCACGTTTTGTTTCGGCATCGACGTTATGGAAACCGGCAATCACATGGTTCTTGGAAGTCTCGTCCTTGACGAATTTAATTTGGTAATAAATATCTTCGTTATCGACCTGCAATCGGAAGTTCACATAATACACATGCTCACGCTCAATCGTTTCAAGAACTTTTGCAGGCTGAGTCGCAACGCAAAATGCTTCACGATCCGCAGGATGAACAATCGAATCGACAAGCATTTGCAGACGGGCCCCAAAGTTATCAATCTTGGACCAACCGGGAAGATATTTTTCGAACCAGGAATCAAAACGATAATGGATTTCAGAAAGCGTATCGCAATCCACATAAACCACACAACCGAAGTCATCCGACAAACCGGAAATCACGGCCATATCACGAATCGAGATGGCTTTACGTTCAGCTTTAGCGGTTTCTTCTTCATCAACGTTTTCAAGAGTCACCACAATGTGGTTGTCAGAATCTGGAGTTTTCGCAGCCTTCAAGCGGTAAAACACTAATCGCCCATCTATGAAAAAGCGGAATGAAACGGACACGGCTCGATCGTTTTCTAGCCCCCCCAGAAGCTTTCCCTTATCGACAAAATCCTTGACCGCCTCCCAATCTTCTTTGTAGACCACTTTTTCTAGAGCCTGTTCAAGCCCTACAAAAAAATCCTCGTTTGCTTTGGCGTCAATTGTTTTCACTACCCCTTGAGCGTTAAATTCAATAAAGGAGTTATCATCTATGTTTACGTAATAAATGTTATCGAAACCATCACCCAACGTGTTCGCAATATCGGAATACTGGTCCAATTCCCGCAAATGCATTTTAAATTCAATCTGTTCCGTCACATCATGACAGCAACCTTCAAGACGCATCCCTTGCTTGTAATCGTAATTGCGGCAGCCATTATTCCTGATAAAGATGACTCCACGTGACTGATGATTCCAAGCGTATTCCACTTCTGACATTTCACCGCGAGTCATTTGGTCGATGGATTCGGCGAACGCTTCGTAATACGTGAGATCAACGTTGTTGCACCACAAGTTGTAAAGATCTTCGGGAAGCGTTTCTTCGGGGAGGCCAAGTATCTGGAGAGTTGCATTATCTGCATACATTCTAGGAGGCTTGCCCTCGTCAAGTTCTATAGTCCACAGACCGACACCTGCACTAGACAGGATCGCATGTGTCAAGCCTGACGATTCACTATAGTCCATTATTGTTGCTCCTCCAGCAAGAACATTCCTCCCAAACAACCTTTTACGGCTGTCCCACAATGTATAAAATACACTTATTTTGGACGAAGCGGAGGAGAGTTTCTTAAAAGTGACTAGATTCTTCGACTATGTTTATCCCGGACTTGTTCCGGGACTCAGAAAGACACAATTTAGCGTTGAGCAGCCTTTGCTTTTTTGCGACGCCAGATTTTGAGTTCCATGTACAGCGTGCTGACCGTGTAAACGAAGATTAGCAAAAGGATAGTGTTCTTCGGACGGTTCAAGTTGCAGATGCCCCATGCAAACGTGATGATGGGCAAATGAATCAAGTACGGATAGAACGATGCACGACCGATGCAGCGCACAAGCGGGATACAGAAGAACCTTGCCAAGAAGCCCTTGCCCGAAAGCAAACTCACCACGAACATTCCATAAATGAAGATCGGGAGACTATGATGGATAAAGTAATTATATCCAGGGTTTGCATCTGGGCGCATCAAGAAAAGACTTCCATAAAGTGCCAAAAGCAATAGAGCCTGTGCAATGCCACTCACAAAATTTTTATTGAGAAAATCGAACACGCCCTCGTTATAAAGGCGATAAAGCACCATGCCAAACAAATATTCAAAAACACGCACCGGCGCAAACATATGGAAGAATCGGTATTTTGCATCGTAGCCGTCGAACCAGAGATTGCCCGAATTGCCATACACAACAGCCCATAGAATTCCCGGGATGAACACAGCGCCAAACAGAACCCAAAGCGTACGGCGATTCTGTTTAATCAGCCAACGACTGAACCACGGCGTAATGGCGTAGCAAAGGAAAAAACTCGTCAAGGACCATGAAGGTTCATTCAACTTCATGCCGAGATCAGGAACAATCGACCACGTGAGCGTAAGGTGCATAAGCAAACTACGCCACGGATGGAACATTTTCGCAAGCCCCGCCGATGCACAATCGCCAAATTCAGAAAACGCAGGCAAATGCGTGTAACCGCTCATTTTGAACACAACCAGCACAAACATGAGGAGTGTCATGAAAAAGTGCAAGCGATAAAGTTTTGCAATACGGCTAAACATGAACGGAATCACAGGGATACTGCGGTCCGGGTCGCTATACTTACTCGCAAAGAGGAACCCCGCCAACACATAAAAAATGCCCGCCGCAAATGCCGGTGCAGAAATAATGGGCATCACCCATTTGCAATCGGACATGTACATGAGGGCGTTGGAACTGCCCAAATGGAGCATGACAATGTTGAGGCTCGCAAGGAGGCGCAAGCCGTCAATGGCGGGGAAATAATTTGCTGGTTTCGGCATTTCAGGGATAAAAAATAGAAAAACAAGGAGATTCCCTCTTTCGAGGGAATGACAAGCATAGTCAATCATCTCTAAACCGCTATAAAAACGTGTGAAAAAGCAACAAAAAAGGCCATAAAATCAAATTCATGGTATTACAGTTACCACTTTCAGCCGTTTTTTCTTAAATTAATATTACTTAGCGCATTGATTTCCCAAGCGCATAACTCGATATAAGCCAATGAATAACGAGAGGGCAAAAATATTAATCGTCGATGATGACGCGATGAACAGAGTCGTGCTTTCCGACCTGCTCGCGGACGAATATGATATCATCGAAGCAAAAGACGGCGACGAAGCCATCGAGATTCTCGAAAAGATGGCAAAGGAAATCACGCTCGTCTTGTTAGACATGGTTATGCCTGGATGCGATGGGCTCCAAGTTCTCGAAGTCATGAACGAAAGGGAATGGATCAAGGGAACTCCGGTCGTGATGATTTCTGCAGAAACATCAAGCCCACATGTAGAAAAAGCATTTTCTCTCGGTGTCACCGATTTTATCTACCGCCCGTTTGACCAGATGGTCGTCCAGAATCGAGTTCGCAATACAATCGGGCTTTACGTGAAGCAAATGCAGCTTTCGGAACTTGTAACGGACAAGATTTACGAAAGAACGCGCAACAGCGACATGCTGATTTCCATTTTAAGCCACATCGTAGAATTCCGCAATGGCGAAAGCGGCCAGCATGTTCTGCACATTAAAAAAATTACCGATATTCTGTTACGAGCCTTACTCAAGCGCACCCAGGAATACAACTTTACCGAAGACGAAATCGGCACTATCGCCACCGCATCTTCAATGCATGACATCGGTAAAATTACAATTCCCGATGAAATTTTAAACAAGCCCGGCAAGCTCACGAAAGAAGAGTTCGACATCATGAAGCAACATTCCATGAATGGCGCCAACATGCTTGAAGCCATCCAATTCTTCAAGAACGAACCGCTAATGAAATATGCTTACGAGATTTGCCGTTGGCATCACGAGCGCTGGGACGGCCACGGTTACCCCGACGGCCTCATCGAAAACGCCATTCCCATTAGCGCTCAAGTAGTCTCTGTCGCCGACGTTTACGATGCACTCACAAGCGAACGCTGTTATAAGAAGGCTTTCACCCACGAGAAAGCGCTCGAAATGATCCGTAACAACGAATGCGGCGTATTCAATCCTTTGCTCCTAGAATGCCTCAATGACGTTGCCGACATTTTGCCCAAAGAACTGAACGATCAGCGCACGAGCAAACTGAGCGATGCTGACTTTGCCAAGATAGCACGTTCCATTTTCGAAAGCACCGAAGACGAGACTGACAATATCATTTACGAACAGTATATGACTGAACATAAAAAAAGCGAATTCTTCCGATCTTTACAGCACGGGGTTGCTTTCGAATACACCTATGAACCATCGGTATTGAAACTCAATGCCAAAAACACAAAGGCTTTAAGTTTTCCCAAGACCATGGTTGAACCAGAAAACAATCCCGAGTTTTGGAATATCTTTGGGCGAGAGAATTGGGATGAATTCGCAAAACTGTTGCACGACCCACAGCTCAACAACGATTCCTTTATTTTCAACAGCGATATGAGAATAAAAGGGGAAAAGCGTCCATGCAAGATTAAAGTTCAACAGAGTTGGAACAGACACGATCCAGAAAATCCAGAATTAATTTCTGTTTACGGCTGCGTAGAGTTTTTTTAGTTCAAGAACTTTTTTAAAACTTTCTTGAGTTTATCAACATCGATAGGTTTAGCGATGTGTTCGTTCATACCCGCTTCCATAGCAGACTTGCGGTCTTCTTCAAAAGCATTTGCGGTCATGGCTACAATCGGAACTTTCTTGAAGTAATCATTGTTCAATGCTCGAATATGTCGAGCGGCTTCGTGGCCATCCATCACGGGCATCTGCACATCCATCAAAATCAAGTCATAGGCATCCGGTTTTGCAGTCTTGAGCATTTCCAGAGCAACACTTCCATTCTCGGCAGCATCCACAACAAGACCTAATTCATCAAGAACGCTTTGTGCAATTTCTCGATTTAGTTCATTATCCTCGACAAGAAGAATTTTCTTCCCAGCAAAGTTTACAGATTCTTCGACATCGCTCTCAACTTCGTCTTTCAGCATGCCAATGGCGCGAGCCAGAACATCATGCATTTCTGTGAGGAATAACGGCTTGTTCATAAACGCAGTCACACCCGCTTCGCGCGCACTTTTTTCAATGTTTGCACAGTCATAGGACGCCATGACGATAACCGGATTAGCCATTCCAGGAATCACACGCAATTGCTGGACAGCCTCAATGCTGTTCATATCAAGCAACAGGTCGTCTAGGATAATCACAGAATAGCATTCGTGACGGTCAACAGCTTCTTTTGCACGCAATACCGCTTCGCGGCCATACATGGTCCATTCCGAACGCATCCCGAGGCGGCGCAATAGATTTGTGGCACTAGAACACGCATTATAATCGTTAGCAACAACAAGAGCACGGGCATTTTGCAAAGCATCCAGGTCCATCAAATCAACAGACGATTCTTGTATTTTCAAATTCAAACGAACGATAAATTCTGTTCCCTGCCCCGGTGCACTGACAACATCTATCGAGCCTCCCATCATATCGATAATTTTCTTCGTGATGGACATTCCAAGTCCAGTACCTTGCGTTCTAGAAATTGTCGATGTGCGTTCGCGTTCAAACGGCTCGTAAAGGACTTTCAAGAATTCAGAACTCATACCAATGCCATTGTCCTTGACATGGAACTCGTACGACGCAGTTCTTTCTTCTTTTCCGGTCTGACGCACAAAAACATGAATGTTTCCGCCCACGGGAGTAAACTTGACCGCATTCGAAAGCAAGTTAATCAGCATCTGGTGCAAACGCAACTTATCGCAAACAACATTTTCGTTTTCGATATCAAAGCTATCCACGTAGAAGTTTTGTTGCTTTGCGCGAGCCTGCCCTAAAATAATCGTATTCAAATCGTGCATTATTTCGGATAAATTGCAATTTACTTCTTCAAGGCGAATTTTTCCCGACTCGATACGGCTCATATCAAGAATATCATTGATAAGCGAGAGCAAGTGCGTACTGGAAACGACTGTTTTATTAAGATAATTCTTGACTAACGAAGCATCATCTAAATGATTCAACGCCAAATTGGTAAAGCCAATAATGGCGTTCATCGGAGTACGGATATCATGCGACATGTTCGAAAGGAACATCGTCTTTGCATTGTTCGCCTTTTCAGCCTGCACAAGAGCCTGTTCCAGAAGTTTCTGCTGTTTCTCAAGTTCCCGCTTCTGTTCCGCAATCTTTGCATCCAGTTCCATCTTTTGAGCGGTTATATTGTCAATAAACATGAACGCCATAATAAAGGTCACCGGCACGCCATTTCTACGTTCCAGGACAAACGTCGTCACGCGACGCCATTCACCCTTGAGCGCACGGTAGCTGTACTCGCGCTTATCGACATCTGCCAAGTATGAACGCATAAAATCAACGTTCGCCATGTTTTCCCAAGTTTCGCGGAACTCCGGCAAGACCTCCTTGCTGAACTCAAGAATAGCGCTACTGTACTTGATAAAACCGCCATAAGTTTTACCTTTTTCGTAAACCGCCGATTCACGGATACTGCGGACAGTATCGTCTTCGAGATTCACAAAATAAACGCCAAAATAATCTTCATAAAGCTTGCTATCAACATAGCGGTTTAGAATTTCGGCATCCTTGTCGGCAAAACAAACTACAACAGCACGCGGCGTTTCATTTAGCGAACCGACTTTCACGAACTTTATCTCGCTAAAACGGGTTCCTCCAGTATCGTATTTTCTGTAGTGCGCTATAAACGATTTTTGGCCTTCAAGCAATTTCTTGATATGTTCAATAGAAGCAAAATCACCAATTCTTTTCTTATCGAGTTCATGGACAAATCCGTTGACATACGCCTTGAACACTTTAGAATAACAATTATCGTGTTGATACAGCTTTCCGTAATTGACTTCAGCATAGTCGCTCACCGTGTAAGGCGTAAACGTATCCGTATCAAGATCGACATAGTAGACCGAGGTGTATTCCGTCGCAAGCACATTGATAATGTCGAAGTTGCGTTCCATGTTGCGTTCGCGCTCTTTACGGGCAAGGACTTCCTTGTGGATATTGGCAACAGCGATAATAATATGATCGTCAGCGGCCTTGGACCAAAGCGCCTTGAGGCGGTAGTATTGTGGCTCGCCATTGACCATAAGCCTGTATTCGATTGAAAAGGTTTTGTCGCCCTCAAGCTGAGAGAGCAAAAAATCCTTATTCATGGCCGAAGTCAACCGTTCAACATCTTGCGGATAGATAATCTTTTTGATGTCCCTTGCACATTCATCGAAAAAATTCTGACCGGACAGCAAAAGCTTTAGCTTGATATAGCTGTCTTCCTGATTGAATACGTCGTACGATTCGTCTTTCAGGTTCACGTAATAAATGATTTCGTATTCAACACTCAACGCATTCGCGATTTCGGAAAACTCGCGGTTCATCACGTTCGCGCGCATTTCTTCGTCTCGGTCGGCAATACCAAGCACAACGACCGACGAGTCTTCGTCAGAAATTCGGACAAATTTCATTTCGAAATAGCGGCCTTCTTTATTCTTGTACTCTATTTCAAAATGACTCAGCTTCGATAACTTTTCGCGAATATTTTTAACAGAACCACCAATCAAGACCAGCTCACGGTCTTTCTCGTTTACAAAATCATTTACATATTTTTCTAAAGCTTGCGAATACAAAGCGTCATCGCGGAATCTTTTCTTAAATCCGTTCTTTTCTTCAAGCTTCACATAAGAGAAAAATTTTTCTGTGTCGAGATTGATGCGGTAAAGCGCTTTATATTCAGAAGCAAGCGCTTGAATAACGCGGTTACCTTCCTCGACCCTCATGCGTTTGCGGATTTCATCATCGACGTTCAAAAAGCAAAAGGCAATGTGATTTTCATCGCGACCGCGAGTCACCTGAATTTTGCAATACCGTTCTTTACCCGTTACGACTTCGCGCACCACGAACGAAAAGCTGCTTTCTCTTTTGATGCGCTCACGGATATAGTTCGGGTCAGAAACGTATTTCAGTTTTTCACGATCGTCAGGGTGGACATCTTCGGAAATAAACTTTTGAATAGCTTTTATGGCATTTTCGCCATTACCATATTTTTTTTCGAGACCTTTTTTGCGATAGTAAACGATATACGTATAATCCAGCAAGTTTACATAATACGCAGAAATGACTTGCTCATAAAAAATATCAGCAAATATTTCCGCATACGTAACCTGATTATTACCATCACTCATTTTTGCTCCCGCTCTGTAATTAATTAAAATACATCAATTTTTTACGAGGTGAGGCAAATTTTTGCGATTATAATAAGAATTAGATTAAAATGGCGCCCCCGGCACCCCGGAACATGTCCGGGACAGGCTCAGGCAGGGGTGACATAAAAAGAACCTTCGAGAAAAGTTCCTCGAAGGCCTTTGGGTATTCTACACCCTTTAAGGGGTGTGGATTAGGATATTTTAGCGTGCAATACGGACGGACTTCACAGCGCCATTCTTGACCGAGCGGAGCACATAAATGCCCTGGACCTTGATGGCACTCGTATTCTTGAGCGTTTCTACAGCTTCGTCCATGGAGTAAGCGCTCATGCGGCCTATGCGGACACCGTTCATGTCAAAGACATAGTAGTCGCCAAGTTGCGGGGTTTCGTAGTGAACCGGCTGAGCCTGGATGGCAACACCCGGACCGTCATTACCCTTTTCATCCGGGTCCTTAGCATCCTTGCCTTCAACAAAGTTGAGGAAGTCAATATCGAACCAGGCGCCAGTCACTTCCAAGCGGAGGATATGTTCACCTGCTGCGAGCGTGACGTTTGTCTTTACCGTGGTATATTCATCGAAGCTAGAGCCCGAGAGCGCGACCTTTTCGGCAACAGCCTTGCCATCGACGGAAAGCGAGAAGCTAGAGGTTGAATTGCTCGTTGCAACGGAAGCAAAAACGGTGTAATCGCCAGCCTTCTTCACGTTGACGGAATATTCGTACCAATCACCAACGCTGTTATAGCCAATAACATAGTTCGTCGCCTTTTTATAGATATCAACTTCAGGTGCGTCCTTACGATATTCCGTAGCGTCGCCATGGTTTTCGGTATCGGAATCGTTATAGGAAACGTTGCTTACGCCGTCCGTTTTACCCGAACCTGTAATGTCAAAGTCTTCGACTTCAATCTTGCCCGGGATTTCAAAAGCGGAACCCTTGAACGGCTTGCGCGGAACCGGATCCGGTTCTACATAGTTGCTGCCGCCAGAGAGACCCGTTTCGTTCTTGCCATCGGCAAGGTGGCTCTTGAAGTAATCCTTAAGCCATGTCATAGCCGGGCGGTCATTGCCGTTCTTGATGATACCGGAGTTTCCGTTCGTAGTCCAAGTAGAACCGTAGATATAGCCCCAAAGGGTAATACCCGCGACCTGCTTAGATTCCCAAAATGCAGGAATCTGTTCAGAATAACGCTGCTTTTGCTGACTATCGTTGTCCGTACCGATATCGTATTCAGTAATGTAAAGCGGCATCGGTTCGCCCTTGGCATTTTTGACGCTCGTCTGAATCTTGTTCAAAGCGTTCTTGAAGGTTGTGGCATCCATATCAGTCAAGTCATGAGCCTGTTGACCGTAGGCATCAACCGGAGCGCCCTGCTTGACCAATTTCTGCACGAGGTCGATACCTTCGTTGATTTGCCACTTGAAGGTATTGTAGTCGTTATAGATAAGAATTGCCTTCGGCCAGCGTTCGCGCGCCATTTTGAATGCGGTTGCCACAAATTCGTAGTTGCCGTTATCGCCACCGAGAGCCGGAATAATGTTGTTGTTTCTGCCGTAACCGGAATGGTAGCCGCTACCGGTCTTAATAGCTTCGTTCACCACGTCAATCATTTCGAGATCGGGGTAATGAGCAGCTACAGCATCGAACCAAGCAGTAATAGCCTTCTTGGTTTCATCGGCGCTAAGGCCGTTCAACCAATTCGGGTACTGAGAGCCCCAAACGAGAGCATGGAACTTGAAATGACCGCCATTCTGCTTTGCCCAATTGTAGCAACGGTCGCAACCGGTCCAATTGAATTTGCCGCGGGTACCTTCGATAGAGGCCCACTTACATTCGTTTTCGGCAGTAATCTGGTTCCAGTACGTGCCAAAGTCGCTACGCACCTGGCCGTTAGTAGTAATGTTTCCAAGGAACTTGGCACCACCATCAGCCATGCCAGGACCAGCAAACGCACTCACTGCTCCACTCAAAAGTGCAGCAGACACAAAACCCTTTATGAATTTTAAATTCATATTCCAACATCCTCATAGGTTGATACTCCTACACATCACCTACTTTAAACATATCCTCGATTTTGTGGACAACCTCAAAAACGCAAAAATTTTCCGTTGACAAAATGTCGGTAATGCTTTGTTTACACAATAAAAACCAAAGAGCCTTCGAGGGTTACCTCGAAGGCCTTTGGGTATTTAAGGCTCCCTTTTACGGGAGTATGGATTAGGAACTTTTTAGCGAGCGATGCGAACCGTCTTCACAGCACCATTCTTCACGGAACGGAGCATGTAGATGCCCTGAACCTTGATGTCGCTCGTGTTCTTGAGCGTGTTCACAGCTTCGTCCATGGTGTAGGCACGCATGCGACCGAGGCGGACTCCGTTCATGTCAAAGACATCATAGGCGCCGAGAGTCGGAGTTTCGAAGTGAACAGCAGGCTTAATGGAAATCGGACCCGGTTCATCACCGCCATTGCCACCCGGATTATCTTGGACATCACCCTTCACGAAGTTGATGTAGTCGATATCGAAGTATTCCTTCGTTACATCCATGCGGAGGATATGCTTACCAGCCGGAAGAGTGACCTTCTGCTTCACGTCTGCGAAGTCATCAAAACTAGAGCCTTCGACCGTGAATTCACCAACGGACTTGCCATCGATAGAAAGGGTGAAGGTACCTGTACCACTCGTAGCAACAGAAGCGACTGCAGTATAGTCACCGGCTTCAGCAACGTTGACAGTCCATTCAAGCCAGTCACCCGTATTGTTGTAGCCAACTACCTTACCAGTAGCCTTTTCATAGACATCGACGCCAGTGCCCTTGCGGTAATCGGAATCACCCTTGTTTTCGCCATCGTCGCCGTAAGAAGCGTTGCTCGTGCCATCTTCATTCTTGCCCTGGCCCGGAATATCGAAGTCTTCCGCTTCAACCTTGCCCGGAATTGCAATCGGATCGCCCTTGAACGGTTCCTGCGGAACTGGATCCACCGGAGTAACTTCACCTGTAGCAAGGCCAGTGGTGTTCGCGCCCTTGTTCTTGGAGAGGTAATCCTTAAGCCAAGTCATTGCAGGACGGTCGCCGCCATTATCCTTGATGATACCGGAGTTACCATTGTTGATCCAGGTTGCACCATAAACATAGCCCCACAAGGTGATACCGGCAACATGTTCGTTTTCCATGAAGTAGGAAATCTGTTCCTGGTAGCACTGCTTTTGGATATTGTCGTTATCGGTACCGATATCGTATTCAGAGATGAACATCGGCATCTGGGTCTTGTTCCAAATTTCGCCGATGACGTTTTTCAAGGTGTTGATATTCAAGCAAGAGCCACCACCACCGGTACCACCCGCGCCACCGCCTTGGCTCATCATGTCATGAGCCTGAAGACCGTAGGCGTCCACCGGAGCGCCGTTCTTCTTGATGGTGTTGATGAGGTTAATACCTTCATCCTTGTTCCACTGAACAGTATTATAGTCGTTGTAAATCAAGATAGCCTTCGGCCAGCGTTCACGAGCCATCTTGAAAGCGGTGGTCACGAACTGGTAATTACCGCCGTTATCGCCACCGAGAGCACCGATGATGTTGTTGTTCTTGCCGTAGCCGGAGTGATAGTTGTTGTTGCCCGTACGGATAGCTTCGTTCACCACGTCGATCATTTCGAGATCGGGGTAATGCTGCTTGACAGCGTCGAACCAAGCGGTAATCGCCTTCTTGGTTTCGTCAACGCTAAGGCCGTTCAACCAGTTCGGGTACTGAGAGCCCCATACAAGCGCATGGAACTTGAAGTGACCGCCGTTGTTCTTCGCCCAGTTATAGGCGGCATCGCAACCAGACCAGTTGTAACGACCGCGGGTTCCTTCAATGGACGCCCACTTACATTCGTTTTCAGCGGTAATCTGGTTCCACAGCTTTGTAAAGTCGCTACGAACCTGGCCACGAGTCGTAATGTTACCGACGAATTTTGCAGCACCATCAGCCAAACCTGGGCCTGCAAAAGCACTTACTGCACCACCCAAAAGTGCTGCAGCCATTAATCCTTTTAAAATTTTAGATTTCATAGTCCACATCCTCATATAAGTTGAATACCCATACAACCTTTATAGAACATATTCTCATTTTCAAAAAAAGCCCTAAAAACCCCAAAATTTATCATTGACAAAATGTCCATGAAGCAATATTCCGATTTGGAAAAAGACCTTCGAGAGGTATCCCGAAGGCCTTGAGGTGTTTTGGATTAGGAATTCTTAGCGAGCGATACGGACGGACTTTACGGCGCCATTCTTGACGGAACGGATCACGTAGAGGCCCTGAACCTTGACAGCACTCGAGCTCTTGAGCAAATTGACGGCTTCGTTCATGGAGTAGGCACTCATGCGACCAAGGCGGACACCGTTCATGTCAAAGACATCGTAATCGGCGAGCACAGGCGTTTCAAAACGAGCGTTCGAACGAATTGCAATTTCCCCCTTCTTCGCAAAGTTGAAGTAGTCAATATCGAAGTATTCTGCGGTCACGTCCATGCGCAAGATATGCTTGCCTGCCGGAAGTGTCACATCGGCAGTCACATCGGCATAATCGTCCCAGCTAGAGCCGGAAACCGGAACTTCGGCCACGGACTTTCCATCGATCGAGAGTGTGAAGGAAGCATCAGAACTTTCGGTTGCCACAGAAGCGGTCATGGTGTAATCGCCAGCTTCGGCAACGTTGACGGTATATTCGAGCCAGTCGCCCGTGTTGTTGTAACCCACGACGACACCCGTTGCCTTTGCATAGAGGTCAACGCCCGGAGCATCGTCCTTGCGGTAGTCAGAATCACCATGATTTTCGGAATCGGCATCACGGAAAGAAGCATTGCTCGTGCCGTCTTCGTTTTTGCCCTTGCCCGGAACGTCAAAGTCTTCGGCTTCAATCTTGCCCGGAATTGCCCAAGCAGTGCCCTTGAACGGTTCCTGCGGAACAGGATCGACCTTTACGACCTCACCCGTGGTGTTCTTACCCTTGTCGAGGTTGTTGGCGAAATATTCTTCGAGCCAGACCATGGCGGCACGCTTGCGACCATCCTTTTCCATAATACCCGTGTTGGCAGCCCAGGTTGCACCATTGATGTAACCCCAGATGGTGATACCGCCAATCCATTCGGTTTCCCACATGAACGGGATTTGGTTTGCATAGTCGTTTTTCTGCTTCTGGTCGTCTGCTTCACCGATATCGTATTCCGAAATGAGCAGCGGAAGGCCCGTTTCATTATGGATTCGGGTAAGCTTGCTTTCGAAATCGGACTTGCTCATGCCCTTACAGTCGTGAGCCTGCTGACCGTAGAAGTCAATCGGAGCGCCGTTGGCAAGGAGCGTCTGGATCATTTCGATGCCTTCATTCATCTGCCAAGAGAGCGTGTTATAGTCGTTGTAAATGAGCTTTGCTTCGGGCCAGCGTTCGCGGGCCATTTCAAAAGCGGTCTTCACGAAATCATACTGATGTTTGCCATTGACCACGCGGTCGCCGCCAAGAGCGTCGATAATGTAGGTACCGCCGCAGCTCGGGTCGTCAGTACTGATGCCTTCGGCACCAGTAGCGGGCTTGTTATAACCAGAGTGATAGTTGTTGCCGGCCCAAATAGCTTCGTTCACCACGTCGATATATTCAAGGTCAGGGAACTTGGCGGCAACAGCATCGAACCATTCGGTAATGTACTGCTTGGTCTTTTCAACCGTAATGCCCGGGTTTTTAGCCGTGCAAAGGAAGTCCGGCTTTTGGGAGCCCCAAATGAGCGCATGGAACTTGAAGTGGCGTTCACCCGGTTTTTCCTTGGCCCACTTGTAGCCGTTTTCGCAGCTATCAAAGCCGTTAAAATTGAATACGCTCTTTCCGCTGTTATCCACAGAATGGATGGAACCCCACTTACAGCCGTTTTCGTTCGTAAGCTGGTTCCAGTAAGTGCCCATATCCGAACGGATTTGGCTACTGGTCGTAATGTTTCCTAAAAACTTGGCACCACCATCGGCGAGAGCGGCGTTTGCAACAGAAGCGAGGCCTGCGATGGCCGCTAAAGCGAGAGAAAATTTTTTCATAATCCTAATCCTTATACCCAAAAAGGTTGAATACCCATACAACCAATTTAAACATATTCTCGTTTTTAAAGAATGCTCAAAAAACGCAAATACTTATCATTGATAAAAAGTCCATGATGGAATATTTTTTTATGGAACGTTATTTGATGCGGTGGCCGGTGAGGTCAAAGCGGAGGCCGTTTTTCTCAACAAAAAGCTTGTTGTGCTCGACGCGGAGGCGCGGGGATGTTTTTTCGAGAGTGCTCGCGGGAAGTGATGCGCGGGAGACGCGGATTCCGACCGTTTCTTCGCACTTTTCGCCTTCGCAGAAGCGGAGGTTGTCAATGTTCACGTAATTTCCGACAATTTGCATTTTGAGGACGTGTTCGCCAGCGGAAAGCTCGCCCACTTTGGATTGCACAGCAGAGTAGTTCGACCAGTCTTCACCTTGTTTTGCGAGGATGCTGTCGGATACAGCCTTGTTGTCAATGAACAACAGCACGCCAGCCTTTTCGGAAGCGGTCGCCATCAGCAATTCGACAGAGTAGGTCGCGGTTTTTGCAACGTTGACCGTGTATTCGAGCCATTCGCCTTCATTCGTGTGACCGATGGCATAGCCTTTCGAGAGGTCGGCGGAATCTAAAGCGACAATATCCACAGCATCCTTGCGGTAGAAACCGCCTTCGTTGCCGGAAGACTTGTCATAAAACGAAACGCGGTTGCCACCGAGGTCGTAGTTTTCGGCTTCGATTTTGCCGGGAATTGTTGCTGGTGTACCTGCAACGGCAGCGCCATCTTCACCGATTTTGCCAAACGGATCTTGCTTGGGCGGGTTCGTTTCGACGGTATCGGCCCAGGCCATTTGCATGCGGTCTACGCCAGACTGGTTCACGATTTCGAGCTTGGTGTTTACACCTTCCCCACTGCGCTTGGTCATGCTGTACCAGTCGCCATCGCGGAGGCCCGGCCAGTAGAAACTGCCCATTTCCCATTCGCGGAGCTGATCAGACATGCCGCGGATGTAAGCCATGAAGTAGTTGGTCGGAGAGGAATTGTAGTCCATGTAGTCGTAGTGAACGCCAGCCTTTTCGCCGGGGCTCATGGCGCCACCCCATTCCGTGCAAACCGTACGGTCAATGTATTTGCCGACTTTGCCCTTAAAGCTGTTTTTCCAGCCTTGTTCGGTGGTGATGCTCATGTTCCAGAAGGTGTATTCGTGAACGGCAAAGAGGCAGCCTTCAAAACGCGGGTCGTCAGCAATGTCCGGAACATTCCAAGCGAGGCCGGAACCATCGAGCAAGATGTGGTCACGCGGAACATCCGGGAATTTTTCGAGCCATGTCGCATAGAGATTGCGAAGTTCTTCCTTGCTGTACATGTGCGGTTCATTGAAAATTTCGAAATAGGCGTTTGGATGGTCGCCGTAATGTTCAACGATTTTCGCCCACATTTTCCACCAATCATCCATGTTCTTCGGACCCGCAGGCTGCGCAGGGCCCCAATAGCCCATCGCCACTCGCCCATGTTCAAGCGCAGCATCCAACGCACCGGAGTACATGTCAAAAGCAGTGAGAATTGTCGGTTCGTTCACCGGCATGCGCACGCTGTTTGTGCCGAGCACTTCCTGGAACTGCCCGACAATGCGGTCGGCAATGGCATAAGCCGATTCATGATTGTCAGAAAGGCTGAGGCCCGAAAGCACCAGCACATCGGAGACGAAGTTGTCGCGCTTATCGGCCCAGTTCACACCGCGGAATTGGCTGGTGACGGCATACGAATTTGCGCAAAGAAGAAAAGCTAAACCAAGAACTCTTAACGATTTCATGATAACATCCCGTTTTTAATCGTTCTACTAACCCACTTATAAAAGTATTCTATGGGGAGCGGGATGGCGCTTGCAAAAACGCAAGTTGTTTTGTCAATTTATCAATGAGAAGGGGCTTCTTTAGCAGAAAACATCAATAAAGCTTTAGTGATAAAAACAGAAAGGCTCAATTTCCAATCTGCTTTGCTGTATTTCGCAATATTGAATTCAAGCATCGTAAAGTCTACTCTTGCGGACCATCCATAATCAAATTTGGATTTCGTCACTCCGAGTTCAGGCCCTGTCGCCAACAAAAATACGCAATCAATAGCGTAAACAAAACTGGGATTTACATAGGCTGAAAAAGAATTTTTGTTAAAATGAGTCTTGGCACGCAAAAAGAACAGAAATGAATCTGACTCTATATAAGAATCGTGTAGCCATCCACCGACATCAAATCCTGCAGTCACATAGCCTTCGCCAAACACATATCCACCAAAACCAGATGCAAGCGAAATATTCTTGTTGTCCGCATTATTTGCAAAAGACAATCCAGCAAGCAACAAGAGAGATAGCCAAAAGTTACGCATATATGGAATATACAAAAAGCCCGGGGCTACGGGAGCCCCAGGCTTTGAGAGTGAGGAGGAAAATGTGTAAGGTGACCCCGCAACAAGTGCGGGGTGACAAGCTTAATGGACGGTGAGTTTCATGGTCTTTTGCTGGGAGCCGCTCTTGACGATGGCAAAGTACATGCCAGGAGCGAGAGGTGCGTTTTTGCCAAACTCAGCGAGACCTTCGCCGTGGCCGCGATGCGTGCCGATGTACTGTCCGTTGACACTGACAAGATGGACAACGTAATCGTTTGCCGGAGCGTTCACCATCAAGGCGATGGAAGCACTCGAATGCGGTACGCGGCTTACAGAGAGCGAGGCATTGCGCATTTTGGCCTGCGGGAGTGCAGTCGCATCAGCGTTCAAGTTGTACCAGTCCACATTGGCAAGGTAAGTGTCTTCGCCAGTGTAAGTGAACGTGAGCTTTTGCTTGCCAGCGGGGAGCGTAATCTTTGTCGAAGTTTCGTACCAATCATCCCATGCAGTAGACTTTGCAGGATCCACCGTAAGCGTTCCGAGAATCTTACCCGTAGAATCCGTTACCGTGATAGCGGCTTCTTTTTCGGCACCGGTTGCCACGCGGCCCGTCAAAACGTAACTACCAGCAGCCGGGACATTAATGTAGTACTGAGACCAATCGCCATCGTTAATCCAGCCAATGTTCGGAGTGCCCTTGGAATCTTCTTCGATTTGCACGCCGTCCATAGCGACATAGTTTTCGGCCTGAATCTTGTCTGTAATTTCGAGCGGTTCGAACGGAGCGTTCGTCACCTTGAGATTGCCATCGAATTCATAGATCTTGCCCGGAACGGTCGAAGTCGAGAACTTATTTGTACCCGAGACAACATTCAGCGTGCTACCGACGAGAGACTTGATAGCGACATAAGTCAACTTGCCATTTTTCCATGCCATGGAATCGATTTCGAAACCGCCACGAGCGCGAATGCCCTTGACCGTTCCATCCTTCCACTGTGACGGAAGAGCCGGAAGCAAATTGATTCTGTTGTTATGGCTCTGCATAAGCATTTCGTTCACGCCAGAAACGGCACCGAAGTTACCATCAATCTGGAAAGGCGGATGTGCATCGAACAAGTTGTTGTAAGTCTTGCCCGGAGTGAGGAGCATGCGGATCATTCTGTAAGCGTGGTCGCCATCGTGCATACGAGCCCAGAAGTTAATCTTCCAAGCAAGAGACCAACCAGTCGCATCGTCACCGCGCTGTTCAAGCGTCACGCCAGCACCCTTGATCAAGTCCGGAGTTTCTTCCGGCGTAATCTGAGCACTCGGGAAAAGGCCATACAAGTGAGAAATGTGGCGGTTTTTGTTGTTCGGATCATCCCAATCCTGGAGCCATTCTGTAATTTGTCCGTACTTACCGGTCTTTGTCGGCGGCAAGCGCTTGACAGTTGCTTCCATTTTTGCGCGAACGTCTTCGTCAACGCCGAGAATCTTGGAAGCTTCAATCGTGTAGTTCAAAACGTCGCGGATAATCTGGTTGTCCATCGTCGGGCCAAAACAAACATTGTAGCCACCATGATCATTTTCCGGGGAATCACTCGGAGCGGTCACGAGATACTTGTTGCCCGTTGTAGGTTCTTCGACGAGGCTGTTAACGAAGAAGAGTGCAGCACCCTTCATGGTCGGATAAACGTCCTTGAGGTAAGCCTTGTCGGTCGGATTGTAGAGGAAGTGTTCCCAAAGGTGAGTCGAGAGCCAGCCAGCGCCACTCGGCCAAAGGCCCCATGCGCCATCAATCGGAGCAGAACGGTTCCAAAGGTCGGTATTGTGGTGTTCGACCCAGCCTTCGTCAACGCCCCAGTGGACCTTAGCGGTCTTTTCGCCCTGCGGCACCATGGACTTGATTTTGTCAATGAGCGGCCAAACGCATTCTTCGAGGTTGCCGGATTCTGCCGGCCAGTAGTTCATTTCAAGGTTGATGTTTGTGGTGTACTTACTTCCCCAAATCGGGTTCGTGTCCTTGTTCCAGATACCCTGCAAGTTAGCAGGCTGGCCACCCTTACGGGAGCTTGCAATGAGCAAGTAACGGCCATATTGGTAATGGAGTTCAACGAGAGACGGGTCGTTTGTGGAATTAAAATTCTTGACGCGGGTAGACGTGATATCGCCTGCGCTCTTGTCGGCAGCGCCCAAGTCAAGCTTGACGCGGTTGAAAATGGTCTGGTAGTCTTTCAAGTGTGTAGCAAGCAAGTCTTCATAAGACTTCTTGGCAACCTTCGACATGATTTCGGAAGCGATTGCGCCCGGGTCACCGCTCACATCGTTATAAGCTTTGAAGTTCGTTGCAGTCGTGAGGATAAGCGTTGCGCTGTTGGCACCTTCGACATTGATGTTGCCGTTCGAAACGCTGGCTTTACCGCCATCCGTAACTACGGTCAAGCGATTCTGGAACTTGATGGAATTGACGGTGACATCGTAAATGAGCGTGTTGCCATCGGAGGTCATGCGGTTATTGCGATGCGGCGTGGTCATTGTAGCGCCAAAGCTCACGGAACCGTTCTTGTCCGCAGACAAATGAACGACAATCACATGGTCCGGATAGCTCGCGAAATATTCACGTTTGTGGTTGACACCGCTATGCGTGTAAGTCGTCTTCGCAATAGCAGTCTTAAGATCGAGTTCACGACGGTAATTAGAAGAGCCGCTATGAGACGTAGAAATGATGAGGTCACCCACCGGCTGGAAGCTTGCAGGACCAGGGCCAATCATGTAGTTGGACACGATGGATTCCGCCGTGCGGTAGTCACCACGCCACAGTGCATCACGAGCATCCTTCAAATGGCTTGCAGCACCCTGCTTGTTGTTATCGCCTGGTCCGCCCGACCAAACGGTACTTTCGTTTAGGCCAATGTAATCCTTGGTGACACCACCGTAAATAAGGCCACCCATGTAGCCGTTACCAATCGGGAGCGCGTTCGTAAATTCGGAACCGGCATCGCTATTATACCACAGCGTAAGCGGATTATCCGTTGTTGCAAAAGAGCTCGTAAAGCCCACAGCGCAAACAAGCGCTGCAGAAGCAATGACTCGGCTTGCTAAAGATTTCTTTGTGTTAAACATAACGTTCACCTCTTAACCTAAACACCATTTTCGGGTCTTTTCCCTCAATAAAAAATACCCCTCGGAGAGGGGTTTTCATATAGCTAAATAATTCTTCTCATTGATTTTTTATCAATGGGTTTTAGGGGGTTACTTCTTCACGGTGATGCGGAAGGCTTGGCCGCCGTTTTTGGCCTTGACGACATACACGCCAGAGGTCTTGACAACGAGAGAAGTCATCGCCTTGAGATCTTCGACACCGCGAGTCGAGAAGGAGCCCACCTTCTTGCCCTGAGCATCAAAGACATTGTAGTCCTTGCCTGCAATGATAGCGAGCGGAGCCTTATTCTTGCCCGGAAGAGCTGTGGGATCCGGATGATCTTTATCGTTCGTATAAATCTGTTCTATTTCCTTATCGCCATACTTAGCCGGAGAAATATCCTTGTTCCAGCCGAAGTTTCTGAAGCCGAGGAGAGAGTATTCCGTCGGATCGTTCAACTGCTTACGAACCGGAGCAATGCGGAACGTGTGAGAGTATTCGCGATTGGCGTTCAAGCGGTAAGCAGGCATCGGTTCAGCACCCCAAGAGTTGATACCTCCGAGACCCATCTGATGCAAGTCTACACGGAGAGTAATATCCTTGTCGCGCTTGAGTTCCCACGGGAGTTTCACATCAGTAAGCTGTTCCGGAGTGTAGTGCTGAGCGCTGAACTCAAGACGCGGATTACCCACAATCATGAGGCCCTTGCCCGTCTTTTCGTTCGTAAGTGTAGCCCACTTCACATCGGTACGCTGACCCGTTTCGCCAATTTCCATGTACATAACGGTCATAGAATCAGCATAGGTAGAGTAGAGGCCCATAAAGCTACCGCGATTACGTCCTTGATAGTTTTCATCCGGGCCGCGACCAAAGAAGCGAACCTTTTCGTAACCACCCGGAACCGTGAAAAGCGTACCAACGTTCGGAAGATAGCTCTTGGTGCCATCCGGATTGAACGTGTAATCCACAACGATATCGCCACTGCCGTAGACATAGTAAGTGAGTCTCATCTTGGAGCTACCGACATCTGGGAAGGTAAAGTTGAAGGTCACCTGAGTTTCTTGTGCAGAAACTTCCTTGACTTCGGAGGTCACGTTGCGACGCTTACTGGCATTGCGCCATTCGCCATGACCGCGTTCCATGTTGAAGCCCTTGTCGTTATCAGTCGGAGCACGCCAGAAGTTCGGACGGCCGCCATCCTTGATAATCGTATCGCCATCGAGAACGTAGCTGGCGAGCATACCGCTCTTTTCATCGAACTTGATCGTGAAATCCTTACCTTCGATCGTAAGGCCATTGCTCTTGTTCACCTTCGTTGCATTCATGGAGCTGATATCAATTTCAGTAGACCAGAGCTGACCCAAATCAATGCCAAACTGTTCATGAGCAACGCTGTGACCAGCAAAAGCCCAGAGTTCATCCTTCTTCAAGCGGAAATCGATATCGAGGAAATATTCAGCTCCTACAGTCGTTTCGATTTTCGGCATGTCAATCGTCACGGTCTTCTTTTCGTTCGGACCGATGTTCATCTGAGAACCATCAATCTTCCCTTCTTCAATAACCTTGCCATTTTCCTTGATTTGCCAGAATGCATCAAGGAAGTCACCGAGATTCTTGTAGAGGTAACGGCTTTCAATTTCAATCTTCCCCTTGGCAGCATCTACGTTATGAACGCGAACTTGCGCATACTGGTATTTGACTTCCCACATTTCCGGCTGGATTGCACGATCTGGGAACACGAGGCCGTTAGCGCAGAAGTTGTCATCGTTCTGCCAGTCGCCCCACATGCCTCCAAATTCAAAGTACGGAGTACCCTTGTGACGGAGACCCTGGTCAATAAAGTCCCAAATGAAGCCACCGAAAGAACGCGGGTTGCCATAGAAAGCGTCCATGTATTCTTGCAAATCACCGACGGAGTTACCCATAGCATGTTCATATTCGCACAACATAATCGGCTTGTTTGCATCGTTGTAGCTTGCAACAGCTTCAGGGCCAAAGTACATCCAGCTGTTCACATCGGCATTGTTCCAGTCGCCTTCGTAATGGACAAAGCGAGTGGAGTCAATTTGATGAGCGCGTTCACGTTCAGAAGCAAACACGTTACCGTTACCGGCTTCGTTACCGAGAGACCAAAGAATCACTGACGGATGGTTCTTGTCACGCTGCACCATGGAATTCAAGCGGTCCACAGCCGGAGCGCGCCAATCATCGCTGTTCTTCGGAAGGTCATTGTTTGCACCATGGCTTTCGACGTTTGCTTCGTCAATCACGTAGATACCGTATTTATCGCAAAGATCGTACATCATTGGATTGTTCGGATAGTGCGACATACGAAGAGCATTGATGTTGAATTGCTTCATGAGAATGATGTCTTTTTCCATGCGTTCGTAAGTCACAGCACGGCCATTATCCGGGTCAAGTTCGTGACGGTCCACACCATGGAACTTCACCGGCATGCCGTTTACTAACAAACGCGGAGCGCCATTTTGTTTTTTGATTTCAATTTTGCGGAAACCGATCTTGTTACTTTCGACCTGGAGAATCTTGCCGTCAGCGTCCTTGAAGGTGAGCACAGCGGTATAGAGGTCCGGCGTTTCAGCAGACCAACGCTTCGGGGAAGAAAGCGGAAGTTCAAAATGCACGGTCTTTTGGCCACCATTAGAACCAATTGCAGAAACTTTCTCTGCAGTCGGCTTAATGACTTCGGCACCAGTTGCATCGTAGAGAGAAAGTTCTACAGTGTAATTTCCAGATTCCTTACCCGTGGAGTTGTAGATCCAAGCAGTTGTCTTCAAGAGACCATCTTTGTAGCTGTTGGTAAGAGTAGCGTCAATCTGGAAGTCCTGAATGTGAACTTCTGGAACAGCGTAAATGTAAACATCACGCATGATACCGGAAAGACGGATGAAATCCTGGTCTTCGAGCCAAGAGCCGTCGCACCAGCGGAACACCTGCACGGAGATGTTGTTTTCACCCTTGCGGAGATATTTATTGATATCGAATTCGTGGCCCGTGAAAGAGTCTTCACTATAGCCAACATAGTTGCCGTTTACCCACACGTAATATGCAGATTCAACGCCTTCGAAGTGCAAACGGATACGCTTGCCATCCCAAGATTCGGGAACTGTAAAGTTGCGGCGATAATGACCTACCGGGTTAAAATCTGTCGGAGCATACGGAGCGGATACGCGGTTATTCTGAGACCACGGATAAATCACGTTCGTATAAATCGGATGGTCGTAACCCAAAAGCTGCCAAGAACTCGGGACCTTGATATCGTCCCACTTGGACACATCGTAATTATCCTTATAGAAATCGTTGTTGCGCTGGCTCGGTTTTTCGACGTGGAAGAATTTCCACTTACCCGAAAGCGTCTGGTACCATTCCGAAGCGTGGCGGTCACCCTTCACAGCTTCTTCGACAGTCGTGTACGGCATCGAAGTCACGTGTGGCGAAAGCGTATTCACGCCAAAAATTCTTGGTTTGCCATTCCATTCATCGTTAGGTTGAGCAAAAGCAGATGCTGCCAAAACCAAACCGGCAGAAATTGTCATAGACAAAGTAGATGCGAACTTCATAGAGTCCTCCCGTTCATATTCCTACACAAAAAAAATACCCCTAAAATCGGGATATTTTTCATCGAAAAATCAATGTTCTGTGGACATTTTATCAAGAGCCAAGCGTTTTTAAAGCCCTTAGTTATTGCAAATTGGAATGTTCTAAAATGAAAATGTAAGGAGTATCACAAATGACAAAAAGAGACAAAAAAGCCCGCCGGAGGCGAGCTAATTGAGATTAGAAATTTATGGATTCCCGACCAAGTCGGGAATGACGAATTGCGCATGCTAATCCCGGCACAAGGCCGGAATGACATTGCGAGATGGCGGGTCGGTACCCGCCATGACGTTTTACTTCACGAGGACGCGGAAGGTCTTGGAATTGCCGAGGCCGCGAACCATGTAAACGCCCGGAACATAGCCAGCAGAGCGAATAGACTTTGCAAGGCTCTGGCCCTTAGCATCAACGTGTCCGAGATACTTGCCGGTCATGCTAAACACAGCGTAAGACTTTTCAGCAATCGGAAGTTCAATGCGAGCGTTCTTGATTCCAACTTGATCGTCGCAATCAAAGCCCATGCAGAACTTGAACCAGTCAACGTTCACATAGTCACCGACAATTTGCATCTTGAGCACATGTTCGCCCTTCGGGATTTCCTTTGTCTGTGCTTTGACTTCGCTATAGGTGTTCCAATCTTCGCCTTGCGGGGCCTTGATGACATCGGTAATTTCCTCGTCATCAATGTAGAACTTGACACCCACATTTTCAGAAGCGGTAGCTACATTCATTACGATGGTGTATTCAGAAGCAATCTGGTTGTTGACCGTGTATTCGACCCATTCACCATCCTGAGTGTAGCCAAGAGCGTAACCCTTAGACTTGTCGGTAGAATCAATCTGGACAATATCTACTTCGTCTTCGCGATAGGCGCCGCCTTGGTTAGCGCGATCGTTATCGTAGAAGGCTTTGTTGTGGCCGCCCTTGTCGTAATCTTCGGCTTGAATCTTGCCCGGGATTGCGGAAGCAACACCATTGAACGGTTCCTGCGGAATCTTGGTTGCAGCGCTTTCCATATACCAGTAGTCGAAATCAAAACCGCCCTGTTTTACAACAAAGTAGAGATCTTCGACACCTGCGGCATCCGTCAAAGCAAATGTATTTTCTTGCCAGCTGGAGCTTTTCGGAACGTCAATCGTCGCAATCGTCGGACCCGTCGTAGAACCGGTATGAACTTCAAGCTTACCGCCGTTGCCCTTGGTGCAGACGATAATATTTTCAGCACCATCGCCCATGTCAACAGAACGAACCTTTGTATAGAATTTGTCGTTCATGTTGGTGAGGTAAACTGCACCATTTTCAGATTTCACATGCTTGATGATGGTGTATCCACCGCTCTTGTCCACGTTGATGCCGCCCACCCAAGACTTGGTTTCGGCTTCTACGCGATCAAACGGGTCAAGATTCTTGATTGGCTTGACAACGCCATTGTCTGTAGACTTGATGGTCGGAATAGAGCCATCTGCATTCCAAGTAAATTCTTCGACTGCAGTAGAACGGCTATAGCCACCGCCACCGACGTTCTTCTGGTTGTGATAGAAGAAGAAGCTGCGGCCCTTGAAATCAATGAGACCCGAGTGGTTCGTGAATGCAGTGTTGTTACCCTGATCCATGATGATTCCACCCCATTTCCACGGGCCCGTCGGAGAGTCACTTGTGGAATAGGAAATCTTTTCAGGAACGCCATGAGAAGCATAAATCATGTAATACTTCTTGTCGCGCTTATGGATCCACGGACCTTCGGTGTACACAGAGCTTCCGCCCGGAGAGAATCCGCTGCCCATATCAGTCACCTTGATATCGCCATCGAATTCAATCATGTTTTCTTTGAGCTTGGCATAATACAGCTTCGGGTTACCCCAGTAAAGCCAAGCCTGACCATCGTCATCAATCCATACGGTCGGGTCAATGTAGTCCCAGTTCGGACCAGCGAGATGCTGACCATTACGAGCATCCTTGAACGGACCTTCCGGCTTGTCAGCCACGGCAACGTTGATGGCGCGGCCACCACGTGTCGATTCCACGGTCACGTAGTAGTAATACTTGCCGTTACGACGGATAACTTGAGCAGCCCAGTCACCGTTTTTCTTGGCATTGCCACCAAAACTTTCGTTCGAAAGGATAAGCTCGCCCATATCGGTCCAGTTCACCATATCGGTGGTGCAAGAGACGCGCCAACCGTGCATGGTAAAGAAGGAACCGCCTTCATCGTTACCCGTGTACACGCAGACGGTGTCGCCAAACACGACCGGAGCCGGGTCAGGCGAATAGTACGTCTGGATAATCGGATTTTCGGCGAGCGCATTGGACGCAAAACCAAGTCCAAACGCGAGCAATAGTTTATTGGTCAGTTTCATAGAGCACCCCACTCCAAATTATTTTACTTGTATCATCTTGCCAAAGGCCTTGTTCACGCTCTGGACAAAGTAGACACCAGACTTGAAGTTCTTTGCATGCATTTCCTGGAGCACAGAACTTGTTGTTGGCATACCCATCACGCGGAGCGTTCCCAAGCGCTGGCCACGGATATCAAAGACGTTGAGCGTAGAGCTGCGAGAGATATCCATGTTCAAGCCGTAACGAACGCTCGGCTTAATCGAAAGAATATCTTCCTTAGTCTTACCGAACTTGATCCAGTCAATGTTCAAGTAGTCGCCCGTGATAAGCACGCGGAGAACATGTTCACCGGCTTCAAGAGCTGTCGTCTTACCTTCGACAACATCATAGGTATTCCAGTCAGCGCCCTTCGGAGCAACAACCGTATCGGTAATAGCCTTACCATCCATGAAGAGCTGGAAGCTAGAGCCTTCGAGACCGGTAGCCACGTTGGCAAGGAATACATATTCACCAGCATCGGCAACCTTCACGGTGTATTCCATCCATTCGCCAGCGTGAGTGTAACCCACAGCATAGCCCTTAGACTTGTCAGTAGAATCGATCTGAATAATATCTACGCCATCTTCGCGATAGACGCCACCTTCGTTCACAAAGTCCTTATCGTTGAACGAAACACTCTGACCGCCTTCATCGTAATTTTCCATTTCGATTGCACCCGGAATCGTCATGTTTTCGACAAACGGAGCCTGCGGAACGACGTTGGAGAAGTCCGGAAGCGGAATGGTGTTGATGCGGTCGCCAATGTTCTTGAATTCGCCCTGGAGGCCAGCAGCTTCGGCAACAGAAGCGATATAGCCGCTGTTGTTCTTTTCGGTAAACTGACCCGGAGCATTGCGGCCAACGCCACTCGGAGCGTTCTTGTAGGAATTGTTTTCGACAGCAAAGCCACTGGAACCTTCATCGAGGTAAATCGGGAGTACCCAGTAATCGGACCATTCAGAAGCAGCGTAATCGTGGAGATAGTTTTCCTTGATTTCACTGCCCGTCCCCTGGTTGCTCAAGGTGTAAATCGGACCAGAGTCGCAGAGCAAGCGGGAAATGTGGTGGATGTTATTCTTGTTGATCTTATTGTTCGTCATAGCCGTTTGCTTTGTAGTCCAGCCATAACCCACAGAAATACCGGAATAGTTTGTATAAGACACTTCGTTGTTTTCAATCACGACATAGCGCGGATAGCCAGCGGCAATACCCACAGCGCCCTGATGTTCGTTCGTCACGTTCGTAATGAGGTTGTAACGGAGCGTATCGCGAGTGCTGATTTCGTCCTTATCGGTCGGATTGTACGGAATGTGAATTTCGGTCAAGGAGTCCTGAGAGAACTTGCCGAGCATAATGCCGTTTGCACCAATTTCATAGAACACGTTGCCTTCGACCACGTCATCGTTCGTGCCAGAAACCATGTCAAGACCGGTAGCAGCCATCTGCGTAAAGGTGCAGTTCCTAATCTTCATGTGGTGAGCGTTTTCGACGCGGAAGCCAGCATCCGGACGCCAGAGGAGGAACTTGTTACTGCCGAGGCGGCCGTTTTCTTCCATGACTTCGATGTTGAACATACCGGCCTGCAAATCCAAGAAGCCTTCTTCGCTCGGGCGGAGATAGTTGGAATGTGCAAAGGTGATGCCTTCGAAAGACATGTAACCGACTTTGTTCTTAGTATCCTTACCGAGGATGCTGAAGAGCGTGTTGACACGCGGTGCAACGACGTTTGCCGTACCCATGACTTCGCCTTCACGAGCCTTGTAGTAAAGCGTGTTGGTCGATTCGTCGAGATACCACTCACCCGGCTGGTCGATAAATTCGTATGCGTTTTCGAGGTAGTAAACCTGCTGCTTCGGCGGATTGCTCATGAAAGCGGTACCGAGCATCGGGTACTTGCGGCGGAAAAGCTTGCTTCTTTCAGGATCCTGCGGTTCAAACTTATAGACACCGCCCTGCTGCGAAATCTTGTCAAGACGCAAGATGCTTTCGGCCCATGCAATCATCAAGTGGATTTCGACTTTCTTCGGATTCTTCCAATCGGTAGACTTGATGTCGCTGCCATTCAAGAGGAATGCAGAACCGGTAGAGTCCACCTTGTTCAAGCGGAAGAAGTTGTGGTCGCCGTTATCCTTGAGGTTCGGGAAACGAGCGCGAATAGCCTTCTTGCCGTTCACGTAAAGCTGGCGGAAACGAGCATCGACGTTTTCGACCTTCCAGATGTTATTCTTTTCATCGTGGATGGTCCAGCCAGACATCGGGATACCGCCCGTAACAAGCGGAGTTTCGTTCGGATAGGCTTTGTAGTTCACGTAATGGCCATCCTTACCGCCATCGGCTTCGGTGAAGTTCACCGTGCTCGGAAGCTGGTAAGTACCGCCACGGAGGATAACCGAGATATCGCCGGTCATTGTGCCGTTGATTGCGCGTACGGCCTTTTGAGCCTGCGTAATCGTCTTGAAGGGAGCCTCTTCGGTACCCTTGTTAGAGTCGCTACCATTCGGAGCAACGTAGAAAGTAGCCTGATCGGCAGCGTTTGCGACAGCGGCACCAAGGAAAAGTGCAGACATCGCAGCCATTTGACTTAATGTTTTGAAGCTCATACCTAACCTCACGTTTAAAAACCATACACCTAGGTTTCCCTAACAACACTTTAAAATTATTCTCGAAAAAGGCTTTTCTCCATGTGCTTCAGCAAGATAGTGTGGACTGTTTATCCATAGTGGACAGCAAAAAAGCCCGCCGGGAGGCGAGCTTTGAAGCGATTGTAAGAAATGCGTAAGTTATTCCCCGACGCGGACGCGTTGGATTTGGTTACCCTTGATAGAGCGGACCATGTACACACCGCGAGCGTAACCCGCATTCTTAAGCGCAGCAGCAACATTTGCACCGTTCAGATCGACACGGCCAAGATGCTTACCCGTAGCGCTGAACACGTTATAGGAATTTTCGGATTCGAACGATGTCAAGCGAGCCTTTGCAAGTCCCACCTTTTCATCGCTAAACTCGATGTAGTCAATGTCCATCCAGTCGCCGGTTACCGTAAAGCGGAGAATGTGTTCGCCCTCGGTCAAATCAACTTTTGCCTCGACTTCATTGTATTCATCGAAGTTGTCTTCGCCAGAAGCAGCCTTCGGGACAGCAATTTCTTCGGTAATATCCTTGCCATCCATGGAGAGCTTGAAGCTCGAAGTGCTATTCGCCGAAGCCACAGAAGCCTTCATAGTGTAAGCCCCAGTCTTAGCGACCTTCACAGTGTATTCGAGCCATTCGCCAGCCTGGTTGTAGCCAACGATGACGCCAGTCGCTTTCTTGTAAAGGTCTACACCTGTACCCGGGCGGTAATCGCTATCGCCATGGTTTTCGGTATCACTTTCGTTGTAGCTGGTATTGCCCTCACCCACGCCATTAATGTCGAAGTCTTCCATTTCAATTTTGCCTGGAATAGCAAGAGCTTCGCCCTTGAACGGTTCGCGAGGAACAGGCTTGAGAATCAAGCGGAGCAGTGCAGAGCCGTGAGCCGGGAGCTCAATTGAAACGTGGGAAACAGCGCCCAAGTCTTTCTTTTTCCAAGCGTCGCGAACTTCCACTTCGCCTTCTACGCCAATGTCAGCAAAGTTGCACTCAACCGTCTGGGTAGAAGAATTGTTGTTCAAAAGTGCTACGGCAATATCGCCATTGCGCAAAGGCTTTGTCCAAACTTGCTTGCCGTTCTTGTCAGAAATGCGGTGGCCCTGAACGCCCAAAGAGTCCTGGTTAATGGCAATCATGTCCTTGTTCAGGTAAAGTTCCTTGGTCTCATTGCTCATATTGCGCACGTCGGAACTGATCATGATAGGAGCCGCCATAATAGACCACATCGTCATCTGAGAGCGTTGTTCTTCGTAAGAAAGGCCTCTGTTGCCCACTTCGAGCATGTCCGGGTCATTCCAGTGACCGGGCTTTGCAATCTGCCAGTACTTGTTATTGGCATCGATAATTTCATAAACGCCGCGGTACCAAGAAGTAGAAATCCATTCGGGGCCGATATCGAAAGTAGTGCGCCAGAGGTTAGCGATTTTAGGCATCCAGTCCTTGTATTCCCACATGCAGATACTGAACACGATGTCGCGTCCGGAATTGCGGAGAGCCTTGGACATAGCGGTATAATCTTTTTCCTGCGTGGTCGGGTCAGAATCGCAGTTATCGTACTTCCAGTAGTCAACACCCCATTCGGCGAGCTTCTTGGCGTCCTTTTCTTCTCTTCCGTTGGAACCGCTTTCGCTTTGCCAATTGCTATTGTAATGGTGGCAGGTACGTTTACCGCGGTCGCCGTAAAGACCGAACTTGAGGCCCTTTGCATGCACGTAATCGGCAATGGCCTTCATGCCGCTCGGAAATGTTTTCGGATTGTTCTGGAGGTTGCCATCGGCATCGCGCTTGGTATCCATCCAGTTATCGTCAAGGTTCAGGTAAATGTAGCCGGCATCCTTCAAACCAGAAGAAACCATCGCATCGGCGATTTCCTGAATCTGTTTTTCGTTGATGTTTTCGTGGAACACGTTCCAGCTGTTCCACCCCAAAGGCGGGGTAAGCACCAAGCTATCGGGATGTGCGAAAGCCGATCCCACTAAACTTGTTAAAGCCAAAGTTGCCAACACTCCAAGTTTGCAACCACTATTTCTCTTCAAACCAAACATAGGCACTCCTGTTCCTAACTGTTATTATCCCCAAATTAAAATTACCCCCAAAAAACACAAAAATCACAGTGAATGACAACTAATCCTTTGACATTTTATCCACGATGGATAAAAAAGGGCGCCTCCCTAAAAAAGAGAGCCCCCAAGATTGGGGACTGCTCTTGATAGATAGAGAGAGACGTAAACTTTTGAGTCATTCTTGCGACGGCTATCGGTCAACAGGGACCATGAACGAGCGTTTTTTGCTGCGCAAAATGTACACGCCCTTACCATAACCCGCCGTTTTCATCGCTTTTGACATGCTAGGCACATCATTTTCGATGATGACGATAAAGCCGAGGCGCTTGCCCGTAAGGTTATAAATGTTGAACGATGTTTCCACAGCACCCATTTCTAGGCGAACTGCAGGAATCAGGCCTGTTTTGCCAGAATCCGCCGGCGTTGTCGTTTTGCTAGAGTCCTTAGGCGTTTCTGTTTTACTCGAATCCTTCGGTGTTTCGGTCTTACTGGAGTCTGCCGGCTTATTCACCAAGCCATCGAGCGAATAATTCTTCACAAAATTCCAGATTTCAACGCTAGTGTTGACGCTGACAGCTTCGTCCATGGAATACCAGTGGCCCTTACCCGCGATAGTCAGCAAGCGAATTTCTACATCGTCGGCGCAACCGCTCCATATTTCAAGAGAAGCCGCAGACCCCGATTTTGTTGTCGGATAGGGCTTGATCACCTTGGAATTCGAGGAGCACTTGTTGAAAGGAACCCAGCTTTTGAGTGTGTTTACAGTGCTGTTGTAATTCACCACGTCATCTGTGGTGCCATGCGTGTGAATAATCGGCATCGCACGCTTTGCAGACGAAGGGCTACCGCCACCGGAAACTGGCGCAATGGCTGCAATCTGGTCGCTCATTTTGTTCGCGACAACATAGCTCATCATGCCGCCCATCGAAAAGCCGGAAACGTAAACGCGCTTTTTGTCGATGCCGTACTTGCTATTCATTTCGTTGATGATAGCCTTGATGAAATTGAGGTCCTTATCGCCCGAGGTGTCCCAAGCTTTGTTCTGACCATTAGGGAACACGACCACAAAGCGGCCCGTATCGGCAACGGGTTCCCACTTGGCCGCATTTTTCTGGTATGCGGCATCCTGATTATAGCCGTGCATCTGGATAATGAGCGGACGATTTTTCTCAATGTTCTTCGGAGCGTACACGAGCATATTACGGTTCGTGCCGTTCACGTTAATATTGTCTGCATAAGAAATGCTGGTCGCGCCCACCAAAACCAAAAACGCGGCCAGCATTCTTTTCATAGAAACCTTTTTACCAAACATATTGAACTCCCATGAAGTTTACTCCCATTCCACCTAAGAATAAGATATATCTGGGCATGTTCTATATCACAACGAGATCGTTATTTTTTCGTTGCGTTTTGTCAATAAGCGATAGGCCCTATCGGGGCTTCGCCCCTCCAGGGTGACAGCATGGTGGGAGGTAGAAGCAAAGGGGGTGTTTATAGAACACAAAAACGGGCTGGAAATGCATATCCGAAAACTTCGTTTTCGATATGCGCTTCCAGCCCTCGGGGGTGTTTGGAGGAATTAGAATAAATTATTTGGTGACGGAGATGCGTTGGGTGAGGCCGCTGTTGATCGACTTCACGAAGTACACACCGCTTTGCTTCACGAGCGAACTCACTTTAGAGCGCACGTCGTAGGAATTCATAGCATCGATGCGACCGATGAACGAGCCATTGACACCATAGACTGCATACGTTCTAGAAGCATCCACGCCATAGCGTACTTTGTTCAAACCAACAGTTTCGCACTTGTCAAGGCAGAATTCGAGCCAGTCCACATTTACGTTATTCCCAACAATTTCCACCTTGAGAGCGTGCTCGCCTTTTTCGATTTCCTTTGTCTTGGCCGAAACTTCGCTGTAAGTAGACCAGTCATTTTCACCATTCTGCTTAGCAATAATTTCGTCCGTAACAGCCTTGCCATCAATGTAGAGCTTGACGCCCGCATTTTCAGAAGGTGTCGCCATGTTCACCTTGACTTCGTATGCACCAGTTTCAGCAACATCGACTGTATAGCGAAGCCATTCGCCTTCACCAGTATAGCCAATGGCGTAGCCCTTGGACTTGTCGGCGGTATCAAGCTGGACAATGTCTACAGATTCTTCGCGGTAGGCCTTACCCTGATTGTCACCATCGTTGTCGTAGTAAGCCTTGCCAGAGCGGCCCACATCGTAGTTTTCAGCTTCGATCTTGCCCGGAATCTTGGCCGCAACATCGCCATACGGAGTCGGCGGAGTCGTATCCTGAGCGGCATCCAGATAAATTTCGTCCTTGTAGTCGGTACCGACCTTGAACCAATCGAAGTCTGCATAGCCGCCTGCCGTCTTTGTTGCAAAGTTGAAGAGGCCCCAACGCACGCCCACGAACATGTGCAGGTCGTAATTGAGCTTTACATCGCTACCAATCTTTGTCCAAGTAGAGCCATCGGTGCTGTAGTAGAAGTATGCAGTACCGCGGTCAATCGGCAAGTCGAAATCGATTCGCAAGTAAACCTTGGAACCCGAAATAGCTTTACTTTCTGCTTGTCTTTCGCCGTCCTTGTTTCCGGTGTACATCACGACCTTGTAGCTGCCACCATCCTTAGCAAGTGCCACAAAGCCCTTGTCATCCTGCAATGCCACGAGGCCAGCCATGTCGCCATCCTTCATGCCGGAGCCATCCACGAGAGTACGGCCAGAGCACTTCGGGCCAAAGGTACGCTGGGTCAAAGTATTCTTGGCGCTCACCACGCGACTATCAGTGCGGCTCGTAGTAATGCGGTAAAAGCCCGGGTTTGCCGTCAAAGACCAATTCTTGTTATCGGGATTGTGGTTGAACTGCCATTCCAAAGCAAGCACATCAGAATCAAAGTCATCGGAGGTCACCATGCCGTAGCCCGGCAACGGAGATTCCGGCAAGTCAATCGTCGAGGGAGCCTTGCTTCCACTCGTCGGAACCGGCCAACCGTCCTTCCATTCCATCGGCACCAAGTGCGACATACGGCCAACCGGGCCAGAATCGCGGAACAACAAAGCATACCACTTGCCATCCGGAGTATCGAAAATACCACCCTGAGCCACACCGTTATCGGAAAGGAAGTAGCGTCCGCTATACCCCGAAAGCAGGCTCTTGGAACGGTAAACAATTTCGCTACGGCTCTTGCCTGCCGGCCAAGAAATCGTGAACAAGTAGTATTCGCCATTAACTTTTTCCATGTGCGAGCCTTCCTGCTGCACATAGTAATTGCTGGTGCCGGTCACCTGATTCACGCTCACGCCGCCAACCTTACCGCTCTTGCCGCCAGCCTTCACGCCAGAAGCATCGTCGTTGAGCTGCACGTAGCTGATCTGGTCGCCCGAGCCGTAGAACACCCAAACCGTGCCGTCATCGTCAAAGAAGAGCGACGGATCATGATAGAACGGGAGCTGTACTTCGGACCACGGGCCGTTTTCCACGTCGGCCGTTTTGTACAAATGAGTCTTGTTCGTCGTGTAAGACGGGGTCAAAACGTAGAAGAAACCCTTGTGATAACGAATGCTCGATGCCCAAGAACCCTTACCGTAGGCATCGGCATTATTCAAATTCATGTTATTATTGTTGGTGAGAGTCTGGTAAGCATACCCCACCGTGCGCCACTGGGCCAAATCCGTGCTCTTGAAAACAGGCACGCCCGGGGCAAAGTGCATCGTGGTCGTCACCATGTAATATGCATCATCGACACGGACAATCGAAGGGTCCGGGCTATCGACATACATAATCGGGTTATTGACCGTCACGGCAAAACTATTGACAACAGCCGCAGCTAAAACCGTAAATGCGGCAGATTTTGCCATTTTACTAAACAATCCCATAAACGACTCCTTTCCAACCAAGAATGGATATGATTTACAATTATAATCTACCCCTTTTACAGGCTGTTTTTTCAATAAAGCAGCCCCTTTCCATGGATTTTTTATCAATAGACCCACAATATGTAAAAATTCTTTTTCGCAATTTTCACAACGCTTTGTTTTTTTTCACAACACCATTTCGCAACATCAAAAGCACATCCATCTATATTTTGGACAAGGCCTGGCAAACGTCCTTGAGGATAGGGCCAGGCCGGGTGTATAACAAGGGTTGGAATAAAACTTTTTAAAACAAAAGGAGTCGTTATGACCATGTCCAAATTCATGGCATTTTCAGGAACGGTAGCTCTGTTGAGCACACTTTCCTTTGCTTGGAGCGTCAGTGGCGTTGTTCAAAAAGAAAGCGGACAGCCACTCTCTGGCGTAAAAATTAGCTCATTCAACTTTGCAGGGTTCGAAACCGTTTCTGCAGCGGATGGTTCCTTCGCATTGAGCAATGATGGAAGCGGCATTCACGGAGTAGCCGCACCGAAGGCCTCCATCACCTTCAATCACAATGTAATCAGCATTTCTAACGTTAAAGCACAAACCATCACAGTGTCTGTTATGGATGCTCTTGGCAAAGTTTGCGCCTCCAAGACCGAACACAATATCGACGGTTTCATGCAGATCGACTTGAACAAGACTATGGCAAAGGGCGCCAAGTTCCTCCGTATCAACGCTGACGGAAATCGCGCTACCTACCAGATGGGCAAAACGGTCACCCTCATGAAGGAAGGCGATCCGCTGCCGTTCTTGCAGTTCGCAAAAGATGGCTACCAGAACGCCACCTACCAGGCTAAGGCTGAAGTCGAAACAGGCATCATCGTCAGGATGACCAAAGCAACAGCTCAGTCCAGCTCTAGCGAAAAGGCTGTTTCAAGCTCTTCTGCTAAGCCGGAAAGTTCTTCTTCTGAAAAGGTCGAATCTTCTAGCAGCGCGAAGATTGAACAAATCATTGTCGACTGCGCTGGCAAGACAGCAAAAGCCGGTGACCAGACGGTAAAATTGAGCGTCAAAGGCAGTTCTGGCCAACGCGAGTTCATCATGCATGTGCCGAGTGCCTACAAGGGCGACAAGGCCGTACCGCTTGTTATTGACTATCACCCGATTGGCGGTAGCGGTTCAGGCCAGATGGGTAGCACGACCTACAAGAAACTCACTGACCCCGAAGGCGTCATCTCCTTGTACCCGCAGGGTACCACCAAGACGATGGGCCCGGGTTGGAACGTCGGTCCTTGCTGCTCCAACGACGATGACCTTGAATTCACTCGCGAAATGATCAAGTATGTCAAGGAAAAAGCTTGCATCGACCCGCAGCGCATCTACGCAACCGGTTTCTCGATGGGTGGCGGTATGAGTAACCACGTGGCCTGCATGATGTCCGACGTCTTCGCAGCAGTTGCTCCGGCAGCTATGGACTTGAACAAGACCAACAGCGCCCAGTGCACAA
>CAMUYW010000005.1 GCA_947165045.1 uncultured Fibrobacter sp. | reverse complement strand
CAGAGTCTTCCGTACCGGCGACCACGAGGTCTAGATCGGCCACGGCAACCTGGTCGTAAGTCGGCATCACAATGTTCTGGCCATCGACAACAGCCACGCGAACGGCAGCAACCTGCTGTTCGAACGGGAGTTCAGAAAGACCGATGGAGAGAGATGCGGCGCTCACGCCAAGAACGTCCGGAGCGAACTTCTTATCGGAAGAAAGAACCTGAACGATGACCTGGACTTCACGTGTGAAGTTTTCCGGGAACATCGGACGAATCGGACGGTCGATAATGCGAGCAGAAAGAATTTCTTCATCGCTCGGACGACCCGGTTCACGCTTGCTATAGCCACCAGGCAGGCGTCCGGCAGCATAAGACTTTTCGCGGTATTCAACTGTCAGAGGGAAGAAGTCACCATCCTTTTCTTCACCGTAGCAAACGGTAGAAAGGACAAACGCGTCCCCCATCTTGGCGACAGCAGAACCACGTGCCTGCTTTGCGATACGGCCAGTTTCAAACGTAATGACACGGCCATCCGGAAGGTTTACCGACACTTCCTTCGGGTCGAGCATCTTGCCGTATTTAGCTTGATAAGCTTCTGTTGACATAAAAAATCTCCAATACGAGAATTAGCCGCGGAGACCGAGTTCCTTGATCAAAGCACGCTGAGCGATAATATCCTTTTCGCCGTAGTACTTGAGGAGGTTCTTGCGCTTTGCAACCATCATAGACAAACCGCGGAGAGAGTGGAAGTCCTTCTTGTTGGTCTTGATGTGTTCGGTGAGGTTCTTGATCTTTTCCGTGAGGATAGCGATCTGAACGCGGACGTTACCAGTGTCCTTTTCGTTAGCACCAAACTGAGCGGTGAGTTCTGCAGCTTTTTCTTTAGTGATAGTAGCCATTGTAGCCATTCCTTTTTTTGATTGTTTGTTTCATCACATGTTTTTGTCCGAGTTTCTCTGCTCTAGCACCAGTGGAATTGGCGAATCTGGTCACAGGACCCAGGCAAAAATGCAATTTGGGTTCATATATAGTAAAATCGTGGTTGGTAGTCAGCAATTCGAAGATCAAAACGCCGCACAAAAGAAGCTTTTTTCGTCAAATCGGGAACAAAGGGTAATGTTCCTTAGTATAAGTACGCGTGTAGGCGTTGAAATGCCACCATTCACTGGGAAGCATCACCCAACCGGCACGCTTCATAATACTGCGGAGCAAATTGCGATTATCAATCTGTTGTTGCGTAAGGCGCCCCGATTCCAGAGCTTCGGCCTCGCCCACAATTCCCGCACAACGTTCAAACGAATCGAAATCCGCCCCCATATCCAAAAGCACCCCAGCACTGTCGGCAAGTCCGAGGTCAAGAGCAAGCCCATAATTATGGAGCCCACCGGTCTTGCCGGACGAAACAAAGTGACTATAAGGCGTACCGGCCACAGAGCTCTTGAGGACCGACTGAGCGTACATAGGACGCGCCGCATCGAAAATAACTAGCGAATATCCCGGTAGTTCCTTCGCGATAATGGAAAGCACTCGTCTCAACTTCGGCAGTGCATCCCTATGAAGAAACGCACGCTGGATTCCACAATACATATCATGACCGGTCACATTATCAAACGTTGCATAGCGTAAATCCATACGGACACCGCGCATGTAGGTAATTTCAACCAAATTAGAATCATGCGTCGCATAGTCCAGCCACTTCTTTGCAGACGTGCAAAAACGCAAAGGCTTTTCGGGCTTAGGCGGAACAAAAAGCGAATCCGTCACATGCGCAAACGCGGAAACGCAAAAGAATAATAACGCTAAAAGAAACTTCATAAATAGGAAATCCCGCAACACTTCGACGTTGCACAGCGCATCGCAAGTGCGGGATGACATTCAAAAGAGCGGTCTATTAGATTCCCAATTGCACTTCGACACCGAAATCAAGATTGAATCCCATGCCCTTAGCAATGAACGGCACCAAGTCATATCCATTTGCCGTATTCTTGTCATTATCACGCGTGACAACAGAACGTTCACGCCAGTTCTGGGAACCGAGGAACTTCAAAGCACCCACGTCAAGCTTTGCAAAGACGTTATCCAATTCAAGATAGAATCTCGCATGTCTAAAGAAGAACTTCGACTTGGTCAAGTCCAAGTTCACGCGCAAGTCCGTTCTATACAAGTCCGTAAACTTGTTGTAATCCTTGAGTTCTCGAGTTCCGCTCTTGCCATCCGCAGAAGGCTTAATCGAATAGTAATAAAGAGGTCTGTGCCATGCAGCATGGTGCGTCAAGATAACCGACACCATGGAATCCTTACGCGGATAGAATCGAAAATGCGAGACCACATCCAAACGGGAGTTCGCTTCCCACGGCAAGGAGTGTCCGCCCTTCAGTTCATATTCACCATAAACAGAGCTGGCATTCATCGCCATGGAGAAGTGATGAGACGTTTTCCATTCGAGCGAGCCAGTCGCACCGGAAACCCAGGCATAATCAACCGGCGTTACATCCTTATAATTTGCAAATGCCTTCGGCAACGGAAGCAGCGGGTCAAAATAGAATCGTCCAAAGCTAGCCACCTGAGCCATCAAGTACTTAGAGCGGTAACCCACACCCAACTTGAGGGACGTCCCCGATTCCAAGCTACCCGTCAAATCGCCATCTTCGAAGTAATGCTTCCAGTCCGCACGGTATGCGGCATTCGTAAAGAGTCTCCAGTATGCAGAATCCGTCTTAGACAGATTTCGTTCCATATCGAACGAAACCGTCGGTAACGCCTTGTGATCGCGGGCATCGGCTATAGCCCCCACAGAGAACATGTGTTGCGAATAATTGTTCTTCCAATCAAGCGTAGCCGCACCCGACAAGATTCCAGTCTGGTAATCGCTACTTTCCTTTCCGCCAGGAATCGGGAAACTACGTTCAACAAAGTGGTGTTCGTAAAGAATGGCGCCACGCAAATCGGCACCGAAAATATCGGCATTAAAGCGTTTGTCAGCACCAGCGCTCAACGTCGTATGCGTTTGGCGATAACCGTCAATAAATGTTTTCGCATCATTATCAGTAATATTTCCCGAACGGAAGCCCGTCGTATCACGCAACGTATCTCCCAAAACTTCGCGAACAAAGCCTGCATGGAAACTCGTTCCAAACTTCGAAGCGTATTCGCCACCAATCACTAAATAGCTTTGTTTCCCTTCGACAATATCAATCGAGTTGACGCTGCTATAAGATTTCGAAGTATCCTGGCTAATCTTATATTCATCGGAGCTAAACAAAGTACGCAAAGCCCACGTTGCATTCCCAAGAGAATCGGAACCATTCAACTGCGCATAAATATCATACGCAGAGAGGTCAAACGGATTGGACTTCTGTACCTTGTCGCTATTATCGTCATCACGCTTGCGGAATTCCGTAAAGAACTTTTCGCCCAAGATCTTAAGCACATCGTCATCAAGAGTGCGGAACGCAAAACGGAAACTATCCCAAATAAAGAACGGAGCATCAAGCACAACTTCACGTTGCGTAATAGTTGCAGAACCTCTCAAGCCCCATTCGCCCTTCGTCTGTTCCGGAATAAACTGGATCGACGTTGCAAGCCCTTGTCCGAGCGGGCCATCACCATAATGGTCATGAACTTCAATTCCGCTCAACGTATGCGGGTTCACAACAGAAAGGTTTCCAGGGAACCCGACATCCAAATGGCGCATGTTCGGAATACGGAGGCGACCCAAATGATAAGCCACGTCACCTGCTCGCGAACCATCATAATAAAGAGCGCTACTAAAATCCTTCTGGCCAGAAATACCAGGCATCTGGCTCAAGTGATCCGTCACATCAAAACGCATGCCCGCAGCATCTTCAAGTTTTTCCACTTTGACCGTACGTTCTACGTCCCACTTGATCGGTTCACCACCGCCGATAATGGTGCTTGACCCAAGATTCGTAACGTTCGTGCTAAGCGTGATAACCATGTCCATCAAGTCGGCAAAATCTTGCAATTCCACAAAGACACTGTCATAGCCATCTTTCTTAAACACAAGCGTTGCATTCTTAGAATCCACCTGGAACTCAAAACGACCGCGGGAATCAGTCTCCCCGATTCGCTTGCCGGACTTATACGCAACCGCAACATCCTTGACGGGCAAATCGGATTCAGCTTCGAGGACAACACCAATAACCATCGTAGGCGATGCTGCAAATGCCCCTACGACAAGAAATAAGACAAAACAGAAAATAAGGCGAAATTTCATGCTCTTCAAAATAGATAATTTACGCAAAAAAGTTTTTGACAAGTACCAAACATCGGTTATATTATACGCATGCTTAAAGTTTATTTAGTCCAAATGGATAGCGCCAAGGGTTCCAAATCAGAAAATCTTGCAAAAACAAGGAAAATGATTCTCGACGCCTACCCCGCCGAAGGGAGCCTCATCCTTTTGCCCGAAATGTTTGCCACGGGCTACCTCCCCGCAAGCCTAGATAAAGAAGCCGAAGATTTCTCGACAAACACATCCGGCGAGACGGCGCATATGCTTTCCGAAATCGCAAACGCCACAAACTGTACCATCATGGGAGCAGGCATCACCCGCGCCGCCAACGGATTTTTCAATCACGTGAGCATTTACGAGCCGGGCAACACTCAAGAAGCCGCGGGCTACAACAAGATGAACCTGTTCTTCCCGGAACGAGGCGATTTCAAGCCGGGAACAAACGTTAATTTATTCAACATAAAGGAGATTCCCGCCTGCGCGGGAATGACAGAAAACGCAAACTGGAAAATAGCCACGTTCATCTGTTACGACCTGCGTTTCCCCGAAATTTTCCGCGAAGCGACTAAACAAGGCGCCAATTTAATAACGATCCAAGCAGCCTGGCCCGCCAAGAGACGAGCCCACTGGGAAACGCTCCTCAAGGCCCGCGCCATCGAAAACCAAGTCTACATAGCGGCCGTAAACGGTGTCAATACCAACGCGCAATCCAAAGCCCCTCTTGCGGGCACATCCCTCATCGTCACCCCAAACGGAGACATCCTAGCAGCAGGGAACGACCTCGAAGAAGCTGTCATTTACGCCGAATTGGACATGCAAGCCGAAAAAAACTACCGAAAATCATTCCCCGTACTCGACGGAATCGTCCCTCCGGATTTGATTTAGAACACACATAAAGCCTCCAAAGCAGACACGACCTTGGACAATCAGTCAATCCTAATTTATTGACAGTCAATGTGTTACAAAACACATTTTTTATATTTTTGCGTAAAAATTTTCTACTACGGTATTGCATCGCGCCGCAAAAAGATTATTTTTTACTTACATGCTTGAGATTGAAGAGGTTTTAAAATGGCAAAAACAAACGACATTGATTATGCAAAAGAGCTCATCAAGGCCGGGCTCAAACGCGAATTGATTTTAAAAATGACCTCTATTTCAGAATACGAGTACAACCTCATCCAGCGCGAACTCGCTACTGCATAGGGCCTAATTGCAACTCATTCTCGAAATTCCCGCCCAAAAAGCAACAAACAACGAACGACGCAAAGCCGCCGTTCTTGCATGCTATAAAGACGGAAGTCTATTGCTCGATGCGAGGGACAACCTCAAGCCGGCAAGATTCACCATGTTTCCCACAGACGATTTTCCGTGGACACAGTTCATCGCAAAACTTCTTGCAGCATGGCAACTCTGCGATTACAGCGATGTTCCTGAAGCATTCAAGCCGATCAAGCAAATTCCAACATTTGTCATTGAAGGACTCCCAAACGAGCCGGTTCCGCAGCAACTCAAGATTCTCGCAACGCTGCGGACTCAGGGATATTTCGCACCGCTCGTAAGTCCAGGGAAATAATCCCTAAATAGAAAAGAAAGTGCCCTCTCCTAACCCAGTCTAAACCTAGTAAACACCCAGTTAAAACCAAATCGAAGACACTTTCTTTATTTTTCCAAGGAGAATACCCTACTCCATCTCCTGTTATCAATTATACTTTTTTTGAACAAAAAGAATTATTATTTAAAAACTATTTTTCTAACCAAAATAAACATACTTCAAATAATATATATTCAGTTTGTACTGCATTTGGGGTTGTTACATTATGAACCTTATCAAATATTTAGGCAAACAACGTTGGTTCATGGGGAAAAACAGAACCATCACCCGAGTCGATTCTCTTGATTCCACAGAAGCCGGCGGGACGCACATCAGGCTTATCAAGGTTTCATTTGACGATGGCGAAAGTGACATATACACCTACATCGACAACGAGAACGCCATCGGAAAAATTCTCGAAGATGCATTCCTCGACGGAGCTCAGCAATCCATATTTTCTGGCGAATCGGGATTTTTTGCATTCAAGATTACAGCCCCGCTCCCAAAGGCGCCCCTCACTGGAATTCAACCCGTTTCAAAAGAGCAGAGCAATTCGGCATTCTGCCTGCCCGGCAAGTACTTCTTCAAGCTTTATCGCAGGCTCCAGCCGGGGCTCCATCCCGAAGCAGAAATTCTCGAAGGCATGAACAAAGCCGGTAGCAGCCGAGTTCCAAGGCTTTACGCCATCTGCACTTACAAATCAAAACACGGCGAAATTTACACTTGGGGCATTCTCGAAGAACATTTTGCAGACGCCAAGGATGCCTGGAGCGAATTCTGCCAGAGCATGGACGTCAACGATGCGTTCCAGCTCGGCATGTCCACCGCCCAAATGCACGAAAGCCTCAAAAGACTAACCGGTCCCAAATACACAACCGACGAACCCCCGTTTGACAAGCTGGAACAATTGCTCCAAAATTCAACGGACACCGAATACGCACCCCAATTGCGCGAATGCCTCCCGGAACTTCGCATCCGCTACAGCGATTTGCTCCGAGAAACGTTCAGCGACAAAACAATCAAAAAGCAACGCATCCACGGGGACTATCACCTCGGACAGGTGCTTATAACGCAAAGCGCGAACGGCACAAAGCATTTTGAAATTATAGACTTCGAAGGTGAACCCACACGCAGTTTGGATTACAGGCGCACATGCCGCTCCACCGCCGTAGATATTGCGGGCATGCTCCGCAGTTTTGCCTATGCCGGAGCCGTTTCAAAAAAAGACCCAACTGAAGCACAACACAATTTTATCACCGGGTATTCCAAAGTTTCCGGGATTTCAGCCGATGCGATTGAAAAAGAATCCAAGCCCTACATTTTGGCAAAAGCAGTCTACGAAGCCTGTTATGAACTGGAATTCAGGCCCGACTGGTTCTGGATCCCCGCCAAAGCACTGCTAGAGTTATAATTTGGTTTGCTGTCAATACTGCGCCGCGGCCACAATTTTTTATATTTGGGCGCAAGATGACACCAGAAGAAATGGAACAGTTACTCCGCAAGGAAGCCGCCGAGCTCGTCAAAAACGAACCGCTTTCTAAGTTGATGCTCGAAGAGCAAGTCCTTAACCGCAAAAATTTTGCGGATATGCTCTGTGTGACTCTCGCTTGTCAACTCGCAGGAGAAGTCATCGACCGTGCGGAACTGGAAAAGATTTTCTGTTCCATGTACGTAAAATACCCAAACTTGCTCGTTTCCGCAACGAAAGATTTGCACGCAACAGTCATGCGCGACCCCGCCTGCACAGGTCATCTGGAACCGCTTTTGCTTTTCAAGGGGTTCCAGGGATTGCAGGCTTACCGCGTGGCCCACGTGTTGTGGGAAGAAAACAGACATTTCCCGGCCAAGATGCTCCAGAACATCATCAGCCGTAAGTTTGGCATGGACATCCACCCGGCCGCCAAAATCGGTCACGGGCTTTTGGTGGACCACGCAACGAACATCGTCATCGGCGAAACCGCAACCGTCGGAAACAACGTGAGCTTTTTGCACGGCGTGACCTTGGGCGGTACCGGCAACGAAATTGGCGACCGTCACCCGAAAGTCGGCAACGGCGTGATGCTCGGCGCACATGCACAATTGCTTGGCAACATTCACATTGGCGACGGTGCAAAAATTGGTGCCGGCGCTGTGGTGCTTTGCGATGTTCCAGCCCACACAACATACGCTGGCGTCCCAGCTGTACAAGTCGGCCACCCGCACGACGACATGCCGAGCTTCAACATGCAGCAAGACTTCACGCGAGACAGGGGCTAGTGAACCGCGCCGCAAAAATTAAATTCATTGGCGACAAGCTCGACGAATTATTTCCGAATCCGCCGATTCCATTAAATTACACGAACGCTTTCACGATGCTTGTGGCAGTCGTCTTGAGTGCCCAATGCACAGACATTCGCGTAAACCAAGTCACCGCAGTACTGTTCAAGCACGCCGACTCTCCACAAAAAATGCTCAAGCTCGGCGTCGACCGTATTGCCGAAATCATCAAACCTTGCGGATTTTTTAACACCAAAAGCGTGAACATCTACAAACTTTCGCAAACGCTCGTCGAAAAATTCAAAGGCGAAGTTCCGCAAACATTCGATGAACTCGAAAGCTTGCCCGGCGTTGGCCACAAGACGGCTAGCGTCATCATGAGCCACATTTTTAAGCAGCCCGCCTTCCCTGTCGACACACACATTCATCGACTTGCCGAACGCTGGGGGCTTAGCGATGGTTCTAGCGTCGAAAAGACCGAAGCGGATTTAAAAAAAGCTTTTCCCAAAGAAGAATGGGAAAAGCGTCATTTGCAAATCATTTATTTTGGACGTACTTACTGCAAAGCCCGCGGGCATAAAAACGAAGACTGCCCGATTTGCAGTGTTGTGGGGAAATAATCACCTTCTCCGATGTGGCGGCGGAGGTGGATTATTCGATCCACGGCGTTCCAACCTGCGAGAATCATCGTCACCATCGCTCGAAGTCTGCGGTGGCGGAGGCGGGCTCGGGCGTTTGTATTTAGACGGAGGAGGTGGTGGCGGAGCTGCCGGACGCTTATAATTCGAAGGTGGCGGCACCGGACGTGACTCATGCATAGGTCGTGGAGGCGGGTTGTCAAACCGCGATTTTGGCGGTCTTACAGCATGGCTACGACGCGGAGGCAAATGGCGGTGCGGATTGCGATAAAACGATCGACGATGTCCCCAATCATAATAGAACGGGTCCCACCCCCAATAAACAAGGCCAGCACCAGTCCATACGCCATTCACGTAACGCAAACGAACATTACCATCTGAAACAACGTAATAAACTACGCGAGGGTCATATTCAGGAACATATACGTATTCTTCGCGAACGGGCTGAATCCAAACATTTTCATCAACCGTAACGGCTATCTTATCATCACTTTTTAAATAGCCATTCTTGTTCGCCGTCTTACGCATACGCTGTATGGCATCCATCACATCGGCCTTTTGCATATCGACCGCTTCACCAAGCTGTTTTGTCCATGTTGCGTATTTCGACATTTTGCGCAGAACATCCGGGAAGGGAATCAACGCAATCACCGATTCATCATAATCCAGATCGGCACGTTCAATCGCAGAAGCCAAACCATCCCCCGTCAAATTACGGTGGGCATTCGCAAAAGTCGCGGCTCTAGGAATATCATCGACATGCGTCGATGCCTCTAGGACTTGAACAAGCAAAGGGTCTGGATAGAGGGCGATTGTCGCCACAAGCGTATCCAATTCCGCAGGAGTATAACGAGTTTGAGCACTCGCAAATCCTGCAAAAAACAACAGCAAAAGAAGTCCTTTATAGACCCCCCTCATATACATACTGCATTTTCGAGTATTTTCAAACATAGAAACCTCCTTAGCTTTAAATTACAACTTATTAGATGCCCTTGACCACCCAAAGGTTTCAAAACACGCGTTTTTCGCGGAATTTCGAAGCCGTTGTAAAACTGTAAACGCAAACAACATGTAAACAGAAATAAACGCACCTTTTTAATCGGGGTGCATTTATTTTTACATGAGATGGATAAGGAGTGTGGATAACTTTATGCTTAAAAAGATCATATTACCGTGCTGCTTTGTGGCAGGAATGTCATTGGCGCAAACCTACGATTTGCCCATTGTGTTCGTTGACACCAAGCAAAAATGCCTAGACAAGAACGGCATCGAAAAAATTCCCGCAACCATGCGAGTACTGGACGGGAAAACAAATAACGTGGCAGATAGCGCCAAGGGAACCCTCTATGACATTGGTATCAAGGTCAGAGGGCAGTCTTCTGCTATGTTCCCGAAGCCCGGCTATAGCGTCGAAATTCGCGATGAAAAAGGCGAAGGCATGGACGTCAGCATGTTCAACCTCCCGCCTGCTGACGACTGGGTTTTCCACGGTCCGTATGTAGACAAGAGCTTGCTCCGCAACGCTCTTGCCTATTGGCTCTTTAGACAGGCAGGCCGTTACGCCCCGCGTACCAAGCACTTCGACCTGTACATCAACGGTGTGTACCGCGGCGTGTACGTGATGGTCGAAAAAATCAAACGCGGCAAATACCGTGTAAACGTGAGCAAGCTTAAAGAAACCGACATCGCAGGCGACAGCCTTACCGGCGGCTACATCTGGGCATTCGACAAGGTCGGAACCAACACCGGTGGTGGCGGCAGCAACAACCAGGGCGGTATCCAGGCAGAAGGGTTCAACACCTCCGACGGTTTGAACGTCATTTTGCACTACCCCAAGAAAGCCAAAATTCAAAAGCAACAGGAAGAATACCTCAAAAAGTACTTGAACGATCTTGAAGGTTTGTTCAAGAATGGCGGTAGCGGAAAGGGCTACGACAAGTACGTCGACGTAGGCTCTGCTGTAGACTATGTTTTGCATCAGGAAGTGACGAACAACGCAGACTCCTACTGGTGCAGCTTCTTCTTGCACAAACCCAAGGACAAGGGAGGCAAGAACGGCAAGGAATTTAAAGAAGGCAAAGTCACTCTTGGCCCTCCGTGGGACTTCAACCTCGCTATGAGCAATGGCAGCCAGCCCGAAAATGGCGGCGGCCAAGGTGGCGGCGGCGGCATGTGGGGTGGCGGCGGCTTTGGCGGTGGATTCGGAGGCGGCTTTGGAAGCTCGGGTACAACCGGCTGGCAAATCGAAAATTCGAGCAAAGCTGGCGGCGGCATGATGGGCATGGGCGGAGGCTCCTTGAAGGCTCCGAACTGGCTCCTCAAAATGTGGAAGGACAACGATTACCAGAAGGAGCTGAAGGAACGTTGGGCAGAACTCCGCAGTGGCGTTTGGCACACCAAGACTTTGGATCTCTACCTCGATTCCATGAAGACGTACCTCAAGAACGCAGCCGACAGAAACTTCAAACGTTGGCCGAACTTGGGCAAATCAAGCGGTCAGAACGATGCGGACCCGCAGCCAATGAAATACTGCAATAGCAGCAGTGGCGGTGGCTTTGGCATGCCTATGGGTGGCTACAATGCAACCACTTGGGATGGCGAAGTGGAACATCTCCGCAAGAAGATGAAAGAAAGAATGCAGTGGATGGACGAACAGCTTGGTTTCAAGGAACCGGCACAAGCCATCGTGACAGAACCGATTATCCATGAACCCGATTGGCAGAACGACAAGAACCCCGGCGACACGATCCCGATGGCCATCCACATGGATGATTTAGGCAGACTGTCTCCGACGAACTTCTTCGTTGTGATTGGCAACTACCTTGAAGTCAACACGGATATCGGAGGCACATTTGCCATTGTCGATTTGAACGGAGCAGTCTTGTACAAGACACGAGTTGAAAAGGGAAAGACTACTTTGGAAGTTCCTGCTAAGGCAAGAGACAAGCATTGGATTGCAACGCTCAATGGCAAGATGTTAAGCCGTTAGAATTAACCAAACCCAATCGCGATCAAACAGGTCGTATAAAAGAAAATCCGCTGGCACATGCTAGCGGATTTTCCTTTTAAATTATTTTCGATTTATCCAAATCAAGTAATCTTTAAGATATTCGATTTGCTTTTTAGTTAACGTCAAAGCTGTAGCCGGATAATCAGGAAGAATCATTTCATATAAGATAAATTCACTCGATTTTTTAGCATCTAAAGCCTTGTCAAAACGTTTAATAGCCTCAACAGAATCTTTTATTTTCTTATTGTCCATGTAAGGCAAAAATCCCATCAAGCATTCTAGGTACATCGTCTCCGGCATCAAGGACTTTTTAGCCTTCGCCTTATATTCCGGTTCATACATCCAAGCGGCTTGAATGAATGCATAATACATCCAAATGGAATCCGAGACCATGTTCACATTTCCCGTAACGGAATCGCGCGATATGCGGAACTGTGGATTGAACGTCCAATTCTTTATTTCAAGACCATTCGCATCAAAAATCTCTTTGCGTTTTGACTCCAGACGCGGGTTATTACGGTTCAATACTTTCGCAATAGAAATTTCTTCAAGAGCCTTTTCTTTTTGACCTTTAGCAAGATAAACATCCGCAAGGAACCAATGAGCCATAAAATCTATGTAATTAGCATCAATAGCCTTTTTGTACCACAGTTCCGCGCGATCCCAATTTTTCTCGATACCGTAAGTCTGCCCAATGTAAGTTATTGCAGAATATAGCTTAGGGTCTTGCTGTAAAGCTAGCGTATAAGCATCACGAGCCTTTTCCAACTGACGGGCAGAGAAATAAGACTCCGCCTTTTCAAATAATTTTTTTGCTTCACCCGATGGCTCAAAATTTTTTATGACGTAGCCTTTGGGCGTTTTTTCACGATAAACCTGTACATTAATCAACTTACTTCGATCCGGAACAGGGAAAGGTTCATCGACAACTTTTAAGTTGTACAACGTTTTGGAGGCGTTAATGGTTTCCATCGCTTTTTGCAACGGATTTTCAAATTCGGCAAAGCAAAGCGAAGCTGCGGCACATAAAAGAAATAAGATTTTTTTCTTCATAAATCATTCCTTCTCATTTTACAAGACAAGATATAAAAAAGCCGCCCAATGCACAACGGCAAGGGCGACAAAAAGTAAAGAGTCATACTCTTCAGATGTCAGCCTTTCCCCGTCAAGCGAGGACTGGCGAGAACATGAAGATGGACTTAATTAGAGCGAGACAAGGCTATTCTAGCATTAAATATTAATTCGCCTAGAAACGAGCAAGACAAGAAACGCGAGTCGAAGCTGTATTGACATACAGCGAGAGCTCGCGTGACGCAGTATTGCGAAGTTTATCGGCGAATTACGAATTACTTTGTAGGATTAAAAGAGTCCTTCAATCCCACGGTGCGGTTGAACACGAGGTGGCCCGGCTTGGAGTCTTCGCTATCGAGGCAGAAGTAACCCTGACGCATGAACTGGAAGCGGTCTTCAAGCTTGGCGTTTGCAAGAGCCGGTTCGACCTTGGCTTGCTTGATGACCATCGATTCCGGGTTCAAGTAATCGTGCCAGTCTTCGCCTTCCGGAACCTGAGCAGGATCTTCGAGCGTGAACAAGTTATCGATCAAACGAACTTCGGCGTCTACAGCATGTTCAGCAGAAACCCAGTGGATCGTGCCCTTGACCTTGCGGCCATCCGGAGATTCGCCGCCCTTGCTGAGCGGGTCGTATTCGCAGTGGATCACCGTAACCTTGCCGTTTTCGTCCTTTTCGACGCTCTTGCAAGTGACAAAGTAAGCCCCCTTGAGGCGGACTTCGCCTTCCGGCTTCAAGCGGAAGTACTTCTTCGGCGGTTCTTCCATGAAGTCGTCGGCTTCGATGTAGAGCACCTTGCCAAACGGAACTTCGCGCTTGCCGGCGTTCGGATCGTTCGGGTTGTTCTCGACTTCGATCATTTCGACCTTGCCGTCTTCCCAGTTGTCGATTACGAGCTTGACCGGGTCGATGACAGCCATCACGCGGTTTGCGGTCTGGTTCAATTCTTCACGGATGCAGAAGTAAAGGAGGTTCACATCGACCATGGAGTCGGCCTTCGACACACCGATACGGCTGCAGAATTCGCGGATGGAGCTCGGTGTAAAGCCACGGCGGCGGAAACCGCAAACGGTCGGCATACGCGGGTCGTTCCAGCCAAGCACAGCCTTCGTCTGCACAAGTTCAAGGAGCTTGCGCTTGCTCATCATCGTGTACGTGAGGTTCAAGCGAGCAAATTCAATCTGCTGCGGACGGTTCTGCAAACCAAGTTCAATGAGGAACCAGTCGTAAAGCGGACGGTGGGCTTCGAACTCCAGCGTGCAGATGGAGTGCGTGATGCCTTCGATCCAGTCGCTGATCGGGTGTGCAAAGTCGTACATCGGGTAGATGCACCACTTGTCGCCAGTGCGATGGTGCGTGCAATGCTTGATGCGGTAGATGACCGGGTCGCGCATGTTCATGTTCGGGCTAGCAAGATCGACCTTGGCACGGAGGCACTTTTCGCCATCGGCGTACTTGCCGTCACGCATTTCGTGGAAGAGCTTCATGTTCTCTTCGACGCTGCGATCGCGGTACGGGCTCGGGCGGGAAGGCTTACCGGCATCGTTGCCGCGGTATTCCTGCATTTCGTCGCGAGTCAAATCTTCAACATAAGCCTTGCCCATTTCAATCATCTTTTCGGCAAAGGCGTAAATCTGGTCGTAGTAGTCACTAGCAAAGAATTCTTCTTTCCATTCAAAGCCGAGCCACTTCACGTCTTCGCGGATGGAATCCACATATTCCACATCTTCCTTGGTGGGGTTCGTGTCGTCAAAGCGGAGGTTCGTAAAGCCACCGAACTTTTTGGCAGTGCCGAAGTTCAAGCAGATGGACTTGGCATGTCCGATGTGAATGTAGCCGTTCGGTTCGGGCGGGAAACGCGTAAGCACGTGATCGCGCTTGCCCGTCTGGAGGTCGTTAACGATAATGTCCTGAATAAAATTCGAAGATTCGGGGATTTCCATAACAGGGTCCTTTTAAAATTTTACGAAGGAAATTTAGAAAATAGACGAGAGACGAGAGACGAGAGACGAGAGGAAATAGTGGCAATATAAGGTTATTGAACTTAGGGCTTAGACTGAACAATCTTTGACAAGCATTTCTATTTTTACACTAGAATGGCAAATATTGGATATAGTTTTTTACTGGTTTTGGCGGCATTCCTCTGGGGATCCACCTTTGTGGCGCAAATCGAAGGGAACGACATTGGTCCGTTCGCGTTCGTTTGCATGCGCAATTTTATTGCAACTGGGGTCCTTTTCGGTCTGGCTAAAATTTTAGACAAGCTTGGTAAAAATCCCAGACGCCCCAAGAACAAGGAAGACCGTCGCAAACTTTGGAAAGCAGGCGTCCTCTGCGGACTGACGCTTTTCTTTGCAATGAACTTGCAACAGACGGGACTTTACTTGGGCTGTTCTGCCGGGAAGGCGGGATTTCTCACCACCTGCTACATCATTTTCGTCCCAATTCTGAGTCTGTTTTTCGGCAAGAAAATTTCAACTAAGATTTGGCTTTGCGTAGCCATTACGGTCACGGGGCTTTACCTACTCTGCATCAAGGGCGATTTTTCTATCGAAATTTCTGATACAATTTTGCTCTTGTGCGCGCTCGCTTTTGCAAGCCACATTTTGGTCATCGACAGGTTCGGCACGCACGTTGATAACATCAGGCTTTCGGCAATCCAGTTTCTCGTAGTCGCAACGCTTTCGATATTCCCAATGTTCTTTGTCGACTTGAAAGGTTCATTCGCAGGCTTTGGCAACATTGCCGATGTTTATTCGCATTTCAAGCCGTGGATTCCGCTGTTGTACGCCGCCATACTTTCGAGCTGTGTAGCGTTTACTTTGCAAATTATCGCCCAAAATAAAATCAGGCCCACCCTAGCATCGCTATTGATGAGCCTGGAATCTGTATTTTCTGTTATTTCTGGATGGGCCGTTCTTGGCGAGCGATTCACGCTTCAGGAAGGAATCGGCTGTGTTTTAATGTTCACCGCCGTCATCCTTGCCCAAATCGATTTTAAGCGCCATTAGCCTTTCTTTTTTGCACGTCTCTTGACGAGAACGAACACGCCAAAGGTAAGCACGAAGCCGAACAACAGCGAAAGCACTGCACTACGGGTTAAACCCGCCACGATGTAAGTGACAAACGAAATTGCAGCCACCACAAGCACGTACGGAATCTGCGTATTCACGTGGTTCACGTGATTGCATTCCGCACCAGCGCTTGCCATAATCGTCGTATCCGAAATCGGAGAGCTGTGGTCACCGCAAACGGCGCCCGCCATGCAAGCCGAAATCGAAATGATCATGAGGCTGTAATCCACGCCACCGAAAGCAGCAACGACAATCGGGATAAGGATTCCGAATGTACCCCAGGACGTTCCCGTAGCAAAGGCAAGGAAAGCTGCAATCACAAAGATAATCGCCGGCATAAAGTTCATGAATCCAGATGCGCCGCCCTTCACAAGGCCCGCCACAAATTCCTTTGCGCCAAGAGCATCCGTCGTACCCTTGAGCGTCCATGCCAATGCCAAAATCAAAATTGCAGGAACCATCGCCTTGAAGCCATCCGGCAAGCAAGCCATGCAATGGTTAAAACGCAAAACGCGACGGCTCATGTAGAAGCAAACCGTAAAGATAAACGCGCCAAACGAACCAATCGCAAGACCGACCGAAGCATCGCTAGAAGCAAACGCATCCACAAAGCCCTTCGCCGCATCGCCCGAAGCAAAATACCCACCGGTATAAATCATACCGAGCACGCAGAACACAATCAAGGATACAATAGGCATCACCAAATCAAGGACACGACCTTTTGTTTCCATCAAATCCAACGCTTCTAGCCGAGCATCCGATTCTTCATCCACTTCATAGTTTTTCATCGGTCCGATATTCACATTCCAAAGGACGACTAGGAACAAAGTAAAAATTGTCAGCAAGGCGTAAAAATTAAACGGAATCGCCTTGATAAAAAGCGTAAGGCCATCCTCGCCTTCTACAAATCCCGAAACCGCCGCCGCCCAAGAACTGATTGGAGCGATAATGCAAATCGGCGCCGCCGTAGAGTCGATCAAGTACGAGAGCTTTTCGTGACTCACCTTGAAGCGATCCGTAACCGGACGCATCACACTACCGACCGTAAGGCAGTTAAAGTAGTCATCGATAAAAATCAAGATGCCAAAGCAAATCGTCGCAATCTGCGCACCGATTTTTGACTTGATATGCGTTTTGGCCCAGTTACCAAAAGCAGCCGAGCCCCCCGCCCTGTTCATAAGCGCGACCATCGCGCCAAGCATCACAAGGAATACGAGAATGCCTACGTTATAAGGGTCGGCAACTTTCGCAATCAAGCCGTTTTTGAAAACAGCATCAAAAAAGCCGGAGCCGCTCCCCTGACAAAGCAACAGGCCTCCGACAACAATTCCCACAAAAAGGGACGAATAAACTTCTTTACTCACAAGCGCAAGGATAATTGCAACAAGGGCCGGTACGAGCGCCCAAAAGGTTCCGTAAGCCAATACAGTATTTGCAGATTGTTCCATAATTACTTATCCCCAGGAGTTAAGGATTCCAGCGGATTTTTAATACCCGCATTTTCCAGTTTTTGCAGAACCTCAATCGCGTAATCAATCGCATCTAGCGAATGCGAACTAGCATATACTCTCAGGTCCGAAAGCGCATAAATAGCTCTTTGGTTATTCATCACCTTTTCCGACATAAAATACTCCTTTGCAAACATTCCCATAAAGTCTGCCTAAATAATTTAATATTTCAAAGCACGACCACCTATCCCCACTCCCCTAATCCCTAGATTATTAATCTATATTATAGCTGGGGTGCCTGCATTCAATACGCTGGCTGAGATTATACCCCTTGAACTTGGTTCGTAATTGAACAAAAGGAACGTTTATGTCTGAATCCAATGGCTTTTTCAAGCCGTTTCCGCAGTCTCGCAAGATTTATGTACCCGGCAAGCTTTTTCCGGACTTAAAAGTCGCCATGCGCGAAATTTCGCTCGACGACCCGAAATGCCCCGTGCTCCCTGTTTACGATACGAGTGGCGCTTATGGCGACCCCGATAAGACGATTGATGTAAAGAAAGGTCTTGAACGAATTCGTGAACCGTGGATTCACGAACGCTTAGAAAAAGACGGCGCCCACAAAACGCAGATGCAGTACGCCCGCGAAGGCGTCATCACTCGCGAAATGGAATACGTGGCAATCCGCGAAAACCAGAAGATGGACGAAATTTTTGGCAGCAAGGGTGACGAAATCACGCCAGAATTCGTGCGCAAGGAATTAGCCGAAGGGCGTGCCATCATCCCCGCCAACGTGAACCACCCGGAATGCGAACCGATGATTATCGGGCGCAACTTCCTCACGAAAATCAATTCGAACATCGGAAACTCTTCCGTTGCATCTTCTATCGAACAGGAAGTCGAAAAGATGGTCTGGTCGGTGCATTGGGGTGCCGACACGGTGATGGACCTTTCGACCGGCAAGGACATTCACGAAACGCGCGAATGGATTTTGCGCAATAGCCCCGTGCCTATAGGAACGGTACCGATGTATCAGGCGCTCGAAAAAGTGAACGGCATCGCAGACGACCTCACGTGGGAAGTGTTCCGCGATACGCTTATCGAACAGGCCGAACAGGGCGTGGACTACTTTACGATTCACGCTGGACTTTTGCTCAAGTATGTGCCGTTCGCATTGGAACGCACGACGGGCATTGTAAGCCGCGGCGGTTCCATCATCGCCCGCTGGTGCATGGTCCACCAGCAAGAGAACTTCCTTTACACGCACTTCGACGAGATCTGCGACATTCTCGCGAAGTACGACGTGTGCGTTTCTCTCGGTGACGGGCTCCGTCCAGGTTCTATCGCCGACGCGAACGACATGGCTCAGTTCTCCGAACTCGATACGCTCGGCGAACTCACCGAAATCGCTTGGAAGAAAGGCGTGCAAGTTATTATCGAAGGTCCGGGTCACGTGCCGATGCACAAGATCCGCGAAAACATGGACCGCCAGATTGAAATGTGCCACAACGCTCCGTTCTACACGCTTGGCCCTCTCACGACCGATATCGCACCGGGTTACGACCACATCACGTCTGCCATCGGTGCAGCAATGATCGGTTGGTTCGGTACGGCAATGCTTTGCTATGTGACGCCGAAGGAACACTTGGGCCTCCCCGACAAGAACGATGTGCGTGAAGGCGTGGTGACATACAAGCTCGCCGCCCATGCCGCAGACCTTGCCAAAGGCCATTTTGCAGCGCACTTCCGCGATGACGCGCTGTCGCGCGCCCGTTTCAGTTTCCGCTGGAACGACCAGTTCGCGCTTTCGCTCGACCCGGATCGTGCTGTAGAATTCCACGACGAAACGCTCCCCGGCAACAACGCCAAGGCTTCGCATTTCTGCTCGATGTGCGGACCGAAGTTCTGCTCGATGCGCATTTCTCGCGATATTCAGGAATACGTGAAGACAGGTAAACTCGACCCGAAAAACGACCCGCTGAAATAGCAACCCGAAACTCGTCCTAACAGGAGGTGTCTATGGAAAACGCAAAAAAAATTCTCAATGAATTTATCAAGACCAAGTTCTCCGATCAGAATGAACTGAAGAAGGAACTGTTCAAGGCCGGTGTTGCCGCCTTGGATGAAGGTTGGACGTTCATGGACGCCACATTCCAGTTAGGCGGAAAGGCTAGGGACGAGGGGCTTTCGCCGGATGAAGTCGAAACGATTTTGCGTAACGCCTTCTCCGAAGAAAAACGCAGAACCGAACGCGAAGAAGAGAAAAAAGCAGCAGCGCAAGCTCAGGCCGCGTCTCAACCAGCGGCGCCACAACAAGCACAAGCAAGTGTTGCACCTGGAGTTGCCCCAGGCATGGCATCCATGGGACCCACAATCATCTCGCCGCTTTCGGCAACAATGATGCAGCAGATGATTGCGCTCGGGCTTGATACCCAGTCGCTGGAGCTGTTGCAGAACTTCAAGATTGACCCCGAGGCGCTCTCGATTCCATGGCCAGCTCCCGACTGGCGCAAAGACTTTGCGAAGTTGCTCGCCGCAACTTTCAAGCCCGACGAGACTGTAGAATTCAAGATTTCGAACACGCCAAACAGTTCCCGTGAACTTGTTTCAAACATCACCGGGCAAGATGAAGCGCTCAAGAAAATCATGAAGCAGCTCGACAGCCCGGACGGTGCGCTCTTGACAATCAACGCCGTAAAAGGCGGCGCAGAAGCGGCCGACGAAAGCTGGCACTACCGTTACGTTGTCGTCGATAACCCAAAGATGACACTTGCAAAGCAGCTTGCTTACTACAAGGCATTGAATCTCCCTTGTGCCGCCCTCGTGAATACGGGTGCAAACTCCGTACAGGCATGGATCAAAATCGAAGCTGCCGACCAGGAAGAATACAAAGAACGCGTAGACTTCTTGTTCCAGACACTTGAATCACAAGGTTTCAAAGTCGATGACGGCAACCGTAACCCGAACCAAATGGTTCGCATGCCAGGCGTACTCCGCAATGGCAAACAACAGTACCTCATTGCGTTAGAACAAGGCGCCAAGAACTTCACGGAATGGCGCGAATGGGCAGAATACTCGCTCGACGGAAAGCCTCTCATTGAACTTGCAAGCGACAGCGAAGAAGCACCCAAAAAAGATCCTTGCATTATCGAAAACGTTTTGCAGGCCGGCGAATTTTTCTTGTTCACGGCACCGCCGAAAAGCGGAAAATCGCTTGCGCTCTTGGACATGGCGCTTTCCATTTGCTATGGTGAAGATTGGTTTGGCAACACGACAAACGAAAACGATGTTTTATTCATCAACCTTGAACTCACAAAATCCGTTTTCTTAAACCGTCTCTTTACACTCGCCGAAAAACGTAAACTCGAAGCGAATACGCCCAAGTTCGGTTTCTTGAACCTCCGCGGGACAGCGCTCTCGCCGCTCGAAATTGCGCAGCTCATTGCCAAGCGAATTCAAGGCGCCAAGAAACTCGAAAATCACGACTACAAAGTCGTGGTCATCGACCCAATTTCGGCAGTTCTTCACAACCCCAAGTCTGCAAGACTTAGCGGTTCTCCGCACCAAATTCTCATGCAGATGGTCGATTCGATTATCGCCCTTACAGGTTGCGCAGTCGTAACTTCAACCAACATAAACGAATACCCCTACCTCGAAGCACGCGCCGATAGCGTCATGATGCTCTCGCCTGTGGAAGGTAGCCTCAATATGTACCAGATTAACGGTTCGTTCCGCGAATTTCCGAAGACTCTCGCCAAGGAATGTTCCTGGATTTATCCTAGATTTATAGTTTAAACATTCAACACGATTTTAAAGATGTACAAACAAAACAATCGTTTTTCAGGCCGCATCGCCAAAAGCACTGCAGGCAACAGAATAGGCAAACCCCTCGCCGGAGGCAAATTTCACGCTTCCAGAAGACCCGATGTCCATAGGGACGATGGATTCGAAAAGAAAAACACGAAGGCAGAAAAGCCCATTGTTCGCAAAATTCTTTCGTTCGAAGACATCAAGGCACAAGTTTCTGCATGGATGGAAAACGACCGCATTCCGGGAAAGTTACAGGCTTGGTTTACAGCAGAAGCAACACCCGAGAACTCCGACTGGAGAATCGTCAAGGAATACCGCGGAGCTCAGGAAAGCCTAATCATTGACGCCCCAAACCGCGACATGAAACCGCTCGAACTCGTTAGCCGCGTCATGGAGCAGCTCCACAAAGAGCATTTGCACATCTTCAAGAAAGCATTACGCCAAATTTGGTTCCGCGCCACAGGTGACGGACGTTTCGCGCTCCTTGTGCAAGTCGATGTCAAGGGCAAAATGTCCGCACACGGCTACAAGACGTTCATCGATTTCATCGAACGCAGTTGCCCCGAAGTCATCAGCTGTCACCAAATTCAGTGTCTTCCCGACAGACTCTTTGATCCAGCAACAGCACAAGGCATGAAGGTTATCGCCAAGAGCTCTTTCGGCAGTGACTTTATGCCCATCGCAAGCACAGGCTTCTGCATGCATGTTCTAGATTGGACACCCCGCATAAAAGACGCATGGTTTAACTTGCCCGTACGCATAAAGGATGCCATCCACCCGAATCGCGAAGACCGTTTCTTTGAATTTTGCTCGGGATCGTCTTACGTTTCTGCAACGCTTGCTCCGTTCTTCAAACAAGTCGAAGCGCTTGATTGCCGCGAATCGGCCATGCAGTCCTCCAAGTTGAACATTCGCAATGTCGTCACGCAGAACATGCGATTCCATCGCAGCCATTTGGACGCAAACTTCATCTCGAAGTTCTTCTCCAAGAGCGAAAACGCCGAAGGCCGCTGGACGTTCTATATCAACCTGAATGCAAACGACGTGCTCTCTTCGGAAATTATTCTCACGCTCGCCGGCTCGCGCCCCGAAAGAATTCTCTTGCAAACAGGAAACCTCGAAGCCGCCTCCAAGGCCATCAAGGCTTTCCGAAACGAAGGCTACATGCTCCGCAAAAGTATTCCGTTCTGCATGGAACCTGGTCGAGGCAACTTTGAAATTCTCTTCCTTTTCGTTCCGGATAGAGTCGGTATTTTAGGGTTAAACCCGGCCCAAGCACACCGTTCCCGCAATATTCAGCGTCCTAAGGAACGTCCGCAACGTTCGAATATGTCTGATATTCCTCATTTTGTGCAAAAAACGCCCACTTTTAAGCAAAGAAAAGATTAAATTAGTAAGAGACAAATAATATTTGCTTAGGAAAAAGTGTATGCGATTTTTTAAATGTGCATCGATTTGCATTGGCCTTTCGGCCCTGATTGCATCTGCCTATGTGGTTAAAAAAGGCGACACACTCTGGGACTTGAGTGCTGAATTTTTAAACGATCCGTTCGCTTGGCCGGACCTCTGGGAAAACAACAGACATATAGAAGATCCACACTGGATTTATCCAGGCGATTCCATTTACCTTGGTGAAGGCATCAAGGACGACGGATACCGTCTTCCGAAGACGCGCCCTTGCGAAGCGGCTGTTGCCGATTCCAACTTGCCCAAAAACATCAGGGCCGTCGGATGCGACGATCGTGATGCCCGCAATGGCGATTTCGAAAAAATGCTCGGCAACCTTCGCGATAAGGACAAAAAGCAAAAGAAGAAAAAATTAGCGGACACCTATATCTACCAGAAACGTCCTGAACCGAAAATTTTCAACGGCTACTACCAGATTCTCGCCCCTGAAATCTACACGCTCGATTCTATTAAAAAGGATCCCAGGTACTTCTCTATCCGCTCTGGAGAAAAGAAGGAACCAATCATCCATATCCCAGAATCTGAAATCGTCGTGGGCATAGGGAGGAAGACAAACGCCAACATCAAGAAGGGAGACTTGGTCGAAATTCTGGATGCACGTGCGATTGAAGTACCAGGCCACAAGGGTAAAAGTTTTGACAACTACGCTTTAATCAGACTTTCGGGTTACGCGAAGATAACAGCCATAGGCGACACGCTTTCGAGAGCGAAGATTGTCCAAAGCTTTAGGGAAATCAAGATGGACCATTCCAAGGCTCGCTTGAAACAGCCCCTCAATGTGCTGAACGTCTCCAGCTACACAGCCATCCCCGAAGCGAAGATTGAAGAAATGGCAATGGTCCGCTATACGATGGACCCGACGCTTTTCATCGGAGCCTACGCCTATATCATGGTGGATAAAGGTGTAAAGCAGGACTATAACACCGGTGATGCAGTAGCCATCTGGGATGAAGACAGATCCGATGCCGGTCTCCCGCCAAGACTTCTTGGCCGAGGCGTTATCGCAAGAGCAACCGACAACGAATCTACAGTGCTTGTTCGTGAAATCTATTCGAACAGTCGCCGTATAGAACTTGGAAACAAGGTCTCTGTGACCCACAAAGCAAATCTAGCCCAGTGACAAAGAATTTATTGATTATTATCGGCATTGCGATTCTGATTCTGGCCATTCTCATGGCCGGAAGTGTCCTTATACTCAATTATCCTGAATTGTCAGCGCATATCCCATTTTAAGGAAGTGAACTTCCAATGCGGATATCTCGTAGCAATCTTCTGTTCCTTTCCTTTTTCGCAGGTGGCATTGTCTTACCGACAGCCATTCTTTCGTTCTTGAGCGTAAGAAACATTCAGAACGAAGCTTACCTAGCACAGAAGAACTACAATGAGAGCACGGCGACGTTCCGCGAAGAATGCGAATCGACCATCAGCAAAGAACAGAACAAGATTTTCCAAGAGGTCAAGTCCGCATCGCTGTACCTTTACGAACAGCCGCACAGCCTTTTGGATTTTGGAAACGCGACGCAGTTCAAAACCGTGAACGGCATCGAGGCAATGTTCCTTTTCAACAACGGCACGCTGATTTACCCCGACATTTCTTCCAAACATTTTTCGAAGACGTCAGACTTCTCGAACAGCATCGCAAATCCATTCGAAAGAATGATTTTCCGCGAAGAAGTCACCTCAGCAATGCCACAGCCGGCCAGCCTCTCACGATCGGCCCGCCAGCTGCGATTTGCATTCGACACAAAGGATGACCAAATCCAGAATATCCTTGGACTTGTACGCATCGCCTACAAGACCAAGGATTACGACGAAGCACTCCGCCTCCTCAACATTCTTGAAGAACACCCGCATCAACAGGGCTATCTACATCCCGACTTGACGCGTTCCGTCAACCTTCTCCATTTCGAGATTCTCGTCGCACAAAAGAAGCACAAAGAAGCCGAAGATTACACCATTGCCGTCTTGAACCAGTTTTTGCAAAGCGAAAACATCGAGAATCTATCATCGGCAAAGTTCTTCTTTGAAACCGCATTTACGCAGATTCTTTCCTTCGAAAACCTGAGTCAAGAAAAGCGCGAAGCATTCTGGAACCTCCGCGAAAACTTCAACCGCCAGCTCGGCTACATGGACATTTTCTTCAATAACAAGGATATTGTCCAAGCGCTCCTGAACAAGGAAACGACGTCCAAGAACGGCATAGACATCATGTCCGACAACAAGTCGACTTTCATCAAGATGAGCTACCCCATTCTCTCCGGAGACCAGGTGGTACTAGCCAAGGTGAATACCGAAGAATACCGTGAACGCATGCGTTCCAAGCTAAGGACTTCGGCACAGGGTTGGAAAAACATTCCCTATTCCATCACCGAAGGCTCAGACAAGACGCTGATTCTCGGCCACGTTTCGGACAGTTCAGCCATCATGACTCAGGTCATACTTGACAAAGTCATCTCATGGAACCTTACCTTATACGAAAAAGGGCTGAGTGAAATCAAAAAGGAAACGCGCAAGCGCATGTTCCTCATGTACGGGCTTCTTTCGTTCTCGCTTATTACAGTTCTGCTCGGTTCCATCGTGATGTTTAGATTCTTGACACAAGAGCACAAGCTTTTGACAATGAAGGCAAACTTCCTTTCGAGCATTTCTCACGAGCTCAAGACGCCGCTCACCTCCATCAAGATGTTTGCGGAAATGATGGCTCGCGGGCGAGTGCAAAAAGTCGAGAAAGTGCAAGAATACTCAGGGCTTATCGGCAAAGAAGCGACCCGCCTCGAAAACTTGATTGGCGCCATTTTGAACTACACGCGCATGGAACACGGCAAGAGCGGTTTCCATTGGGAAAAGCTCGATTTCTCGGCTTGCGTGCAAAAAGTATTTGACAACGTTGAAGATATCGGCGTCGAAAAAGGTCTTTTGTTCAACACCAAGATTGAGCCCGGTTTATACGTAATCGGTGATTACACGGCCCTCTACAGCTTGGTGCAAAACCTTATTGAAAATGCCATTAAGTACACAAACGCTCCTGGAGATATTACGATAACCGTAACTCCAGACGAAGACAGAGTCGTTTTCTCCGTGGCAGATACCGGCATAGGCATCCCCTCTTCGGAACAAAAAAATATATTTAATGATTTTTATAGAGTCGGTGACGAAATGACTCGAAGCACGAAGGGTTCAGGACTTGGTCTTGCCATCGTGAAACGTGTCGCGGAATCGCACAAAGCAACCATCTCGCTCACCAGCAAACCGGGCAAGGGCTCGACCTTTACCGTACGATTCAAAAAGGCAGAATGATTATGCAACACAGAATCCTCATTGTTGAAGACGAAGAAATCATCCGGCTTGGGCTCCAAGACAACTTCGAACTCGAAAACTACGAAGTCGAAACAGCTTGCGATGGCGAAGAAGCCATCGCCAAAACGGACTCGTTCCAACCGCACTTGATTTTGCTGGACGTGATGCTCCCCAAAAAGAGCGGTTTTGAAGTCTGCCGATTCATCCGCAAGAAACACCCGGAATGCATTATCATCATGCTCACGGCAAAGACGGAGGAAACAAGCAAAGTCGCAGGGCTTGACATGGGCGCCGATGACTATGTTACAAAACCGTTCTCGATTCTGGAACTTTTAGCCCGCGTAAAAGCGTTCCTCCGCCGAATCGACTTGCAATCACAGGCACGCCCAGCAAAGCAGCTTGCTTCCGTCGATGCGATTGACTTTGCCGATATCCACTTGGACTTCAAGAAGTTCGTCGCCACCAAGGGCGGTGTTCCGCTTGAACTTTCCACGAGGGAATTCCAGATTCTCAAATACTTCTGGCAACGCCGTGGCGAAGTTGTTTTGCGCGAAGACCTCTTGCAGGACCTGTGGGGATACACACCCGACAACATGCCTTCAACGCGCACGATCGACAACCATATTGTGAACCTAAGACGCAAACTCGAAGACGACCAGGCAAACCCGAAAATCATCCTTTCGATCCGTGGAGCAGGCTACAAGTTCGATGCGTAATTTTTGGCTAAATAGAAAAGACTCGTTCAATGCGTGGACCATTGCGGTCCTCGTATTCTGTACGCTATTTTCTAGCCAAGCATTCGCAAGTAAAATGGCCTCGCAGCTTCAAGAAGCGATTTACCTCTTTGAAATGAAGGGAGAAGTTGGCGAATCCATCCGGTTGCTTGAAAAAATTTCGAGACAAGGGGACAACGACGACAAGGAATCCGCATTCTTCTATCTCGGGAAAATTTATGATTTAGCAAGCAACAAAGCGCAGGCAAACCACTTTTACAGCCGCAGCCAAGCATTTAACAAGACTACAAGCAAAGCTTACTGGCTAGCCGGCCGCGATGCAGCGACAACATACAGTCCAGAAATGCTGTTGCAAAAGACCATCACGCTTAAAAGTCCCATCCGCAAATTCTTCGATGGCAAAAATGCCAACATACTTTTCGAAAACGGCCATATCGCCAAAGTTGAAAATGGAAAAATTGTAGAAATTGCATCCAAGCTCGATGCATCCAGTCACTTGCTGCAAATCGATTCCGACGGGATGTGGTACCAAAATACTGAACGCGACTCTCTCTTCTATAAGCAACACAATTCACCCAATCAAACGACCGCTTACGACGTTAAGTATGTGAAGCAATTTACCGCAATAAACGGAAACGCCATCGCCATTACCGAAAAAGGCTTCTACATTCTGGATCGCAAGGGGACTATCATCAAGAATAATACCGACTACTCCTCATGCCAATTGCTAAACAACCAATTCGTCAACGAAAACTTTATCGTCAACTGTACCGACAACGCGCTACACTTTATTTCGGCAAATACGGCAACAGAATCATTCACGATAGCACAATACGACATCATCCAACGAGTGTTCATCCACAAGAACAATATCTATCTGATTTCAGGAAACAACCTCTTCAACTATGCCTTGAATGACACAAAAAATGTGCTCTGGAAAACAACCGTAGGCAACATCGAATGTATCCAAGCCTTCGAAGATAACATAGTCACCCTAGAAGCTTCCGGGAAAATCAACCTATACAACCAAGCTACAGGCGCCATTCTTGCTAGTGTTCGCGCCAACGCATCGAACATTTATCAACTCGCTCAAGGTACCCTCGGGCTATTCTCCAATGAAGGTTCCGTCATCACTGTTGATACGTTACTCCGCCCGCTTTGGGGATTCAACTTCGGAAAATCTCCAATGACACAACCCGTCGTCAAGAGACGATTCATCTACATTCCATTCGACAATAGAAAGATTTTCGCCATTGACGCCCACTATTACGGACAACGCCCGCTATACTCCAGCAAGTTAGCCTCCCAAGCCGTCCATTTAGCAAAACGCAAAGAATGGGATAAAGTTCCACCGCTCTTGGTTTCGATTATCCAAAACGAACCCGGCAATGCAGAAGCGCACTTCCTTAAGGCATTTAACTTGGAAATACGCAATGCCCCCGAGAAGGATCGTCAAAAAGCATGGGCCGAAGCAGTGAGACTGTCCACAGGCAGCCCGCAAATTGCACGAATCGTGTTAAAGTACTACAGCAAAGTCATCGGAGCAAACTACGCCACCCAGCTGAATGTATCCCCGAAAACGATGTATCCTCAGTTATTGGGCTCTAAAAAGAATCTGTACATGGTCGACCCGGCCACGGAACAGCTTATTTGCATCAACGCAGAGACCGGCAAGCAGCGCTGGAGCAAGTATCTAGGCAAAGTCGGAAATGCGCCTGTCATCCAATCCGATGAAAATACGATAGTCATCTCAATCGGCTACCAAATTAACATTTATGACATGAACAAGGAAGCGTTCAACAAGCCGCTACAGCTTCCGGGCAAAGCTTTTAACTTTACACTCGCCGGAGACTACGTTTACGCGTCCACATGGAATGGATTCTTATTAAAAATCGCAAGAAACACAAACAGCATTATTTGGTCTCGCAAAGTCTATTCAATGCCTTTCCACATCGTGAAACTCAACAAGTTCTTGCAATTATGCAACCTTGATGGTGAACTAATGCGCATAAACGATGAAAACGGCCTTACCTTGGACAACTCGACAAACAAAGTTCAAGTGAACATCACGGCCATGGAAGGCATCGATTCCACACTTGTACTTGTCTCCAGCACAAACAAGCTGTTCTTGCAAAACACCAAACACAAGGATTTCAGCCCAACGCAAGTGCTCATGGAAAGCCCGATTGTTTCAATGCAAGTACTTAGGGACCAAGGCGAAAACAAGATTATCATTTCGCTTTCGGACCAATCTATATACCTTTATTCAAGCATAGGCACTCCGCTCTGGAAATTCCAGGGGAAGAAATCTATTTTTTCAAAACCATTTATTTATGATGGCAAAGCTTGGATCGACCAAGGTAATGAACTCATAGCCATTTCACTCAAGACCGGTAAAATCATCAAAACATTCAGTACCCCAGGCGGAGCAGGTACCCCTCTCATTTTGAACCATACTTTGTTCAGCGCCTCACCCAAACGTGTTCTCTACGCATTTCCGCTTTGATTTAACCAAATTTGCGGGCCAAACGTTTTAGTAAACTAAATTTTAGTGGTCACATTTCAAAAATCTCACTACATTTTGCGCATCAAGTTTTTGCGAGAAATAAATGAGCGTCCAATTTAAGAAAATCGCCCCTCTATGCTACCTCTCCATAGCGGTTGCTTTTATGGTCACAGGCTGCAAGGACGAAGTTTCCAAAACGCCCAAAGTAAAAATTTCTGATTTCCCGAGAAACGAGACTTTGTACATCGGTGGATTTGACTGGGCACCGCCCTCCACATTCAATCCGCTAGACCCAGACCCTAACTTTCCGGCCGATGGCAATATAAGACTCATGTACGAGTCGCTTCTCGCCTTCAACCAGCTTACGGGGAAACTGGACCCGATGCTTGCCGAAGGCTACACCCAAACGGATTCGAGCATTACGGTCCACCTCGATCCAAGAGCCAAATGGAGCAATGGAGAAGCCGTTACTCCAGATGATGTCATTTACACATTCAAGATTGATTCGCTTCTTCCGACCGCACACCATAATAATTGGAAGCATATCAAGACGATTACAATCGAAGAGAACAACCTAATCACGTTCCATTTGGCAGGCAACAGAAACCCGCTTATGGTCCTGAACGCTATCGCCGAAACATCCATTCTCCCCAAGTCGGTCTTCGAGCCGCTTGTCAAGTCAGCCAAAAGCGGAAAGACTTATAACATGGAGAAAATTTGGAACTTCAAGAACGATTCTCTCCCCATTGTATCGGGGCCATACAACTTAAAGGAATACACCCCCGACCAAATCGTTCTAGAACGCTCCACAAACTACTGGAGAACAAACCATTACGGTGGAAGAAGCCCATCTCCTAAATACATCATCCACCCGATTTACAGCAACAACGACAACTTCAATAGCGCGATGATTCGCGGGAACCTTGATGTTTCCTCAATCTTCTTGCCGAGAATTTGGGAAAAGTCTAAAGACAGCATACGCGCCTGGAGCCGCGAAGAGCCCTACCAGCTTCCGACAACCATTACCGCGTTAGTGATCGCCACACAGAAAGAACCTTTCAACAATGTAAACTTTAGACGCGCCCTCGCCCACTCGATCGACTTTGAAAAAATCAAAGCCAGAGCATTTTCTAATTACACCCCCTCCATGCAACCCGGGTTCATCCTCCCGTTCGGCACAGAAAAGAAGTTCTTCAACAAAGAAGATGCAGATACTTACGGCTACAATTTCAATACGGACAAAGCCCGCGAAATTCTTACAGAAGCCGGCTACTCCTGGAATGACGAGGGAAAACTTCTGGACAGGAAGAAAAAACAAATTCGCAGTATTTCTATTGAATGCCCTCAAGGATGGAACGACTGGATAGAAGCCATCAACGTCATCGTCGAGTCTTTTGCAGAAATAGGCATTACCGCAGTTCCGAAGATTGTCGATTATGGAACCTGGGATATGGATCTTCGCCGCGGGACTTTCGACCTCACCATGAAGACACCGCCTTCGGAACACTCCATAGCGAATCCATGGAACAGGTTCTATCAGATGCTAGACAGCTCCTCCTACAAGCCTATTGGCGAAGAAGCTTATGCCAACCAAGGACGCTTCCAAGACGCAGAAATCAACAACTTTTTGATGAAAATTCCGACCATCACAGCCGAAGATTCACTCGTAGAGGCATACCGAGAGCTCAACAAGCTGTTCATGCAAACGGTTCCTGTCCTGCCTATCATGTATAGGCCTGCGACCTACTACCAGTTCTCGACCAAGCACTGGACTAACTTTCCGACGGAAGAAAACCCGTACGCGCCCCCCAATAACCTGATTGTTGCCGCAGGCGTAAGCGCTCTTTGGGAAATTAAGCCCGTCGAACAGCCGGATAATCAATAAAAAAGTTCCTTTTTTCCTTTAAAAAAATTATCTTTTGCAAATCATTTCAAGGAGTATAACGTGGGAAAATTACGTTTTGTTTTGCCAAATACTTTTACAAGCCTGAACTTTTTGCTGGGTGTATTTTCCATTTGTTGGACAACCGGAGCGTTCGACTCTTTTAGTACGGCAGACCAAATCCGCATGGGTGCATATTTTGTCATGCTGTGTGCCCTTTTTGACAAGCTTGACGGCTTTGCTGCTCGACTCGTGAACGCCAGTTCCGAATTCGGAGCCCAGTTCGATAGCCTCGCAGACTTGATTGCATTCGGCCTTGCTCCGGCATTCTGCTTTTTCTTCTCTTATAAGAATGGCGCCCCGGACTGGTTCCAGAACCACGGCCTCCTGATGACAGTCGCACTCTCTATCTATGTGCTCTGCGCAGCCATGCGCCTTGCCAAGTACAATGCCTGCGACTCGGACACCTACCACCACCACTTCTCCGGTCTCCCATCTACATTTGCCGGTATGATTAACGCCGTGCTTATCGTTTTCCTCAAGAGCAAGGGTGTTTTTGATGAACCGAATACATTCCTCTTCTATCTTCCGGTTATCGTGTTCCTCGCTACCGGATTCTTGATGGTGAGCCCGTTGTTCCTCCCGAAACTCCAGCCGCGCAAGAACAAGGCTTTCAACATTTTCCAGATTGTGCTGATTTTGCTCACCTACGTTGCAGGAATTCTCTTCTACAACGAAAAGGTGCCGTACATCCTTGAATACCTGCTAATTCTTGGCGGTAGCTACATGCTGATTGGTTTCGGTGTGGGCCTCGCCTACCGCAAGCAAATTATTGAAGAAGCAAAAGCCGCAAAGAACGAAAAGTAACGTATCATCCTGAGGGCAAAGCCCGAAGGATCCTGTGCAAATCTTTTTACGATGTCATCCCGGACCCATCCGGGATTTTCTTTTTTAGAAATAATAGATTTCCCTGACGGGGAGTAACATGCCTTCCAAAAATTCGGCAAAGGCCAAGCCATATCGTTCAAACAAATGTTCGAGCGACATGCGCGGGAGTTCCAGCGTCACGCATTCGATTCCGCGTTCCCCGCACCACGTTCCAAAGCTCCCCGGCGTTTTGTACCCAATGTCCGGCAGCCACTTCAAGTTAAACGTAGCCATCAAACGTTCAACAAGCGCAGTCTTTTGTGGAGCATCAACACAGCCCATGGGGGCATGCATCGCAAGCACACTCGCAGGTTTAAGATTTTCTACAAGCGACACCAAAGCCAGCGTTTCCGGTTCGCTCTCGGCAGCACCCCCTGAAGATAGCAGCGTATCACGGGGTGCTTCTAAAATTGAGCGCGAGCCGACCATTTCTTTCGAAAAATTCTGTGTATTAAAGTTGCGGTTTAGATCTACGCCATTTGCATTACCGCGCGTACCAAGCGTCATTCCATCTGGATTAGCACATAGGACAAACGCTATGGAATCAAAATTATCGTCAAATGCACGCAACACTCGACTCAAGAGAAACGTCGTTTCAGGTTCTTCACCATGGATTCCGGCAATCACAAGTAGTTTGCATTCTCGCTTGCACGGGTAATACAGAAGCGGAGAACCGAGCACCGTGCGGCCGTATTCGAGCGACTGTAGACGGATTATTCCGCGAGATTCAGGAGAGAAAATCATACAAAGTAAGGATAAATATATTCTTCAGCAAGTTTCGGGAGGTTTGCAAGCACAGCGCGTTTGCATTCCATGTCCGAACGTTCATAAATGCCTCGCAGCACATCGAGCGAAAAATGTTCCAAACGCTTGCGCGATGTCGGCAGGTGCGCAATATGCCAGCCCTCCGGGCGGATTTTTCCACGACCGGGAACAAACACACGGCTAAAACCGAACGCTTCGCCCGCCTCCATGCGCGCGGTTAAGAACGCATGGAACTTCGCGAACATACCTTCGCATTCCGCGGGCGTGAGCTGAACTTCGTAGCCCTCCGGGCACGCAGCTCCATCGACCACGTCGATGTCCGTCCCCAAATGGTGACGGCTCGCCCCCGGAAGTGCAGACCACGTGAGAATGGCATACATCAGTTCTTCTTCATCCGTCGGGCGTTCCATCGGAACCCCCTCCGCCGACAATAGCGCTAGTTCGCCACGCGCTTTGCGATTCCAAATCGAGAGTTGCTTTTCAAACGAACGGTACGCCGACTCAATACGAAGTTCAAAACCATTCGCCTTCGCAACCTCCGACAACGCTCGCAAATCAGCAACAATTTCCCGATCCACAAAATACCCCGGCTGGAACTCGACCAAGTCCGGCGTTCCAAGGCCATACGGCAATAGCTGAGACATGTCCGTCATTGAATCGTCCCTCCCATTTTCTCAATCAAATCCTTCCATTGCTGTACCGTCGCTTTCTTCCTCGTCGTCTTCTTTTTCGTGACAAGAGACTGCACCGGAGAAGCCGGATTCGCATGAGTCCAAGCAATGGCAAGCGCATCTGTCGCATCTAGCGGGAGTTCCGCAGCTGCAATTCCAAGACGTGCAAAAATCATATTCGCCACATGCTCCTTTGAGGCTGCACCATCGCCAGTAACAGCCTGTTTCACGACACGCGGCGGATATTCTTCGTACGTCATACCGCGACGGTGGCACGCCACCAGAATCGCCCCACGAATATGCCCAAGCACAAGAGCGCTCTTCACGTTCTTCGCAAAAAACACCCCTTCCATCGCAAGCGCATCCGGTCGATAGTGGTCCAAACGCTTTTCCAGTTCAGAAACAATATGCACAAGCCGGTCTTCAAGATTTTTGGTAGCATTGGCATGAAACGTGCCATACTCCAACACTTGAATTTGATTGTCCGTCTTTTTCAAGAATGCATATCCGGTCGTAATGGAGCCCGGGTCGATACCTAGAATAACCATGACAAAAAAATAGATAAAATTGCCTTTTTTTCAAAAAATGCGCATTTCCGAGAACGTTCTTTATTAGATTTCTCTTATAGGAGGCTGCAATGCTTATTGATCAAGAACACGCAGATTATATGAGAACAAAGGCACACCCAAGGCAACTGGGAATTCCACTGAGCCGTTGGGGGCGAAACCTTATAGCCTGCTGTCCGTTCCACGCACCAGAAGAAACTTCGTTATTTTTCTACGATGCGCTAGGTTATTGGCGTTACCGCTGTCTCCAATGCGGAGCCGAAGGAGACTTGGTTGATTTTCTCGTCAAAAGCCGCTTTAACGGTCTCGACGAGCAATCCGCACGTTCTGAAGCCTTTGAGTTTCTCGGTTCACTCGACAAGGATTTGATCAATAACCAAGATAGCGAGCACCCCTGGGTCAAAGAAGTTGGGGGAGAGAAATCCAAAGTACTCGAATGCTTTGTACGTTACTGCCACTGGGCCGCATGCAAAAGCGAATCCACCGCGAAGTTCTTGGAAGCCCGCGGTTGGAGCATTGGTCAAGCTCAACTTTACGGTCTCGGCTACTACAGCGGTGACCCAGAACCGTTCATCAGCTACTGCATGCTCTCCGGCATTGAACGCCATCAAATCAGTTTCTATCTCGACAACCTCGACGCCTATCACGAACCGAGAATTACAATCCCGGCACGCAACTCCAAAGGATTTATACATTCCGTCTACGGAAGGCTTATCGACGATAACGAAAAAAGCCACACGTATATCACATACGCTTCGGGCCCGACAGTAATTCCATTCAATATCCAAGCAGATAGTGAAAATCCGATTATCGTGCAAGGGTTCTTTGACGCCCTTACAGCCGACCTCGCCGGCATCCCAGGCGTTGTCTCCACAATGTTCCAAGAGCTGAACATCAATCACCTATACAAGCTCAAAGCTTGTGGCGCAGAATCATTCACAGTCATTTTACGCCGTGAAGAAGATCGTCGCAATCAAGAACTCAAGATTCAAAAGTACTTGAAGCTCGCCGAACAAATGCACATGAGTCTTAAGTCCATCGTTCTTCCGAAAGACGAATCGGTCGATACGTTCGTCCGCAAGAACGGCGCAGACCAGTTGCTCGATCTTATCTCCAAAACCGAGGTCGATACAATCCACTCGCACCGCCGCTCCATGCTGTTGCAGGACATCAAGGAAAACTTCGATACCGCAATGGCATGCCCGCCAGACCAAAGTGTAGGTTACAAGCTCACCACATTCCCCAAGCTCACCCAAGAAATCGACGGCGTGCAATCAGGATGTTTCTTTGTATCGTCGCAACCATTCGGCCTCAAGACATTTTTGCTTTCTAGCCTCACGCTAGACCTCATCAACAGCAACCCGAACCTCAAGGTCATTTACGTTGCTTACGAAACTCCGCGTCGCCAAATTTTCGACCGTTTTGTTTCCATGATCATCGGGGAATCGATCCTCTCCGTTCGCAAGCAAAATGCAGACAACGAAATCAACAAGAAAATTACGGAAGCGACACGAGACCTCATGGGATTCGTGCGCAACAATCGTCTGGAAATTTGGGACGATATGCCCTCGCTCGACTTCAACGATCTTTTGAAAACGTTACAGCCGGAACTCAAGGATCACCCGAATTTGATCCTCGTCATCGATGGCATTGACCACTTAAAAATTACGGATCGCCCGGAACTCCCGGACATTCACGAAAAGCGTTCATCCATCATGCTCGACTTGTATAAAGCACTCGACATTCCCATATTCCTCGGTGGTGAACTCATCGATTCCAACATGGGACTTTTAGGACCTCGCGCTTATCTCCGTGATTCCGACGCCATCTATTGGCTCACCGAAAAAGACGGCAAATTAAAACTCGCTGTCGATTCCAAGCGTTTGGGCTCAAGTCGCATCTACGAAGAAAAAATCTTGATTGACCCACAATCTAGCCGCATGAAAGAAGCTTAATGTTTACCATTGTCGATTTCAACAACTTCTGGAGTCCGTCAGGAGGCGGAGTCCGCCGTTACCATTTGCAAAAAATGGCTTTCTACGAAAAGCAAAACGAAGTACTGTCCGTTTTCGTGATGCCGTCACAGACAACTTATACCGAAAAGAAAAGCGACGGACTAATTATCGAGCATGTGGAAGCATTCCGGTTCCCAGGCAACTGGGAATACCGATTTATGTGGAAATCCAAGCAAATCCGCCCCATTCTCGAAAAGTATAAACCGGACGCTATTGAAGTTGGATCGCCGTACATTTTACCGTCGGTTGTACATCGCATCGCAAAGAAGGTTGTCCCTAATGCGGCGTTATTTAGCTTTTGGCATGCAGACTTCCCCGTAACTTACGTAGGGCGCCCCATTGCAAAAAAATTCGGTGCAAGCGCAGGAACATTCTTCCGCAAAATCGCATTCTGGTACGCCAAGCAAGAATTTAAAGATTACGATTGTGTACAAGCTTCTTCGAAAGAAGCCATGGCACGCCTCAAGAAAAACGGCCTACCGGACCCGCGCTGGATTCCACTTGGTTGCGATATCGACACATTCTCGCCAAACCGCCGCGACGAATCGCTCGTCAAAGAACTCAAGGATGGCGACCCGAATCGCCTCACCATATTTTTCCCGCACAGACATTGCAATGAAAAAGGCGTAGACCTTGTTCTCGGCGCATATGACATTTTAACGCAAAAGCTCGGACACGAACCCGCCATCGTTTTTGCAGGCACAGGCCCAAGCCTCCCGCTCGTGCAAGCCGCAGCTGAAAAATACAAGCACGTAAGCTACATCGGATTTGTAAATTCCATTGACGAAATGGCCCGCTATTACGCGAGCGTTGACATGGGACTTGCACTTTCTGGCTGGGAAACATTCGGGCTTTCGATTCTCGAAAGCATGGCAAGCGGAAACGCACTCGTTGGAGCCGCTGCTGGAGCCGCATTCGAGCATGTTACGGAATCAGGCGCAGGCACAATTCTCAAGGAACGTACGCCCGAAGCGCTTGCCAATGCCATCGTAGAGCTTTACAATTCGGACCTCACGGAAAAGAAAATCAAAGCTCGAAAGTACGCCGAAAAATTCAGTTGGAACGATTGCTTTAAGCGCCAACTCGCGCTCTACAAAGAAATTACCGGACTAAAAAAATGAAAGACTTTATACAAAAGATTGCCAAGTTTTTAGAACCCTCCAAGAACCTGGTTTTAATTTCGCTTGCCTTTTGGATAACGCACATTCTGCTCCGCGTAATGCTATTGTTCCGTAGCAATCCCTATGGTTTCCCGTTCGTATCGAAGCCGGACTGGTTTATATTCCACGCCGTTTGCATCGACTTCATGTGGATTTGCAATGCGCTTGTGGTGTTTGCAATTTTAGGTGGGATTTTTGCTCACGCCGTGCAAACAAAAACTGTCGCAAAAGTAACGACAATCCTTTACACTGTTTTCCACAGCGTTATCTTGCTATTTACGCTTTTGGACAACGAAGTGCAACGATTCTTGGGCGGGCATTTAAGCTTTGGGCTCATGGACACTTACAAGGACACGTCTTCAATCACCATGTTCTACGATTACGTGGCAAACGATTTGTCCGTTCCTTATTTGCAATTTGTCGTACTCGTGCTGATGCTTCCGCTAACTTATGGTCTTTACAAATTCTTGGCCAAACATTACTGCAAGCCCGAAGGTTTCCGCCTGAAAAAGTCAGTCATCGCGATGGTCATTTTCTACATAGCCTCTTACTTGTTTGTTTACTTTATCTGGACCGGAAATGCCCGCATGGCAAAGCTCCGTCCTGTTGTTTCGCTGCTCTATAACGATCTTTTTGTATCAAAAAAAGAAGCCGGGCTTACAGAAAAAGATCTTGCAACCTACCGCACATCTTATCAGAACTTGTGGCAACGCATTGAAGGCGATAACCATTGGGAATTTTCGGATGCAAAAGAAGGCAACGGGCTCCCGCTTTACCGCGTGCCGAGCGCTGAACTTTTAAATAGCGAAAAACTCGCCGCCCAGCGCGAAATGAAACCCAATTTCATCTTTGTGCTCATGGAATCGCATCGCGGGCTCAACACGGGATTCATGAACCAGCAAATTCAGCCCACGCCCACGCCATTCCTTGATTCGCTTGCCGCCAATTCTCACGTGTGGATGCGCATGCACACCAGCGGTGTCCCGACAACAGGCGGAGTCCTTTCGACTCACCTCGGCATTCCCCACCATTCAAAACTCGCTCAAGCAACCGACCTTGCACATATCACGCTCCCCAGCTTTGTTTCCGTACTCACAGGCAACGGCTACAGCACGCACTACATGTCCGCCGCCGACCCCGCCTGGGACAATCTCGGCGTTTGGATGGCAAAATGGTACACAGCCGAACATTACAATCGCGAACGCGAAGACGATTCTACTTTCATGGAACATGCCGCCCACTACGTGCGCGATACGCTAGCAAAGCAAGGCAAGCCGTTCCTCGCTACACTCATGACGCGCTCGAACCATTACCCGTTCAATTTTGCCGCGGGCATGACCGACGAGCAAAAAGCCCGCCCCCTGCAAGAACGCATCAACGTCACCATGAACTACGCCGATAGGCAACTCGCCCACTTTATCCGCACAATTCAAAACGAAGAATGGTACAAGAACACCTACGTCATTATCATGGCCGACCACGGATTCCCCTTGGGAGAAAATGGCGTTTCCACCATGAACGGCGGCGGATTTTCGAACATCAGCTGGATTCCGTTCATTATCCACGGCAAGGGTCTAGAACCAGTCCGCGACACGACTACAGCCGCTCAAATCGACATTGCCCCGACCGTACTTGAGCTTGCAGGATTTGCAGTCCCGAACATTTTCATGGGGCATAATTTGTTGCGTGGAGGTTCGACAGATTCGACAAATACTGCGCCGAAACCAATTGCCGGACTTTCACTGGGAGCTTACTCCGGTTACTCCGCACTCGGCATTGACAACTACCGCGTTGTTTCAAAGACAAACTCCAACGACGAAATTTATCTCTTTGCAGATAACGACATGCGTCAGGAACACGACCTCGCCAAGACAGAGTCCGAACGCACCGCAAAAATGCACGCAATGCTCGACACGCTCATCAAGATTTCGGATTACTCGCTCGAACACGGACTTTAATCTAAAAGACGCTTCGAACCAACGAGATGCGTCGAGACAATTCAAGGCCGCATAAAAAAGCTCGCAGATTTTAACGCAAAAAAGACTCGTCAATGACGAGTCTTTTTAGTCGGGATGACTGAATTCGAATCAGCGACCTCTTGAACCCCATTCAAGCGCTCTACCAGGCTGAGCTACATCCCGAGGTCTCTTACAAGAGTATGCCAAAGTTAGTTAAACCATGGTATTTTTTCAAGGCAGGCTCTCGAAAAAAGCAAAAATTAACCCATTCCACCAGCGCTAGTCTTTCCAATAGCCAACGATTAACACTTCCGGCGTTGCCTTCGGGAATTTCTTACTCTTGAAACCCACAATCTTGCGGATGCTCTTCTGCTTAAGTTCCCAGCCAGAGCGAGAAAGTCCGTTGGTCGAAAGCGTCAACTTCAGGCCAGGAACCTTGCCGCCTTCCTTGATTTTACCCATATCATCGACATTGAGCATCACGTTTTTCGTCTTGAGCTTAAATTCCTTTTGGGCATTTTCATCAAGCGCTAGGTCCGGGCGAGTTTTCTTGTCGATACCCCACACGTAGAACGTCCATTCACGCTTTTCGTTCGGAGCGTAGTAACCCGTATCAAATAGCTTTTCGCCAAAGAAAATCGGATTTTTCACATAGCCATCGAGCTGTGCTGCATACGACTTGCCTTGGCTATCGACAATGACCACGACCGGGTTGATTTGGCCATCCATGCCTGCAAAATCCATGTCGAATTCAATCGTTATCGGAGCATTTGGGGCTATTTTCGTCGGATACTTGAAGTTCGACATGCCAATGCCCTGCCCCATTACAGTTTCAAGGACAATTTCTTTATCTGTAACATTCGCGCCCTTGATAACGATATGTTTGACATCGCCCTGATCTGCATAACCAATCGGATACGGATCCGGCACAAAACGGATAATATCTTGAGCGAGCACGGGAGCCACAAAAAAAGCGACTAAAAAAGCAAGAGAAAACTTTTTGTAATTCATGTATGGTAATATACAAAAATTTTTAAATTTGGCGCCATGACTCCACGCGACGAACTCAAGGCTTTGCTAGCACAAAGGGAACTGTTCATTTTCGATCTAGACGGCACGCTATTCAATACGTTGGGCGATTTGGCCCCGGCAGTCAATTACGCCATGACGCAGTTCGGGCTAAAGACGCACAGCAACGATGACGTGCGAACATTCATCGGCAATGGTTCCATGAACCTTATTCGCCGAGCGGCTGCCGCTAATTATATTGATGTGGCAAAAGTCCGCAACTTTGATGAAGTCGCGGCCGTTCTAGAACGCGAAGGCTACAGCGAAGAAAAAGTCAAAGAGATTCACAAAGTTTATTCCGATTACTACTGGGAACATTGTACCGAAAATACGGAGCCTTACGAAGGCGTTGTGGAACTCATTAAGCGAATTGTCCAAAGCGCGGGATGTGATAGGGACTGCGCGGAAAATGATAAGAAGCGAGCCGGGACTAAATGCGCCGCGATGCTCACGAACAAGCCGGTCGCACCAGCAAAGAAAATTCTCGAAAAATTCGGACTCAAAAATTCTTTCGCCACTTATCTCTGTGGCGACACCACGCCCGAGCGCAAGCCAAGTCCCGCCGGAATTTTCGAAATTCTACGCCAAACCGGAATTGCTCCTGAAAAAGCAATTATGATCGGTGACGACACGCCCGATGTTCTAGCAGCAAAGAACGCAGGCATCGACTGCATCACGCTATTCGAAGGCTTTGGCAAAGCAGAAAACCTCCTGCCCCTAAAACCGCGATACACCGCAGGGCATATCAAAGACTTTGCTGAGTTTATTTAGTCTCAGACGAAGATGACCCCAATTGTTCCGATGACGACGAACGAGGATTTACTTTATGCGGACCATCTGGCATAATAATCTCACGCGGAGGCCGAACACCGTAAAGAGCGACCGCTCGCCCCATATCTTCTTCGACAACGCCGTACAAAGCCCTAATCATGCCGATTTCAGATTTTACTTTCTTAATGCGAGATGCTTTTTTCCGCAGGCTATCGTTAGGACGCTCGGCAACATTATCACCAACCGAAGCTGAAGATTCAGCAACCTTACTCGCGTCCGTCGAAGACTCTGCAGTTTCAGCAACACTCGCTTGAGGAACTTCTAATTTATTCAACTGTTCCACAAGCACTTCAGCATTCTGCGATTGTTCCGCCTTAACGCTTTTTTGCACAACAGGTTCATCTGTCTTTTTGTTAGAATCGTTACACCCCGCCCACAGCACCGCCGCGGTCATCAACGCAATTTTGCCAAGATATTTGCTAAAGTTCTTTGCCATATTCTGATTATATAAAATAGGTTATTCGTAGAATCGTAAAAATTTCCTAATTTTCTTTTTCATAGAACGTAAACGGAATCTTAAATGTTCCCTGGATTTGTTTTTTTCCAAAACTCCAACGACTCACAGCATTCCTAATTTTTTCATCAAATTCATTGTCCCCCGTTGTTGAAGAATCAATCTCGACTTTTTTAAAGAAACCTCCAAATCCAACCTCTATTTTCAGAACAACAGTTCCGCTGAATTTTGGATTTTTCTTTAAATAGTTTCTATAAATTTGTCGCAAGAAAGGAGTCCGCTGACGGCACACCCTCCATATATCATTTATATCAAGGCCATAAGCATCAACAACAACGATATCCGACCTCTTGGGAGCCTTCACAAACCGTTTCGACAAAGCCTGTTGCCACTCATCCCAATTAGAAAGTTTATTTTCCTTCATGGGGATATAGAAATTAAGATTCATCGAAAAAGCAGACGAAGCAAAGCCCTTAAAACGAAGATTTTTCACATAATCTACAATCTGATTTTCAAAAGCAGCATATTCCGCCTCTGGCGAATTGACTACGATATTTTTTACAACACCCTTTTTATCCAAAGAAACTTTAAGAAAGACAGAATACATATACAATCGGTTTTTCTCAAAAAATGACTTGTAAAAATCAAAAAGAACTTTTGCTTCGCCACGAATCTTTTTTTCAATAATCTTGAAATCCCAATTAGATTTTTTTCCACGTTTAGTCCATTTGGAGACTTCTACAAAAACACCTTCCTCTTCGAAACTAAAATCTTCTAGATATTCTTTTTCAGTTTTACAACATCCATAAAGTGGAGTCACACCAGATAATTTAGGGAGTTCAATTATAGGATGATATCCTGGTTTGAAAACTTGTACCACATCAAGAATACCTAGAAGACCTTTTTTAGGTTGCTCTTGAACCTTTTGAGATTTCACCTGAACATTTGTTTGCGAGACTAGTTCATCAGCCTCTAGTTCCGAATCGCCGCACCCCGCCCACAGCACAGCCGCAGTCATCATAGCGAGTTTACCAAGATATTTGCTAAAGTTTTTCGCCATACTCTGATTATACAAAATTTCGAATCCACGTAAACGTAAAAAACTTTTCAATCACCAAAGAATACGGGAAAACGCAGCAAAGCCACAAGACTTTTTATTTTTTGGAAAAAACTAACGTGATAGTGGCAATAGTGTTTCCAATTTTTACACGCCAAAATGTCCATCGTCCAACCAATTTTATAATTTCTTCTTCAAAAAGCTTTTTACTCGTGTTCGAAGATATCTTTTCAACGTCCTTTACTGAACCATCCGCAGCAATCGTCAATTTCAAGACGATTTCGCCGCCAAAAATTTTATCTTCAAAAACATCTACGGAATCCTTTTTAAATACTTGTAATAAACATGTCGAAGTCCCGGAACTCGATTTCGTACAACTTTGGCAACGTGATCTTTTTTCAAAGCACTGTTTTTTTCAATGATAATTTCTTTTATTTGAACCTTTTCAGTGTGATTCAGCGCAAACAAGTTAGGATCTATATTTTGAACAACTCCGTAATAGCTCCCCATTCCATCTAACATATCGGATTTGTATTTTTTCATTCTACCGCTAGAAACACTATCATTTTTCGAAATTTCTGCCAATACAGAATCATTCAGTATAGAATCTTTCTTTTCATTCTGGACCTGTTCCGCTTTAACAGTTTCCAACGCGGTAAATTCATCCGTTTTTTCAATCTTGTGCGTTTCTCTCGCAACATCTTTTACGTCTTTATCAACATCGCTACACCCCGCCCACAGCACCGCCGCAGCCGTCAACGCGAATTCGCGAAAACATTTTCTAATAAATTTTGCCATACCCCTATTATACAAATTTCAATCCATCTACTTTTTATCTACCCTAAATATGCCCTGTATAATTTTTCTTACTTCTGTTTGATTCAAAGGCTTGTCCGAACATTCCATTGAAACAATCAAATTCACACCCAAGACAAATCCGTTTTTCAGATAGGACGAAATTTTTTTCACGGTCATAGACGCATACTCAGGGTTATCCATCATTCCCAAATGTTCCCACAACACTTCTTTGCGAGTCCTCAAATTTAGGCAAGTAAAATCAGGATATACACGCACGCCTCCATCAGAAAGTTCTCTTGGGCTTTCGTATTTGTACGGAATTCCCGAACGTTCTAGCGCATCTGCGATAATAACTTCAGATTTGGAACGAACTCGTTCTCCGTTCATCGTCCGCAAATCAGGAGCGCCCGCTTCGAAACCTTTCCCCTTATACGGCACAGCAAGCCAACGCCTAGCGAATTCGGCGTCAGAAAGCAGAACCGGCTCAACCATTGACTTTCGCTCCTCACTCAAATTTTCATAAACGTCTTGTTTCTCAATCGTCTTGTATTTTTCAATGAAAGCATCGAGTAAACCAAGCTTGCGTTCCAGCACATCAAGCACCTTTTCATCATAATCCTTTTGAGCCAACTTCGTCACCAACGCAAAATTGCCCTTGGGAATATATTCGCTCTTATCATCCACCACATGATAAGCGTAAAAATCATGATTACGCCTCGCCAGCTTTAAACGCCCTTGCGGTACACGGTTCAGCGATTTTTTCGTCAACTCAATAGCACGGAGAAGTTCATCCGCACGAGTTTGCAACATGGGCAAAAGTATATCAGGAGAAAGTCTTTCGAAAGACTGCATCACACCCTCAATTTGATAGTACATAAAAAGAACGATATAGCAAACCGAGGTAAACGTCTAAAGAGACTTCTGGACGCAACCAACATATAATAACAGGGTCAAACAAGTCATCCTTGCGCAACCGATAATTAGAATATGCAAATTTTTTCCATTCAAAGCAAGGCATCGCGAGCGTGAAAATGCATTTTTCTTCAAAAAATGCTACCAAACGAACCCAAAAGATATTTTTGGTAGCATAATTTTTAGTTTATATGCATCATTTAGGGGTTAAACAGCGAAAAACATGCTACCAAAACAAGAAACTAACCCTTTTTGGTAGCATAATTTCTCCAAAGCACCCCAAAATTCGATAGGTTTTAGTTAATTTACATACAATTTATGCTACCATTTTCATTTTTCCATGCATTTTGGTAGCACTTTTTGCGATTTTAGGCACTTTCAAACCACCAACCACTACCTTCTAAATGGCACTCCTTTGGAGTGCATTTAGCTCGGCTCGGACATGCTCGTTCAAGCAAGCTTAACTCGCGCGTCGCTCGCCTTTTGACGCATTCTGCGTCCGTGGCGGCGGTTTAGATATGCAAAAGCGAGCTTTTGCGCATCGTTCGCCTTGCACACTTTTACTAAATTTGGCCGCATGAAGAAATACCACTTGGCCACATACGGCTGCCAGATGAACGAATACGACTCCGCGATGATAGCTCAACAGCTAGACATGTGCGGCTGTGTCGAGACGAACAACCAGGAAGACGCCGACATCATCATCGTGAACACCTGCAGCGTACGCGAAAAGGCCGAGGAAACCGCCATCGTGAACATCAGCAAGCTCAAGTACTTGCGCAAAAAGAATCCCGACGTGAAAGTCGTCGTTTGCGGTTGCATGGCCAAGAACCGCGGGCCAGAACTGTTGAAGCGCCTCAAGAACGTGAACTACATCGTAGGTCCGGACCAGTACCGCAAAATTCCGGAGCTTCTGTTCGGCGACGCCCACAGCCCGCTGCACCAGACGCACCACAAGATGTTCATCGACGAAGACCGTAGCGAGAACTACCTCGGTGACTACGCCAAATTGAGCAACAACTTCAGCACGTTTGTCGCCATCCAGCGCGGTTGCAACAAGCGTTGCAGCTACTGCATCGTGCCGTACCTCCGCGGTCCCGAGAAATACCGCGAAGCAGACGACATCCTCGCCGAAGTCCGCAGGGCCGCCGACAAGGGCATTAGCGAAGTGATGCTGCTCGGCCAGACGGTAAACGCCTACAAGACCGCTACCGAAGACTTCGCGACGCTTTTGACGAAGGTCTCCGAAATCGGCGGCATCAAGCGCATCCGCTTTACAAGCCCGCATCCGCGCCACTACACGAACGAACTCATCGACGTTCTTCTGAACAACCCGAAAGTTTGCCATTACGCTCACATCCCGCTCCAGAGCGGCTCCGACGCCATCCTCAAGAAGATGCGCCGCCAGCACAACATGGAACAGTACATGACCGTCATCGAACAGCTGCGTAGCCACGACCCGTACTATGCGATTTCGACGGACGTCATTTGCGGATTCGTGGGCGAAAGCGATGAAGATTTCGAACAAACAATCAAGGCATTTGAAGCCTGCCAGTTCGACACCGCCTACATGTTCATCTACAGCCCGCGAAAAGGAACGGAATCGTACAACGAGCCCGAAATCCTCACGCCCGAAGAAAAGTCGGCACGCCACACACGCCTCGTAGAACTCCAAAACGCGATTACACTCAAGCGTAACCAGATGATGATCGGTCGCACCGAAGAAATTCTCGTCGAAGCTAGCTCCACCCGCGATGCAACTGAATTTGTTGGTAAAACGGACAATTTCAAGAAGGTCATCTTCAAGCCCGAAGAAAGCCGCATCATCAAGCCGGGCGATTACGTGAACGTGAAAATCGATGACATCCGCGGTTGGACGCTCCGCGGCACTCTCGTTTAGCCGACTCCGCACCGAGGTCTATTCGCGTAACTCACGCAATATCAACGAGTTACACATTTCAGCATTCGCCAATTTTCTCTATTTTTTTTATTTTTATAAAAAGGTTACCTCTAAAAATTGCTTTGATAAAGGAAATTTGAGCGAGACCGAGTGATGGCAGGAATGAAAAGTGGTGAATACTGGAGGTATTTGCCACTTTGAATGACGACAACTGTCCAAAGTGAGTGTTGCGCCCATGCTTGCATGGACATGACCGAACTGTACAGTTGGTATGAACATACAACCAGCACGATGTGTCGCAGCCAAAACTCTGTAAGACGAGCGATTGGCCGTCGAAATTGTTCGAACGGACATATCCGAGTCGCAAGAGTTTCTCGAAATTTTCGAAAATGAATTTTTAGAGGGGACCGAAAGAGGGCAATATGGCTAAATATTTTATTCGTAATTTGGTTATTACAGGCGCCCTGAGCGCATTTCTCACGACAGCATCCTTCGCGCAACCCGCACAAACACTAGCTTCAGCTCAAAAAGCGTATGTCAACGGCAACTGGAAAGAAGCTGCCGCCGCTTACGAAGTCGTTTGCCCCGCACAGCCCGACTCCACACGCACCGAATGCTTTTTGTGGAATATACTCGCCCTCTCTCAGACTGGCGTAACCGCCGATTTTAGCAAGGCCGGCAAACGCCTCGACAGCCTCATCGAAAAAACAAACCCGCAAAAAGCCATTTACGCCGACCTCATGATGACCAAGGCTCAATTCCAGCTGTACCTTGGCCGCTACAACAAAGCCGCAGAATCCCTCGTTCACGCTATAGAAACGTCTCAGCCGCACCAAGTTACCGTACTGCAAAAAGTCTGCGCCGCCGTGCAAGACCGCGCCCATAGCGAAGAATTGAACGCAGCCTGCAAGGATCTCGGCAACCCCGAAGCCCTCAAAGCCAGGGCAGAACAAGCCGCCAAGAAAGAACAGATTGCAAACGCAGAACAAAAGCCACAAACCGCTGAACTGCCCAAAGAACAGGCGAACCCTGCACAACAAAATTCAACGCCATCGATCTCTGTGCAGTCAACAAACCAAGCGGCACAGCAAACCGCAATCGAAGCAAAGCCTGCCGAAGAAAAATCCGCATGGCAGCTGCAACTGGGCGCATTTGGCGTCAAGTCCAACGCCGACTTGCTCGTCGATAACCTGAAAAAGCGCAACATATCTTGCACAATCACGCAGAATACTCTAGAAAGCGGCAAAGTCCTTTACATCGTGCGCACCGGTCCTTTTGATACAAAGGAAAACGCCGTAGACTATGGAGCTAAAAAACTGGCCCCGCTGAACGTCGAATTTAGACCGATGCTCGTAAAGCAAGCTCTCTAAACATTTACAAACCGCCTAGCTAAAAAATTTTTTACTGTTTTTTGCGCATAAAACATGCGTTTTTTCGCATTATACCTACAAAAAAGGCGAAAAATGTGCTATATTTGTGTTACCTCCCCGCCGGGGTGGTGAAATTGGTAGACGCGCTGGACTCAAAATCCAGTACTCGCGAGAGTGTGAGGGTTCGATTCCCTCCCCCGGCATTAAACGTTTAAGAAAGAGATCAAAATGAGTAACATGTTTAAAGTGCTTTCTGCTGTTCTTTTCGCGGGCTCACTAGCGTTTGCTCAGTCTGACGACCTCTTTTCTGACGATTTCCAAGACGCTGCAACTGCAGATTCCATAGCACAAGCAAATGCAGAAGCTTCCCAAGCAAATGTTGGCACAGCTCAAGCTGTTGGCGGCCAATGGGAAGGTTTCAAGTACGAAGACATGGGTCTTACCCAATGGGAATACCAGCAGGCTAAGGAACAAGGCGTCTCTCGTGAAAAGTTGACGAAACTCGTCGAACTCGGCATTCGTCCGACTGAATATCTCCAGAAACCTTGGAACAGACTTGGTGTGAGCGAAGAAGATTGGCTCAGTCAGCGTGCTGAAGGTATGGAAGATGCAGACATCGACCGCTCCTATCGCTATCGCAGTGGTGATCAAGGAAGCGCTTACATTTCTCTTTTGATTCCTTCGTACTACCAGTGGAAAACAAAGCAGACCGCCAAGGCTACCTTTATGGATGTTCTTGAAGTCGGCAGTATCGCTTGCACAGTAGTTTTTTATGCACAAGATAAGAGCTACTGGTGGTATGGTTTCCTTGGAATCGCAGCAGCTCACCTCTGGTCTTTTGCAGATGCTTTCATCAGCACCCAGTGGGATAGCAACCCGGACGCAAACCGCTTCAGCTTTGGTATTATTCCGACTCCGGACCAGGGCGTTGCAAGCTTCCTCAATGTGAAGTTCTAAGCGCATCATGCAGCTAGAATTACTTAAAAGCAAAATCCATCGCGCTACAGTAACTGATGCAAACCTCAATTACGAGGGCTCAATTACTATTGCTCGCGATTTGATGGATGCAGCAGGCATCCTTCCTTTCGAAAAAGTTGGCGTTCTCGATGTCAACAATGGTTCTCGCCTTGATACATACGTCATTGAAGGCAAAGCAGGTACTGGCGTGATTTGCTTGAACGGTGCCGCAGCCCGCTTGGTTCAGCCAGGCGACCTCGTGATTATCGTGGCTTACGCAACCATGTCCCCAGAAGAAGCCAAGACATGGAAGCCGACCGTTATACGCGTTAACGGCAAAAACGAAATCATCGAAAAGATTTAACTCTAAATTAAGCAGTGAATTTCGCCCGCCACATATAAAGTGCGCGGGCTTTTTATTTGAAAATGTTGTATATTAGATGTAAACTATCATATTGAGGTTATTAAATGCCAGATAATATTCTTTACTTAGCTATTGCAGCCGCAATTGTTTTACTCGTCATTATTTTCGTTATGTCTTACATCAAGGCTGCTCCGGACGAAGCTATAATTGTTTCCGGAATCCGCAAGGAACCTAGAGTCATCATCGGTAGAGCCGGCCTCAGAATTCCGTTCTTCGAACGCGCGGACCACCTTTCATTGCAATTGATTCAGATTGACGTGAAAACAGGAAGCCCGGTTCCCACAAAAGATTACATCAACGTTTCTGTCGATGCCGTCGTGACTGCCAAGATTTCTGATAATCCGGACCGTCTCAAATCTTCGGCACAGAACTTCTTGAACAAAAAGCCTGAAGATATCCGCGCCATGATTGTCGATATTCTCGAAGGTAACATGCGTGAAATCGTGGGCCGAATGCAGCTCGTTGACCTCGTGGGTGACCGCAAACAGGTTTCTGAACTCGTTCTTGAAAACGCAATTCCGGACCTTGAAAAGCTCGGTATCGTGGTGCAGACGTTCAACATCCAGAACTTTGAAGATGCCAATGGCGTGATTGAAAACCTCGGTGTCGATAAGACATCTGCCATCCGCAAGGCAGCCGCTATTTCTAAGGCAAATGCAGAAAGAGACATCAGCGTGGCACAATCGCAGGCCAAGAAAGAAGCTAACGACGCAGCCGTTGCCGCCGAACTCGAAATTGCGCAGAAGCAAAACGATCTCGCCGTGAAAAAAGCGAACTTGCAAAAGATTTCCGATACAGAAAAAGCTATTGCAGACGCCGCATACGAAATCCAGAAGCAGACGCAGCAAAAGGAAATCAACGTAGCACAGGCCGAAGCTGAAGTCGCCAAGCAAGAAAAGGAAATTGAAATTCGCGAACGCATGGTCGTCGTGACCGAAAAGGAACTTAAAGCCCAAATCGAAAAGAAAGCCGAAGCCGATCGCCAAGCTCAAATTCAGCGTTCCGAAGCAGAACTCTTCCAGCAACAGAAAGATGCAGAAGCAGTCCGCTATAAAGAAGAACAACGCGCAAAGGCCATCAAGCAGATTGCAGAAGCAGAAAAGGAAAAAGCATTTGCAGAAGCTGAAGCTACCAAGGCAAAAGCATTAGCAGAGGCTGAAGCAACAAAGGCAAAGGGCTTGGCAGAAGCTGAAGCCATCAAGGCACAAGGTCTTGCCGAAGCAGAAGCTCTCAACAAGAAGGCCGAAGCCATGAAACTTTACGGTGACGCCGCTCGCCAAGAAATGCAGCTCAAGACGATTGAGAAATACTTCGAGCAGATGCCACAAATCGCAGCCGCCATTGCAAAACCGATGGAAAAGATTGGCAACATCACCATGTACGGCGAAGGCAATACGGCAAAGCTCACGGGCGACATCACCAAGACGCTCACTCAAGTCACGAACGGGCTTACAGATTCGCTCGGCATTGACCTCCGCACAGTGCTTGGTTCCATGTTCGGCGCAAAGCTCGCTGGTGTCACAAAAGACAACTCAAGCGATAACAAAGAAAAGTAAAATGCGTTTACTGTTATTGACAATAGCTCTTGCGACATTCGCTTTTGCAGTAGATCCTGCGAAGGCAAAGCCCGTTGCAGCCCAAGATTCTATTGTCGATACAGTTTACGTCATTCAATCCAGCGGCATTCCCTGGAACCGCGAACATTTTGACCCAGAGCGCCTCGTGCGACACGACACTTTCGACCCAGCATTGAAAGTCGCATACACTTATTCTGTGAGTTTCATCGGCGGGTCGCTCGGTTCATTTGCACAACAGAGTTTCATGGCTCATTTCGCCTACGAGTTTACACCAAGTTTGCACTTGTATGCAAACGTAGGCCTCTGGATGCCGCTATATTCAAACATCCGCTTCGGAACCCCGATAGCAAGAGAAGATGTAAAGCAAGGGAACGTAAGCGTTTTAGTTCCAGACATCGCGTTGGAATACAAGCCCAATGATAAAGTGACATTTAGAGTCATGTACATCAACGAACGTGATGCATTCAGGGCATATGGCCCGCGCCGCTTTTTCTACGATGATTGTCCCTGGAACAATCCTTTCTATTGCAGATAAATTCTACTACTCTCGTAAAAAGTAGTTTTGTATATTCATTTACATGAATATGAAACACTTTATTTTATCAGCCTTAAGCTTTGCAACGCTAGCTTTTGCGGACATTCCCGCAAATACCGAATCTACTGGAATTCCCTGGAACCGCGAATTTGATTCCAACCAAATGGTGCGACACGACACTTTCGACCCCGCATTAAAAGTCGCGTACACCTATTCCCTAAATTTTGTAGCAGGGAGTTTCGGTTCCCTAGCAAACCAAAGTTTTATGGGACATTTTGCCTACGAGTTCACACCTAATCTTCACTTGTACGCAAACGTAGGCCTTTGGATGCCGCTTTACGCAAACATCAACAACGGCTCCAAAATTGCAAGAGAAGACTTGCGTCAAGGCAACGTCAACGTTTTGATTCCAGAAGTTTCATTGGAATATAAGCCTAGTGAAAACACTCTATTAAGAGTCTCGTACGTCAACGAAAGAGACTCATTTAAAGCCTACGGCCCACGCCGCTTTTTCCATAACGACTAAGACTCAACCCTAAACAGTCCCCCGTCCCCAAGTTTTTGCGAGACGGGGGCTTTTTTATTTTTCTAAATTTTACGGCAAAGAATGTTCCAAAACCTTTCTAAAGCACTCCGCCTGAACTTTGCCGTAGGAGCCTCTTCGGCTATTTTTGCCGCATTCCTTTTTACAGGTTGCGAAGAAGAAAAGCCAGCTCCTGTTGTACATGAAGTGCGCCGCATCAAGGGAGAGGTTGAAGTACTGAACAGTTGCAGTATGAAAGGCGCCGCCGTAAAAATGCGTGCATTTTTGCGAGACAATGGTTTTGATGTCGTACACATCGATAATGAACAACTACAGAACTATGACGAAACCATCATTGTACTCCGAAACCCGGAATGGGAAGGCGCACAAGTACTCGCGGCCACATTAAAAACAAAAAACGTTTTGATCCTCTTGAACAAGAACGCCACGGTTGATGCAATCGTGCACACCGGAAGAGATTTTCAACAAATAGTAGAACCCGATCAGGGAGAAAAAAATGACAGCAAAAAATAACCAAGATTTTTCTGAAACCGTAAAGCTTGGTGCAGGTATCCTTTTTGAACTTCGCGCTCAAAACGTGCAGCTCATAGACCTCCGCGGAGTCAAGAACGAAGCGGATTATTTCCTCATTGCCACATGCGAAAGCGAAGCCCAAATGCAAGCTATTTTGAACGAGCTCACCAAAGAATTCAAGGCTCGCAAACTCCACTATGTCGGCGTTGAATACAAGGAAGGCGTACGTTGGGCCATCTTTGATGCAGGTCTTGACCTGATGGTCCACTTGTTCGAAGAAGAAAAGAGAAACGAAATTTCTTTCGACCGTCTTTATGCAGACGGCAAACTCATGAACCTTGATGAGCATGACTTCATCAACGAAGACGCTAAGAAGTCTGGAGACGACAATGAACTCATTTAATGCAGAAATCGCAAAGGCACTTGCCGCTACTGGAGCATTTGCTGAAGATGCCGCATTGAAACTTATTTCCGTACCGCCTGATACAAGCCACGGAAACTTCACCATCCCGTGTTTTTCTCTTGCAAAGACTCTCCGCAAGGCTCCGAAGCTAATTGCCGAAGACCTCGCTGCACAGGTGAAGCTCCCAGCCGGTCTTTCCAAGGTCGAAGCGGTGAACGGTTATTTGAACTTCTTTATTGACCGCAACTTCCTCGCCAAGGAAACTTTGGACGCCATTGCCGCCAAGGGCTTGGAATACGGTCACGCTGCCCCGAATGGCAAGGTCGTTTGCATCGACTACAGTTCCCCGAACATCGGTAAGGAACTCGCATTCCACCACTTGCGTTCTACCATGATCGGAAACTCTCTCGCCCGCATTTACAAGGCTGCCGGTTACAAGGTCGAACGCATCAACCACTTGGGTGACTGGGGTACGGCATTCGGTAAGCTCATCGTGATGTACCTCCGCGAAAAGCTCCCGACCGATGACGCGACACTCGACGCCCTCACCGTGAAGGAACTCAACATCCTTTACGCAAGCTTCTCCAAAGCCTCCAAAGAAGAGCCCGGCCTTGAAGACGAAGCACGTGCCGCATTCACAAAGCTTGAACAGGGCGATGCATTCTACCGCAAGTTGTGGACCGCATTCCGCGCAGCAACGCTTAAGGAACTCATGCGCATTTACGACATGATGGGCGTTGGCTTTGACCACTACACCGGCGAATCCTTCTTTGAAGACAAGATTCCGGCCGTTCTCGACGAACTCCGTGAAAAGAACTTGTTGGTGAACAGCCAGGAACGCGACGTGGTGATGCTCGATGAATTCGACTTGAATCCGTGCCTTATCCGCAAGAGCGATGGTTCCACGTTGTATGCAACTCGCGACCTCGCTGCCGCTATCTACCGCAAGAAGGAATACAACTTTGACAAGTGCCTTTATGTGGTGGACCTCGGACAAGCTCTCCACTTCAAGCAGGTGTTCCACGTGCTCAAGAAGATGGGCCGCGAATGGTACAAGGACATGTACCACATTCCGTTCGGCGTGATCCTCCAGCTGGTCGATGGCAAGTGGGAAAAGGGCAAGACACGTACCGGTACGGCAAGCCTCCTCCGCGACGTGATTGAAGCAGCGCAAAAGAAGATTCTCGAATTCATCGATGAAAAGAATCCGACGCTTGAAAACAAGGAACTCATTGCACGCCAGATCGGTATTTCCGCACTCACCTTCAACGATCTCAAGAACAGCCGTTTGAAGGACGTGCGCTTTGACTGGGATGCCGTGATGAGCTTTGAAGGCGACACGGGTCCGTATGTACAGAACGCCCACGTGCGTCTTTGCAGCATCATGCGCAAGGCCGGCTACACCGTTTCCGCAAGCGAAGCCGATTACTCGCAACTCACCGATGATGCAGCCTACAACCTCATCAACATTCTCGCGAAGAAGGGCGAAAAAATTCTTGGCGCTGTCAAGGATGATGAACCTAGCGTTCTCGCGCAATATGCACTCGAAATTGCCGAAGCCGCACACAAGTTCATCCACGAAGACCGCGTGCTCGGATCTGCCGAAGAAAAGTCTCGCTTGTTCCTCGTACAGTCTACACAGATTGTGCTCGAGAACGTCCTCGACTTGCTTGGCCTCTTCCCGATTAGGCAAATGTAGGTTTGACGAAATAACGCCCGCCACGGCGGGCTACAGATTAGCATTAAAAAACGAGAGCTTTTTAAGCTCTCGTTTTTATTTTGCACCGCAGGTGCCTAACTATTAGTTTCCGTTAATGCATCTAACAGAGTAGCCATTGTTCTTAGCGGTTGCCGGAACAAGCTGGCGAACCATCTGGTCACTCATGCGGCCCATAGCCCAGAGCCAAATCGTTTCGTTACGGCCGTTCTGAGCGCTCCAGAATCCAGCGTATTCGCCCATATCTTCATAGCGCACTGTAGACTTGCCAAGCACTTTGCGGTAGCCCGAAGAGAACACGGTAAAACCATATTCGTCGGTACCGCCACCGCCCTGCCAACCAGTCGTAGCTTTCATCTTTGTAGCAAAGTTACCGCACTTGTCAACACCATCGTAGCATCCCGTAAGGCCCTTGAGCATGTCAGACCATTCGCGGTCACGCGGCAAGTGCCAACCTTCGGGGCAAGCCTTGCGAGCACCTTCCAAGTCATACAAACGACCGCTACGAGTGCAATAAGAATCCTTGTCTTCATAGCACCAAGAATGTCCCGGAACTTCGTAGTTCACGTTCTGAGCAAACCATTCACGACCTTCCACCTTAATAATGCGATAGACTTGTCCATCACGCGGGTCCGTAAACGAAGTAGACTTGTTACGAATTTCAGCGCGGTGTTCCTGTTCTGCCTTACGGAAAGCAGAAAGCTGTTCACGCTTGTATTTCTGACGGCCTTCAAGTTCAGCCACCCAAGCCTTCTGAGCCTGTGGATTTGTAAACTTTATACGTAAATCGTAGATATTGAACAAGTCGTTACCGCATGCAAAGTCAACACCCGCAATGTTGATGATAAGATCTTCATTACCGAAATGGCGCGGCTTGTCGAAGTAAGAAATCCATGCTTCCATGGTGTTGCGGCAATTTTCGTAGAATTCCGGATTTTCAATCATCTTTGCCGGAACAGTCATGTTACCCGCAACAGAGAAATCGAATTTGTCATCCAAGACTCGGAACGAAACCGGCTGGACATTTTTGTAATGTGTGTACTGACCAAAACGGATATCGCCACTGATTTTAGCGGCAGCATAATCACCCTGTCCTTCGGCATTAAAAATAGCGTCCCAAGTTTTCGGCGGTGCAGCAAAAACCTGTACTGCGGACAGCATTAGCACAGAGCAAATTCCTAGTTTGAACAATTTAATTCTCTCCATTTTTTAATCCTTTTTATTTACTTACTGCAATGTTAGTTATTTTTTGTCTACTTGGAAATAAAATATTTGGTAACATGGCCTAAATTTTTTAATATTATAGTATGTCTATGACTCGTTACATTCTTCAAATTCTTTGTCCCGACCAAAAAGGGCTTATCGCCGGCACAACGCAAGTTCTTGCAAAAGCCGGAGCTAATATTATTGACCTCCAGCAACATACCGCCAAGGATATCGAAACGTTTTTCTTGCGCGCCGTATTCGATATAGAATCAAGCGACATTCCCGAAGTCAAAAGACACCTCGAGACCATCGCTCCGCACCTCCAGCTGAACTGGAAACTTTTTGATACTTCCAAGACAGAACGCGTTGCGATATTCGTATCCAAGACCGACCACTGCCTCTATGACCTTCTCCTCAAGCATCGTGATGGAGACCTCCCCTGCGAATTCAGCTGCATCGTCGGAAACCACCCGGACTTGGGCCCTGTAGGCGGTTCCTTTGGCGTGCCGTTCTACTACGTGCCGTCCAACCCGGACAAGACCATTCCCGAAAACCGCTTCCGCGAAATTATCGAAGAAACGAAAACGGATACCATCGTCCTCGCCCGCTACATGCAGATTTTGAGCGAGAACTTTACCGAAGAATTCAAGTACCGCATCATCAATATTCACCACGGATTCTTGCCGGCTTTCAAGGGCGCAAAGCCCTACCATCAGGCATGGCATAAAGGTGTGAAAATTATCGGTGCTACAGCGCACTTTGCAACAGAAGACCTCGACCAAGGTCCGATTATCTGCCAAGACATCCAGCGCGTTCCCGAAACAGCAAGCATCGACGAACTTGTCGAACTCGGCAAGGACATCGAAAAGCGTACGCTTTCCCAAGCGCTCAAGCTCTGGCTTGAACACCGCGTGTTTGTTCACGCGGGCAGAACGTTTATTCTCTAGGAGTCACCAATGTCCGAAGAAATTCAGAACGAAGTCCCCGCTCAGAAACAAGAACCGGCTACCACTATCGAAAACGAAGTCAAGACCGAAGCTGCAGCCGAAGTCAAACAGACTATTATCGAATCCGATGATGATAAAGAAATCATCAATCCTTTGACCGGCGAAGTCATCCGCCCGGCAAAGCACAAGGAAGATTCTTCCAATTCGCCGTACAAGCAGTTCAAACCGGAAGCCTACGTCAATCCGATGACAGGCGAAGAAGAACTGACCTCTATTGGAGGCCCCCAGGTCATCATCAAGAAAGACCGCGGACTGGCCTACTACGTAGGCTTCGCACTGCTCGTTGTTTTGAGCTTTGCATTTTTCTTCTTGCCAGGCATTACCATTACGTTTGCAGCAAGCCGCCTCGTCGACTTGAACACTTCTGCAGCATGGGTTTTCAGTTCCATTCTGAGTTTCGGTGTCTGGCTCATTTTCAAGCTAAAAATCAAAGGCTTTGAAAAATCCTTCCATACCTATTTAGTACTTTGCGTAATATGCTTGATATCGCTATTCGCTATCCAGTTTATTACCGATTACAACATCATCTCTGAAGTCGTTGCGCTCCTTATCGGAGCAAAAGCTTAGGATCGTTCAATGAACAATACTGATACTTTCGTACACTTTCTCGTAGAATCTGGCGCTCTCAAATTCGGCAACTTCGTGACCAAGAGCGGCCGCGAAACACCTTACTTTATCAATACTGGAGAGTTCCGCACAGGCGCCTCCCTTTCGAAGCTCGCAGAATTCTACGCTGCAGCATTCATGAAGCACTTTGACGGCAAGGCCACAAACCTCTACGGACCGGCCTACAAGGGAATTCCGCTGTGTGCCGCCACCGCCATGAAGATTTCCGATGTGTACGCCCAGAATTTGACATTCACATACAACAGAAAAGAAGTCAAGGACCACGGCGAAGGCGGTTCTCTTGTCGGTTACAAGTATGCAGAAAAGACTAACGTCGTCATCATCGAAGACGTGATTACCGCAGGTACATCCGTCAATGAAACGATGCAGGCCCTTTCGCAAATCGAAAACGCAAACGTCATTGGCCTTTTAATTTCTGTAGACCGCAAGGAAAAGCTCGAAAACGGCAAGTCAGCGCTCCAGACTGTTCAAGATGAATACGGCATCGAAGCCCATTCCATCGTGAACATCAACGATATCATCGCATTCCTCGAAAACGAAGACAATCGCAAGAAGATTAACGCGCCCGAAGGAATCCTTGATAAAGTCTACGCCTACCGTGAAAAGTGGGGCGCAGTCTAAAGCTGCAAAACCATCCCGCGAAATCCACGAGAGCAAATGACGTTTAAGAAGTCTATCCTTTTCTTCGGATTTGCAATCTGCATGCTCACCGGGTGTGCAGATTCTTATCATTGGACAGCTAGCCATCCAGCATACCATAAAGCGCCTTATGGTGGCATTGCTGTAACAGGCATCGAAAACGCATTTGTGATTACGCGATCTTCCTGGTTTGCCAAGCGCCTTGAAATCGGCAAGGACAGCATCCAAATTAAAGGAACGCTCCACTGCCGTAGCATTTTCGAAACGGAGATGCGCAAGGCATACGGGAACCTGATTGTTCTTCCGGACACCACAAATACCAAGTTTCCTGAAGAAAGTCTAAAGCTTGACGAGCGCATTTTCATAAAAGGGCACATTCCTGAACAGGGAGTCCCCCTCAGGGATCCGGCTGGGAATGTACCACCCGTCGTCCTTATCTTGCACGAATTCATCATCGGCACAGACTTGAAGCGTGAAAACTTTTTTGATTACGCGCTCATTCATAACGAAAGCGGAAACATCAAAAAACCGGATAACGTCAGTGCAGTTTATTCGTACACACTTTGGGATAACCTAAAGCAACGTCCGCTTTTCAGTGCCGTTGACGAAATCCAGCAGCCCATTACAACCTACAAGCTTGCAAATTTGACGAATCTCATCCAACTGGCCGTCCAAAAAATCCGCAAGAATCTTTATGAAGGAGTCGTCAAGTGAAAAAGCTCCTCATCATACTCATGATTTTTGCGGCCTATGCATGCGCTTCCGAAGTCTACTTCAATTCGAATTGGACCCTTTGGAAAGATGCAACTATTTTAATATGGACCCCCGATGGAAACACCCCCGTCAATGCCGCTGAATTATGCCTTTCGCTCCGTCGCAACAATACAGGCATCGGAGACCCAAAATGCCGAGAGCTCGGTGAATGGGAACGCGATTCCGTAGCACAACGCTATGGTCAATGGTTTTCGCAAAATCTCGAAAAAGGATTGCCGCCGGTCCATTTACGAGCAAGGCACCCAGGCATGGCAGCAAAAATCCAAACGCTCGAAGACAATATCGTACTTTTCCTTGCACCTCACGGAAAAGATATTCAAGTAGCCATTTTTGACGAGACCGTTCAAGAGCCCAAAGCCGCAGGCATCGTGAAAGCCAATAGCGACAAGATTGCCCTTAGCGATGATATCGCCGCCACCTTCTTTGACAAGCGCACCAAGCGCCGTCTCTCCAAAGAAGAACGCCTCAAAATGCAAACAGAGCCCGACGATCTCTACAAAGAAGTTCCCAACATAAAAATTTGGGCAGGCGTAGGAGTCGGTTTTTCGCAAGCACATTTCCCACTCACGCCCGATAACTGGACAAGCAGCCATACCAATAGTCGCGTAAAGAATTACCGCGCCACAAAGGACTCCGTCAGCCTCTGGAATTTCATCGATGATGCAGACCCGTTCCTCAGCCTTTATGCGGGCCTCACATGGCACGGATTTATCGGTATCGAATTCATGTACCGCTATTCTAACCGTCACATGAAACTCGATGCTTCCGATACCATCTATAAAGAACTCGATCATTGGAACTTTGGGCAGCACGACATCGGTCTTAACGCACTCTTGTCCATGACATACCCCATCACGCCGTGGCTGGACATCACCCCGCTATTTTTCCTAGGATTCCAATATTCATTCTATGTCGAAGACATTGGACTCAAAAAAGGTGTTAAAGAACCATCAAGATCATACAAGTACCGTATCAAATTCGAAGACGTTTACAAAGGCGCGCTAGTTGGTGTTGGTGGACAATTTGTCTTTTTGAAACATTACGGAATAGATCTCCGTGCCGGAATTTCGAGCCGCGGTAGAGATCTTTATGAGGCCCCATCCCCCGATGCCGGCGCAGCTCCAACCATTATCGGAAAATCCACCATCGATTGCTTTATCAGCCTAGGCATTGAATACCACTGGACTCTCTAATTTGCTATCTTGGCACTCCTTCGGAGTGCATTTAATACGGCTCGGCCATGTCAAAGCAACAAGTTGCTTTGCCGCGTCACTCGCCTTTTGCTAAATTTGCTCGCACTATGAGTGAAGACATTAAAGAAGAAACGAAAGAAAGAGTCAATCCGTTTTTAACACCCGTCAAAATTATCGAGCCCAAGAACAAGCTCCCCGATTATACCTTTGACATGCTCCCCGAAGAACAGAAGGCTATCCTTCGGGAACATGGCTGGACCGAACTCATGCCCGTCCAGCGCAAGTCCATCCCTTACATGCTCGCCGCCCGCGATATGCTCGTGCAATCCAAGACCGGTTCGGGCAAGACAGGCGCTTACGCACTCCCGCTTTTGCAGGTCATTGTCCGCGACCATCCGTATCCGCAGGCACTTATTCTCGTCCCAACTCGTGAACTTTGCATTCAAGTGCAAGAAGAATTTGAAAAGCTCTCGAAGGGCACAGGCATCAAGTCCGTCGCTATTTTTGGCGGTGTAAGCTACGAACCGCAAATCAAGGCGCTCCGCTCTGGAGTCCATGTAATTGTAGCCACACCAGGCCGCCTGATGGACCACATTCAGCGCGGAAATGTCGACTTGCTTTCAATTCGCGACCTCGTGCTTGACGAAGCCGACGAAATGCTCTCGATGGGTTTCTACCCCGACATGCAGAAAATCCGCAAGTACTTGCCCAAGGCAATTTCTTGCACAATGTACAGCGCCACGATTCCGCAGACGGTCAAGAGCCTTGCTCGCGAATTCCAGCGCCCGGGTGCCGATTTCCTTTCGCTCAGCTACGACAAGGTTATCGCCAACAACCTCGAACACCGCTATTACACATGCGACGTGATGGAAAAGGATTCCATGACCATCAAAGTTCTGGAATACTACAATCCTGAAAGTTGCATGATATTCTGCAACTACAAGCGCGATGTGAGCTACCTCGAACAGGTGCTCTCTGGCTACGGTTTTGAAGTCGGCGCACTCAGCGGTGATGTAGCACAGAGCCTCCGCGAAAAAACGCTCAACGCCTTCCGCGACAAGAAACTCAAGATTCTCATCTGCACGGACGTCGCCGCCCGCGGCATCGACGTGGACCACGTGACGCACGTGATTGTTTACGACCATCCTGCCGACCACGAAGTTTACGTACATCGTAGTGGACGTACAGCAAGAGCAGGCCGCAGCGGTCTTTGCATTTCGCTCATCACGCCGGTTGAAGAAATCGATTTACGCCAGACGGCCGTCGATTTCGGCATCAACTTTATCAAGATGGACCCGCTCACGAACGATGAAATCGCAAAGAAGGTGAGCGAACGTACCCGAGTCCGCCTCGAAGAAGTCCGCAAGCACTTCGGCGGCCAGAAAGCTACCGAACGCATCAGCCGCATGCTCCCGCTCGTAAAAGAACTCGCCAACGGCTCCACCGACGACCAAATGCTCCTCGCCTATTTGCTCGACAGATATGCATGGAAGAAGTAGGCGACACTCAAAAGAACTTTAAAATAAGAAGACCTAACAATGGCTAAGATTAAAGTTAAATCCGCAAAGGAAATCGAACTGATCCGCGATGCCGGCGCACTCGCTGCCGAAACGCTGATCCGCGCGGGCGAAATGGTAAAGCCCGGCGTTTCCACCCTCGAAATCGACGAATTCATCGGCGATTACACACGCCAGCACAAAGGAATCTCCGCCTGCATGGGCTACCACGGCTATCCGCGCTACGCCTGCATCAGCATCAACGAAGTTGTCTGCCACGGCATCCCGAACGCCAACACCATCCTCAAGGATGGCGACATCGTGAACATCGACATCACGACAATCCTCTCCGGCTACCACGGCGACACCTCCGCCATGTTCTGCGTCGGCAAGGTCTCTGACATTGCCCGCGAACTCGTCGACACCGCCAAGTTCTGCATGGAAGAAGGCATCCGCGCTGCAGGCGAAAGAGGCGCCCACTGGAACGACATCGGCTGCGCCATCCAGGACATCGCCGACGAACACGGCTTTAGTGTTGTCGAAGACTACTGCGGTCACGGCATCGGCCGCGGCTTCCACGAAGAACCGACCGTCTACCACTTCCGCAACTACGAACGTTGCCCGTTCATCGAAGTCGGTAATGTGTTCACCGTCGAACCGATGCTCAATGTCGGACGTCCGGGAACAAAGACTCTCGCCGATGGTTGGACCGCAGTCACCCGCGATGGAAGCTTAAGCGCCCAGTGGGAACATACAGTCGTCAAAACCAAGGACGGCATCGAGATTCTCACGCTTCCAAGATAGTCATGTCCTTCCTCAGTAACGCGCGCGATAAAGCCGTTGAATTTTTCTTTCAGCGCAACGATTTCTTCAAGCAATTTGGAGAAATCCAAAGCATTGATATCGACTCGCAAGAAAACCAAGCGAACATCACAATCCTTCTGCATGGCGAAACCACGCCAACCCTTCTTTGCGCCCACTATTGCTTTGAAGACACAGACGAAGGAACGTTGATCGTTATAAACAAAGTCGATAGCCCGAGAGAAATGATCAACGAGATCGCCGCGTGCTGGTTCAAGGACCATTCTGTCAAGAAAGCACTCCCCAAAGGCACGGGCCTATTCGCCAAGATTTTGTTCTAATCACCGAAGGAATTTATCATGGATGAACAGCTTCAAAAAGTATTCAACAACGTTTCCTTCAGCGTGAACGCAAGCAAACAGACGATGGACCTTACTGTCCTCCCGCATGGCGAAACTACCCCCATTTCGTTCCACTTAAACTACAAACTCGTCGAAAACGGCGAAGAAACCGAAATAATCGTCGAAAAAGTAGCCTCCGATCGAATTTGGGTCGATGAAATTGTGCAATTGTGGCTAGAAAAAAGTAATTTTCAATATAGGATTCCCCAAAATCTTTCAAGAATTGTTAAAATGTTCTTGAAATAGGAGTAACAAAGGAGCAAGCCCATGTTGAATTTTAAAGAATACAAAGACAAAAAAAGCGAATCCATTCAGGAATTGTTTAACTCTATCGTCTTCAATCTGATTACAGACATTCCGGACTCGCTCCTCTGCCCCAACAACGATCCCGACAAGCGCGCCGACGTTCTTATCAAGCAAGCAGCTTTGAAGGCTGCCACCGTGAGTACCTCGCTCTCCATCCCGGCAGGCTTTACAGGCGTGTTGACCTCTATCCCGGACATTGCCGCCGTTTGGCGCATCCAGGCACAGCTCGTCTCTGACATCGCCTGCACCTACGGCAAATTCTCTCTGCTCTCCCGTGAAGCTATGGTCTGGTGCCTTTTCCGCCACAGTGCAGCCTCGCTCCTCCGTGACGTTGCCGTTCGCACAGGTAGCCGCATCGTCGTCCAGAAGCTTTCGCTCACGGCACTCCAAAAGCTGCTCCAGAAAATCGGCGTGAAAATTTCTGCAAACTTCCTCGGTCGCATCGCACTCCGTGCCATTCCCGCCATTGGCGCCATCGGTAACGGAGCCTACACATACTTTGACACAACCGAAGTCGGAAAGACCGCCATGGCTTACTTCAAGGCGCTTGAAGGCGTTGAAAAACCGGAACTCGTCGAAAATAACATCGACAAGGATCCCGACGCAAGCGAATCTAATGAAGAACCGAGCGAAAAAAGCGAAAGTGAAACCGAAGGTTCATCAGAAGAAAACGTTTAAACTTATTTTTTATCACAAAAGTTTCCAAAAAGCAGCCTGGTTTAAGGTTGCTTTTTCCATTTTTTGGCAAATTTAGGCCGATTTAGCCCCCATTTATACAATCAAATGAAAAAGCGCCCTTGAGTTCCCCCCAAAATTTTCTATTTTTGGGCGCAACATTCAATAACATCAACTCCATTAGTGGAATAAAAATATGAAAGACATTCAGCTGCACAGAAATATTGGTATTTCTGCTCACATCGACTCCGGTAAGACTACTCTTACCGAACGTATCCTCTACTTCACAAAGCGTATCCACGCTATCCACGAAGTTCGTGGTAAAGACGGCGTCGGTGCCACGATGGACTCCATGGAACTTGAACGCGAACGCGGCATCACGATTCAGTCTGCTGCTACGTTTGCAAACTGGACGCACACCAAGACCGGTGAACAGGACTCCATCAACATCATCGATACCCCGGGGCACGTGGACTTCACGATCGAAGTGGAACGTTCTCTCCGCGTGCTCGACGGTGCTATCCTCGTGCTCACCGGCGTGGAAGGTGTTCAGTCCCAGTCTATTACCGTTGACCGCCAGATGAAGCGCTACCATGTGCCGCGCGTCGTGTTCGTGAACAAGTGCGACCGCTCCGGTGCAAACCCGCTCCGCGTGGCTGTCATGCTCAAGGAAAAGCTCAACCACAAGCCGTGCGTCATGCAGATTCCTATAGGTTTGGAATCCAATCTTAAGGGCGTGGTCGACCTTATCGAAATGAAGGCCTACTATTTCGAAGGCGAAAACGGCGACGACATGATCGAAAAGGATATCCCGGAAGAACTCGTCGACCAGGCTAACGAATACCGTGAAAAGCTCGTTGACTGCTGCGCAGACTACAGCGACGAAGTCATGGAAAAGGCTATGGAAGGCCAGTATGGCGTCGACCAGATCGACAAGGCCCTCCTCAAGAAGGTTATCCGCGAAGCTACCATCCGCCTCGACATCACTCCGGTGTTCATGGGCTCCGCTCACAAGAACGTTGGTGTCCAGAAGCTCCTCGACGGTGTCGTCGACTACCTCCCGTGCCCGACCGACGTTGAAAACAAGGCTCTCGACCTCGACAACAACGAAGCTGAAGTTGTTCTCAAGTCCGAAGACAACGCACCGCTCGTCTGCTACGCATTCAAGCTCGTGAACGACCGCTATGGCCAGCTCACCTACGTCCGTATTTACCAGGGTACCCTCAAGAAGGGCGACATGATCACCAACATGGCCACCGGCAAGAAGGTGTCCGTGGGCCGTCTCGTGCGTATGCACGCCGACGAAATGGTGGACATCACCGAAGCCGGTGCAGGCGACATCGTTGCCCTGTTCGGTATCGACTGCGCCTCCGGTACGACTTTTACCGACGGCAAGAACCACTACAACATGACTTCTATGCACGTTCCTAACCCGGTTATCGAACTTGTTATTGAAGCCAAGAACCGTGACGACCTCGACAACATGTCCAAGGCCCTCAACCGCTTCACGAAGGAAGACCCGACGTTCCAGGTCGAAGTTGACAAGGAATCTGGTCAGACCATCATCAAGGGTATGGGCGAACTCCACCTTGACGTTTATATCGAACGTATGCGCCGTGAATACAAGTGCGACGTGACGACTGGTGCTCCGCAGGTTGCTTACCGCGAAACCATCACCCGTCCGGCCAAGTTCGACTACACCCACAAGAAGCAGACCGGTGGTTCTGGTCAGTACGCTAAGGTTGTCGGTGAAATGCGTCCGATGGCTGTCGAAGGCGACCAGGAAAAGGTCTACAACTTCGTCAACTCCGTCGTCGGTGGCCGTATTCCGAAGGAATACATCCCGTCTTGCGACAAGGGTTTCCAGAGCTGCATGGAAGCAGGTTCCTTGATCGGCTTCCCGGTCGTGGGTATCGAAATGGAAGTCCAGGATGGTGCATTCCACCCGGTCGACTCCTCTGATATGGCGTTCCAGGTTGCAGCCCGTATGGCCTTCCGCGAAGCTTTCGCTAAGGCTGGCGCTCAGATTCTCGAACCGATCATGAAGGTCGAAATCCAGACCCCGACCGAATTCCAGGGCGGTGTCGTGGGTAACGTTTCCCAGCGTCGTGGTGCAATCACTGGCACTAGCGAAGAACAGGGCATGACCACGATCGATGCAGAAGTTCCGCTTTCCGAAATGTTCGGTTATGCTACGGACCTCCGTTCCATGACTCAGGGTAAGGCAGAATTCACGATGGAATTCTGCAAGTACCTCCCGGTTCCGAAGAACATCCAGGAAGAACTCATCAAGAAGTACGGCGACAAGGTTAAGGCTCGCGCCTAATACGACCGCTCGGGGCTAAACGCAGATTAAAACTCCGTCAGCCCCTCGCTCTCGCAAGAAGCCCTCGGTTAATACCGAGGGCTTCTTTTTGCTCACAGAATCTTAAACCATAATCTTTCGAGATTTAAAAAGACCTGCAACGTTTGTTGCAGGTCTTTTTTGTTCCCAAACACCCAAATGACGCAGCCCCCAACCTAATCCAGACAAAGGAAGAGTCCCGCAAGGGGGCCCACGGGACTCTCATAATAACGTAACACTAGTAAGTTCTACTCCGCGATTCGATTCGGCTTCCCGTCTCAGAACCAGAATTTACTGGTGTCACGAGAATAATATATCACGAGAATAGCTTGTGCGGACAAAATTTTGTGAACTTTCGTAATCCCGCGCGGAACATTCCAATATGGAATACGAGGCGTATTAAGCTCTTGTTTTAGCCTGTTTCCACAGTTTTTGCAGACCTTCTAAGCCTACATCCTTGATTTCCTGACCTTGTTCCTTGACAAGGCGTTCCACTTCGCGGAAGCGCTTTTCGAACTTGTTGTTTGCACGTTGCAATGCAATGTTGGCATTAAAGCCGCAGTGACGGGCTACATTGACTAAGCTGAACATGATATCGCCGAATTCATCTTCGAGGCGATCAACATTTGCATTTTCGGGCGTCACAGATTCCATCTCGGCACGGAATTCAGCAAACTCTTCTTGAACTTTGTCAAAAACAGGTCCCGGCTCACCCCAGTCAAATCCGACTTTTGCAACTCGTCGAATAATATCTTGGCTGCGTGCAAGCGTAGGCATGCTCTTACTGACTTTGTCCATAATAGACTGTCCAGCATGCTTTAAGTTGTTCTTTTCTTGAGCCTTGATGCGGTCCCAACGGCGACTGACCTCGTTTGCGTTATCGACTTGGGCATCACCGAACACATGTGGATGTCTGCGCACCATTTTTTCGCAAAGTCCCTGAATCACATCGTCAATGGAAAAAACGCCCTGTTCCTTGCACACTTGCGAATGGAAAATCACTTGGAATAGCACATCGCCAAGTTCCTCGCACATGTGTTCCTTGTCGCCCTCTTGCGCGGCATCGATAAATTCACAACTTTCTTCAACCAAATACGGCAACAGCGAATGGGTATCCTGTTTGCGATCCCACGGGCAGCCGTTCTCCGAGCGGAGACGCGCCATAATATCAACCAAATCGTTAAACGAGTATTTCATGCACGTAAAGATAGAAAGTATAACGGCTAACCGCCTAAGGTTTCTTTTTAATTCAAGAAAGAACTTTATGCGGGCGGGGCGTCATTCTCCGTAGGAGAATCCATTATTTATACGTTAGACCTTGCATTTATTAGATAAATTCATTAAATTATAAATATTCTTATATCGTTACTTTTATCGTTTCCTTTTATCGTTACGTTTATCAGTTTAAGAAAAATAAAAAGCCTGTTGAATCCTATCGTCCCTAACGGGGCTACAGGATGACAGCAAAGACAACAAAACCTTATGGAAACGAATCTTTTTCTCAACGAACCGTACCGCGAACTAGCACCCGAAAATTATCCCCTGCTTTTAAGCAAATCTAAGTTGCGCCCCAAGCGACTTTTTTGCAAAGGCGCCCTCCCCACCGCTGACAAAATTGGAATCGCCATGGTCGGCACCCGCCGACCAACAGCCTCCGCTGAAGAGCTTTGCAGGCGGCTTGTTGCATCGCTAAAAGGCACAAATGCGGTCGTAATTTCCGGACTAGCGCAAGGCATAGACAGCTATTGCCATAAAGCGGCTCTAGACGCCGGGATTCCGACAATAGCGGTACTTGCACAAGGGCTGGACGCAAAAATCGAAGGAGAACGCGCCATTATCGCAGAACGCATTTTGCAAGCCGGAGGCGCGCTCCTAAGCGAATACGAAGGGGACGCTCCCGCCTACAAAGGTTGCTTTATCGCGCGCAACCGCATCATCAGCGGCATGAGCCAAGCGACGCTCGTGGTACAGAGCCGTAATAAAGGAGGCGCCCTCATCACCGCACAATATTGCATAGACGAAGGCAAATTACTCCTAGCCGTCCCCGGGAACTTCGACTGCGACCTCTATAGCGGCACCAACGCACTCCTCGATAGCGGCCGCGCAAAGCCCGTGTTCATCCCCGAAAGTTTGCGGACGGCAGCAGGTATTCCACTCATCGAAGGTGCGAAAATCGAGCAGTTGGCGACATGCGGAGTACAACTTTCAAACGGGGCGAAGAAAGTTTTCAATCAATTTAAGGGATTCCGTAAAACTTTTTCGGAACTTCAAGAAGATTTTGACTTTAAGGCACCGGAACTTTTAGCTATATTGACGGAGCTAGAAATATCTGGTCTAGTTACATCAAAAGACAACTTCCAATTCTATTTTAACGGAGCATAATTAGTTGCACATACGACTTATTATTGGAATTGCCACCTCGATTACGTTCGCGTTCCTGGTGTTCCATTTGCTGTTCGGCAAGAACAGCATCCCGGAGCAACATAGAATTGCAAAAGAAATCGAGCTCTACCAGATGCAAATTGACTCGTTAACAAAAATCATCGAAGAACGTGACGAGCTCATCCAGAAACTAAAGACCGACTCTCTCTACAAAGAAGAAATTCTCCGCACTCGCTACGGCATGAGCCGCGAAAACGAGAAAGTGTTTCAGTTGGTGAAATAGGGCCTCTACGCCATTTTGCTAGCATCACTGCGGACGGATTCTACTTTTCCCGCAAAGAAGCTGTATGCGGCAGGCACAATAAACAGCGACATGAACGTCGCAAACGTGAGACCGCCAGCAATAGCAATGCCCATCGCAATGCGGCTCGGGGTGCCGGTCATGATGAGCGGCACCGCGCCCAATACCGTCGAAAGGCTCGTCATAAGGATTGGGCGGAAGCGGCGTTCCGCCGCCATCCGAGCCGCTTCAAGCTTGCTGCATCCGGTATTCTCGGCGATCTGGTTTGCAAATTCCACAATCAAGATACCGTTCTTCGTCACAAGAGCGATCAGCAAAATCAACGCAATTTCGCTAAAGATATTGAGCGTCTGGCCTGTCACAAACAAGCTCACCAATGCACCCGAAAGTGCAAGCGGCACCGTAAAGAAGATCACGAACGGCGCGCGGAAACTTTCGAACTGCCCGGCCAGCACCAAGAACACGAGTGCCAAAGCAAGCAAGAACACCACATACAAGCCCGAAGAACTTTCTTCGAATTCCTTGGACGAACCGCTCAAGGTCGTGCTTACGCTCGGGTAATCCTTCAAGAGTTTCTTTGCAATAGCGCGCATTTCTTCAACGCCATCGCCAATAGTCTTACCGGGCACAAGGCCCGCCTGGATTGTAGCAGCGCTAAAGCGGTTGTAACGCGGGAGCGACGGAGATGCAGACTGTTCCTTATACGTGATAAAGTTATCCAAGCTCACCAATTCGCCCTTGCCATTCTTGACCGTGAGCATCGAGAGGTTTTCTGGCGTATCGCGATATTGATACCCGACCGCGCCGATAATATCGTACTGGCGCCCATCCTTATAGTAATCGCCATAAGTTTGGTCACTAATCGCAAGTTGCACCGCCTGCGCAATGTCGTTCACCGAAACACCCTCTTCATTTGCCTTGTCGCGCAAAATTTCGATATGAAGCTCCGGCTTCGTGAAACGCAAATTGCTGTTCACCACGCTAAACACAGGGCTCTTGCTGGCCGCTTCTTCGAATTTCGGCACAAGGTCTCGCAGCACTTCGATATTCGGGGCCTGCAGCACGAACTGCACCGGAAGGCCACCGCGCTGTGTACTGATGCTCTGCGGTTCAAACACCATCACGCGCAAGTCCGGGTATTCATTACCAAGCACCTGGATGGCACGAGCAATTTCGCTCTGCGGACGACGAGCCTTCTTGTCATCGTTCAAGAAGAGTCGCATTCTGGAGTTTCCCGCATTCCAAGCACCCGCCTGGAATTCCGAGTATTCATTGGAATCGAGAATTGAAATCACTTCATCAGCAAAGTCATCGGCCATGCGCTTGGTGCGCGAGAGGTTCACGCCTTCGGGCATGCTCATGTTCACCATCACGGCATTAGCATCTTCGGTAGGCGCCATTTCACTACTCATGTTATTGAAGCAGTAATAAGCAGCAAAAAAGAGCACAGCCACAACCGGGAACAACATCAAGCGCCACTTAAGAAACCCGCCCAGCAAGCGCGAATAGAACGTATTGAGCCATTCAAAGAACGGTTCTGTCCATTTGTAAAAGGCGCCCTTTTTCTGGAGCTTCAAGAATTTTGAACAAAGCATCGGCGAAAGTGTCAATGCGCAAAGTGTCGAGAGGAACACCGTACCAATCATCACCGCCACAAATTCACGGAATAAAAGGCCTGTCGTACCGCCAAGCGCAAGCACCGGAATAAACACAGCCATGAGCACCACAGAAGTTGCAATCACGGCAAAGAAAATTTCATTCGTACCCGCAACGGCAGCCTGCTTAGGTGTCATGCCATTTTCAATCTTGTGGTAAATGTTTTCCACAATCACAATAGCATCATCCACCACAAGCCCAATTGCAAGCACCATCGCCAAAAGTGTAAGCACGTTGATACTGAACCCGCAGAGGTAAAGCACAAAGAAACTTCCAATCACAGAGACCGGCACCACAACCATCGGGATAAACGTCGTGCGTCCTTCGCGGAGGAACGCAAAGATAATCGCAATCACAAGCACAAAAGCAATAAAGATCGTCTCCACCACTTCCTTAATGGATGCGCGAATGTTAATTGACGTATCGCGGCCATAAAGCAATTCTACGCCTTCGGGAATTTCACGGCGGATATCTTCGACACGCTTGTAGAATTCGTTTGCAATTTCCACATGGTTACTGCCCGGTTGCGCCATGAGTGCAAGCGTAATCGAGTTCTTGCCATTGCGTCTGAAACCGGTACGCGTATCTTTCGGTTCGTAATGGATGTCTGCCACATCCGAAATGCGAATTACAGTTCCGTCTGCAGCGGTCTTTACAGCAATATTGCCAAAGGACTTCGGGTCGAGAATTCGGCCAAGCGTACGAATCGAAAGCGTCGTTTCTGTTCCTTCAATAGAACCGGAAGGGAGTTCCAAATTTCCCTTACTGAGAGCAGCCGACATTTCGGCACCCGAAACGCCAAGAGCCTGCATACGGATCGGGTCAATCCAAAGGCGCACTACCGGACGCTTTTCGCCCCAGATAGCCACTTCAGAAACACCGTTAATCGTCTGCAAACGTTCCTTCACATGGTTGTTCGCAATTTCCGAAACTTCCATCGGGTCGAGTTTGTCGCTCACAAGGCTCACCATCAAAATCGGGTCACTGTCGCTATCGGATTTATAGACGGTCGGTTCGTCCACATCATCCGGCAAACGGCGGCGTACACGGCTCACGCGGTCGCGGATTTCGTTTGCAGCCGCTTCTAGGTCCATGCCCGTTTCAAATTCAATACTGATGTAAGAGAATCCATCACGGCTTGTAGAAGTGAGCGCCTTAATACCAGACGCACTGTTGATGGATGCTTCCAAGATTTCAGTCACTTCGGCTTCAACCACGGCAGCGTTTGCGCCAGGGTAAGAAGTACGCACCTGAATCAAAGGATAGTCGACGTTCGGGTATTCACGGATACCGAGCGAAGTCAAACCAAAAAAGCCAAGCAACAGGATGACAAGCGCCATCACTGTCATAAGCACCGGGCGACGAACAGAGAGTTGGCTAACGCTCATTACTCCACCTCGTAATTAATCGAGTGACGGAGTCCCTTAATCTTAACATCTGCGCCCGGACGCAAGCTCACAATGCCGGAAACAATCACCGTATCGCCCACATCAAGGCCCGAAAGCACCTGCACGGACATCGGGGTGCGAAGACCCGTCGTAATATGCTTGATTTTAGCCTTGCCGCCTTGGCTTACAAACACGTAAGCACCTTCCCTGTCGAGAATCATCGCTTCGGAAGGAATGGTAAAGCTTTCAACGTTACTGGCCTGCATGGCGACATTCACGCTCACAAAGCTACCTGCAATGAGTTCACCCTTGGAGTTATCGACATCCACCATCACGCGACGAGTGCGGCTGCTTTCAGAAATCACGGCATCCAATGCAGATACAACGCCTTGCTTTTCGACATTACGTTCAGAGTCCTTGAGAGAAATCTTGTCGCCCACCTTAATCACAGATGCGTAACGCTGCGGGAGAGCAAACTTGGCCTTGAGGCGGTCCACTTCGCTGAGTTCTGCAATCGGCGTTCCGGAGTTGAGCCAAGCGCCCACAGAGACATCCACAAATCCAAGCTTACCGCTAAACGGCGCACGAACTTCGGTTTTTGCAAGTTGAGCACGAATGAGTTCCACACTTGCCTGCGCCGACTTGAGCGAAGCCTCGGCAGATTCCAAGTCCTGCTTTGTAGCACCGTTCTTTTCAAAAAGACCGCGAATGCGCTGTTCTTTTTGCTCGGCAAGCATCTTGTTCGATTCCGCCTGCTTGAGCTGTGCGCGGAGTTCAGAATCGTCAATCTTGGCAAGGAGCGCGCCCTTCTTTACCACAGCGCCGTCCTTTGCAGAAAGGCTCACCAAGCGACCAGACATCGCCGCCGAAAGCGAAACGCTATTCTTCGGCACGAGAGTCGCCATGGTCTGGAAATTTTTGCCTTGCGAAGAAAGCTCGGCCACATATCCTTCTACATTCAACACGCGCTGGGCGCCACCCTTTTTACCACCGGCGCCTTTGCCAGCAGGAGCCCCCTTGGCGGAATCATCTTTACTACCACATGCGACAAGCAACAGGGTCATCAAAGAAGCGAGAAGAATTTTTTTCATAAAAACAGATTTGTGGTTAGAGGATTTTCGCGTATTTAGATGTTTGAAATTTTGAAAGCGTTGCAAAAAAAGAAAGCCCGCCATGCGGGCATCCTTCTAGAATTTCACATTCATCATAAGTGCACCGCCGTCCTGATAGAACTCTGGTTCAAACTGCACCCTGCTGGAGAACGACGTGGTCGATGTAGCACGATATATACGCACGGCATCAAGCATGGATACCACACGGTTCAAAATCAAAGCACCAACGGAAACTTGGAAAACAATGCGGCTCACGCGATAATGACGCATGCGGCTCTTGAATTCCTCTATGTGCGCCGTCGTTTCGGGATTATCGGATCCACCCCAATCCCACTGGATATCCTTGGAAAACTCTTCATCAATTTGCTTGCCTGAACGAATCATCGCCTGGTTGTAATCTTCGTTCATATCCGGCGAAGAGTTCTGGCCGAAAACGCCTGAACGACTACGATAAGCGCCCACCGTATTCAACAAGGAAACATTCTTGTTGCCAGTAAAACCAGCATGGCGCACAGCATAATTGTGAGCCGACGACACATAGCGGTCGCCCACGACATAGGAACCAATAGCGGCAACCCACAAAGCAAGATCCGTCCACACGAAGGGACGCACGAGTTTCTGTTCACCCAAATAAAGTTCACCCATGCCCGGTAAAAGCGCCGAAGCACCTACAGCCATGAACACGTTCTTATCGCTGTTCTTGTAGACGTTTTCATCGACGCTTACCACGATTTGCGAGAAAGCGGTGACTGAAGCGAGCAGTATGGCAAGAATAATGCGCATTAAAATCCCCAGTTCGCACGAACAGTCCAACCGAAGGAATCCGTGAACGACACACCGCTATCAAAATGCAGACGGTCGTACCAAGAAATGTCTTCTTCGTAAAGGACCTTGTTATGGGCATTCGCCGTAATGGCTGCATCAACCGCAGAAACAATATGATTCAAGATAAGACCACCAATGAACCACACCTGCATGTCAGCATAATCATTTGCATCGCGACGCATCGAACGATACTTGTTCAAATGATCGGACTCGCCCAGCGACACAACTTCAGAATCTTCATCTTCGAGGTTAAGATTGATAGCCAAAGTTCCACCATCCTTAACATCATCCCATCCGCGCACGTAAGCGTCTTCCGAGATTAACTGGAACAGTTCAGATTCCTTACTGAAGGATTTCTTAAAGTCCTTCATTTCGTTACCCAAATTTTTGTTCTTATCAGCAAACTTATTCAAATGTTCCTGATCGTTATCAAACAAGGCATTTTCCTGATAGCACTTGCCCTTAGATGCATCGCCATAAATAGCTTCGCAGAACGACTTGCGGGTACCCATATAGCGGCTAGTAAATGTCGAAATATGGAGGTTTCCACCCGTGCTGTAGAGTTCACGCATAGCGCTTTCATAGCGACCGATCGAATAATGTTCCTTAGCAAACTTCTTGTACTTATCGACCTGCTGGTTATACTTGTAGATGGAGAAATAGCCCCAGCCACTCCACATAAATACTTCCAAGGCCATATAGACGCCACCACGAACGTAGGTTGACGTATTGCCACCCACATACATTTGGCCAGCACCGGGAACCAAGAGCGACAAGAACAATGCCTTACGCGGGTTTTTGTAACGGCCCTTCATTTCATCAATACCATGGACCTTGGAGACCTTCACCGGTCCGAGCAATTCACGACGGCTCATGCTATTAGACGATGCAGCAACAGAGCTGCTGCTCAAATTCGTAAGGCCTGCGGCCTTTGCTTGTGCGAGGGAATCAGCTTTACGGACCGAATCGGCAAGAGCGCGAACTCTTTCGGCTTCGGCAATGGCTGCTTCGCGCATCAAGGAATCTTGCGTTGCAGAATCAAGAACCGCCGTATCAGCAGTTGCAACAGCCGGAGCAACTTCGACTGCAGAAGACATCACGTTAGCGGCAGAGGAGCTGGACTCTACCGGAACAACCGCAGAAGAGCTGACAGGCACAACAGCCACAGAAGAAGAACTTGGAACGACAACCTTCACAGAAGATGAACTCGGAACGTTCACCTTGACCGAAGAAGAGCTTACGACAACAGTCGCAGAGCTCGCAGGAGTTGCAGGAGCAGGCGTCTGAATTGCAGAGGAACTCGCAGGAGCTGCAGGACCCCCAGCTTCTTTTTCAAATTCATCGAAAAGGTCTCGCACTTGGGCAAAAGAAACCTGAGCGAGAGACAGACCTAAAAATAAGGGTAAAAGAGCAAACTTGCGCATATGATTCTAAAATAGCAAAAAATGTTATCAAAACAAAAAGCCCCGAACACAAATTCGAGGCTTTATACAACAAATTCTAAGCTAAAAGTTACTTAACGCGAATGCGCTGCGTCGATGCTCCTACGCGAACCATGTAAATACCAGCATTTGCAACCGGAATTTCGAAATTCGAGGATTCAACAACGCCCTTACGAACAACTCTGCCCTGCATATCAAGGACAGCAAAACGCTTACCCACCGTAGAACCGCTCACCTGGATATTACGATTCACTGCAGTAAGTCCGAATGTTTTTGCTCCCTTGAGCGATGCAAGAGAAATTTCTTCATCCGTAATCTTGAATGTACCATCTATAGCAATGACAAAACTGACATTCTCAAAGTTCAGAGACGCGTTGACAAAGTCAGAAGAGGAAAGGCCCATAGCGTAAACGCCAAGATCCTTTTCGGTCATAGTCGTGTCACCCTTATAGGAAACAAATTCCTTTCTGTAAGCAAATTCTTCCGGCAACCAGGGTTCACCAGGGATACGCATCGGGCTTACATCAAAGGTCTTACGTACTGTAACGTCATTGCCTCCATCGTACTGAGCCACAATATTATCGCCATAAATAGCAACGGTAATTTTCTGAGAGCAAGGCTTAATTGTAAAGCTTCCCTGACGGATTTTCACCTGATAATTCGAATTCGGCTCTTCCTTGGCAAAGGCCGCAGAAATCGCATAAGATTCATCCTCCGGAAGCACATCTTCACCTGCTTGGCGCTTCAGGACAAGTTCCGGCAAGACATCGCCATCAAGGAGGCCAGATACTTTATACGTATATTTTTCCGGATCAGCTTCGCTATAGACCTTGGAGGTATCATCGACCGTCACGATTACGACCTTCTTCTTCACAGTAAGGAAGCTCGATTCATACTTGCTTACAGTATAGTTCGCATTTGTCGGATTCTTTTTATCAAAGGTAAGCGCGTAATCGCCAGCATCGAGAAGTCCACTCTTGTTGAGCGTTACATGGATATTATCCAGTTCATCGCCTTCCAAAAGACTATCTGCAAACCACGTAAATTCCGTCGGGATTTCATCACCATATGTAATCGTATCAGCCTTTGCTGTCACCACCAAAGTCTTCGGAGTAATCTGCAAGAGACCGTCCGTAATGTTGAACGTTACATTAGGATAGTTGAGCGACGTATTCTTGAAGTCTGCAGCAGAAATGCCCATAGGATACTTGCCAGCATTGACCTTACCCGAGACTTCAGCTTCACCAGAATATTCAACATACTTAAGATCATAAGCTTCGCTACTTGTAGAAATGTCGAAGCCCTGAACAGCATGTTCTTTGCCATCGTATTGAACCGTTTCGGTATGGCCCTTAATGGTCACAACGATCTTGTCGTTATTTGCTGTGATAGTCAACTTTCCATCTTTAATAGATACGATATAGTTCGGATTCGATTTTGCATTCACAGAAGCCGTAATTGCATATACACCAGCATCTTCACCAGCTTCACGCGATAAAGCAACACCCTTCAACTCATCTTCTTCTTCGCCAATAGTCACTATACCATCAACGGTATAAGTCAATTCCGGATCTTTTTCGCCATACTTTTTCGTAAGTTCATCGACAACCAAAGTAACAGGTTTCTGAGTAATCTTAAGGGTACTCGGCACAGTCGTCAATGTATAGTTTGCATTAGAGCCTTCAGCGAAATCGATACTTACTATATAAGAACCAACATCTTCACCTTCAGTACGAGTAATCGTCACACCTTTAAGAGTTTCACCTTTCACAAGACCTTCCGTCGTATACGTAAACTTCGGGTCCTTGTCTCCATAAGTCTTTTCAGCATCATCAAGTGTTACAGTTGCAGCCTTCTGCTTAACGGTAAGCGTTCCGTCCGTAGTCGTCACCTTGTAGTTGGGGTTAGACGTAGCATTCACGCTAGCAGAAACCGTGTACTTACCAACATTTTCGAGACCGGATTCAGAGCACTTTGCGCAAGTGATGGTAACATTTTTCAAGACATCTTTACCAATAAGCCCCGTTGTCTTATAAGTATATTCCGGAGTAGCATCGCCATAAGACTTAGAAACATTATTCACAGTAACAGTTGCCGGAGCAGGCTGAATAACAAATGTTCCATAAATCACGTATATGAGATAATCCGAAGTTTCCTTACAATAGGGCTTTTCGCAACTTTCCACTTTAGACGGCCTATCCGAATATACATCACCATCAATACTAACCTTAATAGCATAGTTACCTGCATTTTCACCGGGAACACGATCCAAAGCAATATCACCTAGCTTATCGTAATCCGCAGGAGCGATGTTTCCATAAACTTTGTATTCAAATTCCGGGTCTTTAGCGCCATAGACTTTCGCCGTACTCGATACGACAATATTAATCTTGGTCTTGGTAATAAGCATTTCCCCACTTTTCACGATGACATTATAGTTCGGGAAAAGAGAAGCCAAATTAACAGTCGGATCACCAGAAATTTCAAAAGCTACACCAACATTTTCTTCACCATCGGCAACAACTAATTTTACTTTTTCACTCAGTTTGTCCAAAAAATTGCTCAAAGTGTCCGCGTTGAGTGAAGACAAATCACTATTCACTTCATCAACAGTCCATGTAAGAGTCGGACTCTCATTTTCACCGCATTTGGGAGTTGAACCACCGAGTTCTTTCTCGCAATTATCAGCAATCAAGCGAACACCTTTTCGCTTGATATCGAATGTTTCTTCGACAATTTTTCCATTAGACAAAGTTACTGTAACTGAACCGGCGTCAGTACCAGCATTTATGTTTTTGCCATAAACGATTTTAGAAAAAGAGGTATATTCATCCTCTCCGCATTCAACCTTTATCACTTCAGGTTTTATCTGATCACCTGTAAAAACAAAGTCATCTGACAAAATGACCGAACAATCATTAGCGGCAAAAGCATTCGAAAATGCTGCCGATACAGCAAGAGCTAACAATGCAATTTTTTTTATCATAAGCCACTCTCTTTTAATCAAACCCAATTAAAATTATATTTTTTTACTTACGTTTTCAACTGTCCACATCGTTAAAACGTTGTAAAATGGTGCAATAACGACAAAAAACCGCCCCCATAAGGGACGGTTCGTAAGATTTTCAGTGGAACTGAAGAGAATTACTTTCCCAAAAGGAACTACTTCTCTGCAACCACCCAAACCTTGACCTGTGCTTCAACGTCGCTGAAGACCTTGACAGTCACGG
>CAMUYW010000004.1 GCA_947165045.1 uncultured Fibrobacter sp. | reverse complement strand
AAGCGGCCGCCCTCGATGTTCGGGCGAATATTTTCAATAACGAGATTTTCTTTTAAAGTAGGAATAGTTGCCATAATGATTCAAAAATAACAAAAACCCTAGAGCAACAACTCTAGGGTTCGTTTGAACTTTTACTTGTTTTTACCGTATCTATATCGATATCCATAACCATAGCCATATCCGTAGCCATAACCGTAAGAACTACCGTCATGAACGCACTGGTTCAGCACAATCGCCATCTTCTCAAGATTAGCCATTTTAAGCTGATCAATGACATCCTGGATATTTTCCATAGAATGCTTTTTAAACTCAATAACAATCAAGCCAAAGTCAACAAGTTTAGCAATGGACAGAGCATCCGACACCAGCGCCACCGGCGGCGTATCGACAATGACAATATCGAATTTTTTTCGGCATTCCTGTATGAGTTCGGCAAAGGCCTTGGACGCAATCATTTCACCCGGATTAGCCACATGCGAACCGTTCGGCAAGAAATACGCGCCATCATCCATAGCGACAACGACATCATCTAGTTTACTTGTATTGGCAAGAATATCGGACACGCCCTTTTCGTGTTTGTGCGAAAGACGAGACTTGCGCAAGTCCGCATCAACGAACAGCACGCGCTTACCTTGCTTAGCTAGGAGATGCATAAGATTCAACGAAATGAAAGACTTACCTGCACCCGGCGCAATACCCGTTACCATCAGCACGCGGCCACCTTCGTCCAGGCAAGAGAACTCCAAAGCCGTCCGCAAGGCCCTGAGTTTTTCGACCGCGACATCTTCAGAATCAGCCTTCGCCAAAATGAATCGTCTTTCATTCACTCCGGAGAGTTTGTGGCTGATATGAGTCTTGGGAACTTTTGCGTAAACACTCACGCCTGTTTCACGTTCAATTTCAGAAGATGAGCCCACACCGCGATTGCGCAAGCGATGCAACACAAGAACAAGAATCCACGCAAAGCCAAAACCGCCACCCAAACCAGCAAGCACAATAATCTTACGATTGGGCTTAACCGGTTTTGCATGAATATAGGCAGGGTCCACAATACGCACGTTACCAATTTCGCTAGCACGCACCACACGGAGCTGTTGGATGTTATTCAAAACGGACGTGTAGAGTTGGTTGTTAATTTCAACATCTTGCTGGAGCTTTAGCACATCTTGCTGAGTCGTCGGCAAAGCCTTCGTCTTGCCTTCTTCCCGCCCAATTTCCTTGCGTAAGCGCTCCTGCTGCTGTACAATCGCGAGCATGGCCGGGTGATCTTGTTTGAACAAACGGCTCTTTTCTTGATATTCCTGCTGAAGAGAAAGCAACTGCGTTTTAAGTTGCACCTGACGCTCCAAAGTTCCGCGAGCTTCGGCGCCCAAGTCAACCGTACCCACCTTGTTGCGGTAGCTTGTCAAAAGCTGCTGAGCAGAATCCAACTTTGCCTTAATCGTAGGCAGCTGTTCTTCTAAGAATTCAAGAGACTTTTCAGCCTCGGCACTGCGCATCTCGACATTCTGGCGCACATACATCTCGGCGATAGCGTTCAAGACGTTCGCCGCACGGTCAGGATAGCGGTCCATATACGAAATCTGAAGAATATTCGTATTCTTATCCTTTTCAATCGCATCAACCACTTTTTGCAAACCTTCAGCCACATCCAGAACAGAAGCCCTACTTAAACGGAACGTTTGCCCAGGCAAAGCATAAATAGACTTGACACAAATGGCAACCGTATCAGGGCCGATGGGTACACGGTACGTTTCACCCACCTTCCCCACTACAAGGCTAGAACCGAGCGGAGAGAATAGTTCGTAAGAATCTTCGGACTTGACCTCGGCAATCCACTTGTCATCCTTGGTTGTGAGCGCAACCGGCAGTTCGAACAATTCCAATTCCATGCGCCCTTCACGGCGCATAAAACGGTCGACAATCCCCTGAGGCTCGGCACTGTAGTTCAAATGCAGATTCTCGACCACGGGCATGAGCACGCTAAGGCTCTTGATCAAGTGGATTTCTGCCTTAGCCGGGCTCTGCGATTCAAAAAATTCACCAATATCGGCAATCGCCTTACCGGTTTTAGACTTGGTATCTAGCTGCAACATCGTTGTACTTTGGAACTGGTCACGGCTATAGCGAGCATAAGTTAGCCCCGCCACCAATCCTAAGAAAGAAAGTGCAGCGAAAATCAACCAATGACGCCTAAATATGCCGAACAATTCAAAGATGTCGATGACATCGCTCGGTTTTAAAATACCCTGCGATGCAGCAACTTGATTAGGGACTTGACTTGTTGTTTCTGGAGTATTAGTCATAATTTTTTACAAAAAGTTTGTTGTAAGCAAATGGTAGCAAAATAACAGATTTTGTCAACCCGTTGAAAAAACAGAATAGTCCCATACGTCATGCGTTGATTTTAAATTTTTGCATTTCGCGGTCTATAACACTATTAGAATACCTCGCGTAAATCAATGTGGTCTGCAAGTTTGCATGGCCGAGCAGTTTTGAAACCACCTCAAGCGGAATTCCAAACGAAATACACGATGTCGCAAAAGTATGCCGCGCAAGATGCGCATGCAAGTGACGGTGACAACCTAGCTTTTTCGCCCCCGAACGCAAATTTTTGTTAAAAGTCGAGTTGTTCACCACATGCAACGCCAAATCATTCGCACCATTCACAAGCCGCAACGCCGGAGCCGGCACAGGAATATACACAAGCGTATTTGTCTTTTGCGTACAAAGCCTAATTTTTCCATTTAGCATATCACGAGTTTTTAGCCCCTTAAGGTCTGAATATCGCAATCCCGTAAAACACGAAAAAAGAAACGCCCGCAGCGCTTCACGTTCGCTTACCGTTACCGCATCAAAATACCGCCAAAAATTTTGGTAAAGGCTTTCTAGTTCGGAGATTTCCAAAAATTCCCGACGTGAGCGATACCTACGCAACACCTGGTTTTGCATGGGATTAAAGGGTATTCTGCAGTTTTTGACAAGCTCCGCAAGAAACATTTTTAATATCGATAACGAGCGATGAATGGTGCCAGGGCTATTCCCACGTGAATGCATAAATTCGATATACCCGCTTACAAAATTTTGGTCTATATCTTGACAGTCCAACTTTGGTCTGAAAATCCGCAATTTTCGGATGTGTCCCATATACGTACTATAAGTAAAACGCGATAGCTCCGTAGATTTCCGTTCTACGATAGCAATAACTTCTTTATAAAAGTCGCTCATCTCTATTCCTCTATAAAAAAAACGGGCGACAAAGATACAATCAAACGATTTTCACAGCACCCCTCAGTTTTCCCAAAACTGAGGGGAGGGGTGTGATGAATTTTAATTCGTTTATAATTTTTGGCGGCTGTGGCTTTATCGGAACGCACACGGCGAACTTGCTTCGGGAAAAATATCCTGACGCGAAAATCTACATTGCCGACCTTCTTGCGGATCAACGTCATTGCGAGGAGCCGCAAGGCAACGAAGCAATCCATTACCAGCGCGTCGATGTCCGCCAACCTATCGAAATGCAGGGGGAATTCGGCAAAGATACCCTGATTTTCAATTTTGCGGCAATACATCGCACTCCGGGGCACCCTGACCATGCCTATTTCGAGACGAACATTCGCGGTGCAGAAAATGTCTGCGAATTTGCACGTAAGCATAACATAGAGAATATTGTTTTTACGAGCAGTATCGCGCCCTATGGCGCTGCGGAAGAATTGAAAACCGAGGAGACCCTCCCGACACCCAACACGCCATACGGCATTTCGAAACTGGTGGCCGAAAAAATCCATCGCGAATGGGCTGCGGAAAATGAAAACCGCAGGCTTTCCATCGTGCGCCCGGGAATTGTATTTGGTACGGGTGAACACGGCAATATGACTCGTTTGTACAAGGGTCTCAAGAGTCACAAATTCGCTTACGCTGGCCGCAAGGACACAATCAAGGCCTGCATTTATGTGAAGGATCTCGCCCACGTGATGCTTGCCATGGCCGAGAATGAAAACGCCGACCGCATCCAACTTCACAACTGCTGTTATTATCCGTCGTTCACCATCGAACAAATCGCAAACACGATGCTCAAGGCTACAGGCCTTAAACGGCACATCCCGTACATTCCGAAGAAACCGATGATGGCCGCGGCGACTGTTTGCGGACTCCTTGGCGGCCTCGGTCTCGGCATCTGCCCGGCCCGCGTGAAAAAGCTCATGGTGAGCACGAACATCAACGGATACAAACTCTCGCAAAACTACCCACTCAGCTATTCGCTGGAAGATGCTTTCAGGGACTGGTACAAGGATTGCGAGGAGAAGGGGCTGGAATAGAGTGAATAAGCCTTCGTTAGCTTTTGTCATTTTGACATGGAACTCTCAGAATGTTATCGAAAGATGCTTGCGTTCTGTTTTTTCATTATCATCGTTTAACGTTTCTGCTTATGTTGTAGATAATGGTTCTTATGACAAGACCATAGATGTTTTGGACTCGTTAAAGAAAGAATACAATAAGTTATATGTCGTCAAGCTTCCTTATAACAAAGGAACAACCATATCAAGAAATTTGGCTCTCAAAAAAATAGGTAATAACGTAGATTATATTTGCATTCTTGATTCAGATACTGAAGTAAATGACTCAGCAATGTATTCCATGGTCAAGACCTTGGATAATCCAAATATTGGAATTGTTGGTCCAGAAATGCGCGATGAAAATGGCGTGCTGCAGAATAGCGGGCGAAAAATACCCACTTTAACAATCAAGTTTTCCAAAATTCTTCCCTTCAAAAAAATTAGAAAATGGGGCGAATCTTTAGAATATTACAATTATCCATCTGACAACTCAGCAATTCCTGTTGGTTATTTGATGAGTGCTTGTTGGATGTTTCGCCCCTGCCTTCTCGCGAAAATCGGTTATTTAGACGAAAAAATTTTTTACGCCCCTGAAGACGTTGACTATTGCATCAGTTGCTGGAAATCAGGATTGTCTGTAGTCAAAGACCAAAATGCTAAAATTTTGCATAGTTGGCAAAGACTATCTCGAAAGAAGTTGTTTAGTAAACATAATTGGGAACATATTAAAGGCTTAGCGTATTTATTCTGGAAACATCGCTATTTATGGTCAGCGAGAAAAATTGAAAGATTAGTGGCAGATTACTCTAAAGGTGCTGTATGAAAATCGCCCTAATTACGCTTCATCGTATTGTAAACTATGGTTCTGTATTGCAGACTTATGCGACACAGAAAACTTTAGAGAGTCTCGGCCACCAGGTTGAGGTGATTGATTATTTTGATGAGCGCATGACCATATTGGGCATGCTAAAGCGAATAAAAAACAAAAAAAAGGTGTTGCAAAATCCTTTGGTAGGTTTCATTGCTCAAATTGTAATGTTGCCATCCTATTTAAAACGTTTTCAGATGTTTTGGGGCTTTTTGAAACGCCATATCCATTTGAGTTCAAATCAATACCATTCTATTGAAGATTTGCGAAAAGAAGTTCCTGTAGCAGATTGCTATTGTACAGGCAGTGATCAGGTTTGGAATTCCGACTGGAATGAAAAAATAGATAAAGCATTCTTTTTAGACTTTATACCAGAAAATAAGCCTTGCTTTGCTTATGCGGCAAGCTTTGGGAAAAAGAAATTGGATGACTGGGAAATCCCAGAAACCAAACGTTTAATTCAAAAATATATTGCTTTGTCATGTAGAGAAAAGGCCGGAGTAGATATTCTTGCCGGCTTAGGGTTTGCTGCGGAACATGTTCTAGACCCAACACTATTGTTGAACGGAAATGATTGGGAAAAAATTGCGTCCAATCGCTTTGCCGGAAAAAAATATGTTTTTGTTTATAATTTGAATCGTTCACCTAAAATTGATTCGATCGCCGCAAAATTGAGCGAGTCCAAAAACATTCCCATTTATACCGTTAGCTATTGTTTTCACGAAATTTTTTCACGCAAGGGAAAGGTATTTGTTTGTCCAAGCGTAGAAGATTTCTTGTCCCTCCTTGCTAATGCGGAGGCTGTTGTCACAGACTCTTTTCATGCAACAGCGTTTTCAATAAACTTTAGTCGTAATCTTTTTGTGGTTTATCCGGAACATTTTAGTTCTCGATTGGCCAGCATTGTCGAGCAGGTTGGTTTACAAAGCCGCGTTGTTGGAGAAAACGATCCTCTTGATTTAGATAAGCAACAAATTGATTTCGTGTCTGTTCAACAGAAATTGAATGAGGAACGAAAAAAATCCATTCAATATATGGAAAAATGTTTATGCAAGATAAACCGCATATAACGCTAGCTCGAAAAGAAGATTGTTGCGGTTGCCGTAGTTGCGAGCAAATATGTCCTCGCGGATGTATTTCTATGCAAGAAGATTTTGAAGGATTTCGGTATCCTGTTGTAAACGAAACCAGATGCATCCATTGTGGACTTTGCATTTCGCATTGTCCAATGATTGAAGAGCCTTCTATGGACAATCATCGATTGCAGGAACCATTAGTTTATGCAGCAAGATTGAAAAATGATGAGATTCTTCTACAAAGTTCTAGTGGGGGCATGTTCACAGCATTTGCAGAGGAGACGTTAAAAAAAGATGGCGTTGTTTTTGGGTGCGAATTGGACGAAAATCTTGTCGCGAGACTAGTTTGTGTAAGCAAGAAAAACGATTTAGCACGTTTAAGAGGTTCCAAGTACGTAGCAAGTGATCCGAATACATCTTTTCGTCAGGTAAAAGATTATCTAAAACAAAATAAAGAAGTGCTTTTTACGGGTACTGGATGTCAGATTGCTGGATTGCGTAAATTTTTAGGGAATGATTATCCAAACCTGCTGACAATAGAAATAATTTGTCATGGTACACCGAGTCAAAAATTGTTTTCAAAACACGTGGAGTTTTTGGAACAACAATTGGGCGAAAAAATTGTCTCATTTCGGTTCCGTGACAAATCGCATGGTTGGGGACTAAATTATCGAATGCAAGCAGTGACAGCAACAAAGGTCTATGAATGTCGAGAGTCAAAGGATCCTTATTTTTCAAGTTTTCTTCGGTGTAAGATAAGCCGTCCTTGCTGTTACGAATGTCGTGTTGCCAAAACCGAGCGGATCGCAGACATTACTGTTGGGGATTTTTGGGGCATAGAAATATTTCACCCTGATTTTTACGACAAACGAGGTGTAAGCGGGATATTATTAAACACAAAGAAAGGTTTAAACGCGTTTAAAGCTGTAAAAAAAGACTTTGAATACATCAACTCTAGCTTTGCTGAATTTTCTTATAAAAATGGACATTTACGTGTTCCAGCACGGCGTCCGGCTTGTAGAAGTGAGATATACAAGGGCATTGACGAATTGCCTTATTCTCAGTATTCCAACAAATTGTGTTTACACGGAAAGCAATTTTTCTTTACAAAGATGAAAGAACTTCTGCCTAAAAGCGTCCGTTTAAAAATGAATAGATGGGTCTTTAAATTAAAGAGGTTTCGATGAAAATCGGATATATTTTACCTTCTTTTACAATTATTAGCGGATCGTCTGGCGGAATTAAGATGCAGGCGATGCAATGGCGAGATTCAATGAGGGCCCATGGTCATGAAATTGTTGAAATTTCAGAATGGGGCGATTATGACTGGAATTCGATTGATATTGTACACTTCTTTTATTTTGGCTTTTCGTATGTAACCATTTATCAGAATTTGAAAAAGCGTTTTCCCCATTTGAAATTTGTATGTTCACCGATTATTGATTCTTATATGCCAATTTGGCAATATAAATTGCTTTCTTATTTAATGGTTCCGAAATTAAAAATATGGTGTGAAATTGCGACTCTACGAAAGTACAAGGACTTGTTCGATTGTTTTTTGGTTCGTAGCGATTATGAGCAGAAATATTTGGAAAAAGGTCTTTCTATAAATGTTTCTAAGATTCAAAAAGTACCCTTAGCGGGCCGACTCTTCCCTGAACAGAATGTGATAAAAAAAGAAAATTATTGCCTACATGTTTCTAGAAATGATGATTCGGGCAAAAATGTCCTACGTTTGGTAGAAGCCGCTTTGAAGTATGATTTTCCATTAGTTCTTGCAGGAAAGTGTTCGGATTCTTTTAAACAGTTGCTTTTAGCAAAAATTGGGACGTCAAAAAATATCCAAATTCTTGGGCGTGTTTCAGACGAAAAATTAATTGACTTATATAAACGTGCTCGAGTTTTTGCATTGCCCTCTATTCGAGAAGGTGTGGGGCTTGTTGCCTTAGAAGCTGCTTCGTATGGATGCGACATAGTCATTACAAACATCGGAGGTCCAAAGGAATATTTTTTACCAAATGCAATTGCTGTAAATCCATATAGTGTTGACGATATTGGTAAAGCTGTAAAGAAATTTATAGATGGTGAAACATACCAACCGGCATTGCGTGAATGTATTGCAGAAAAATTTTCGGAAGAAGTCGTTAAGAGCCAATTGCTAGAAGTCTATAAAAAAGTAGGAGACATTTCGTGAGGTTTAGTTCTTATTTAAAGACGAAATCTCTTGCTGAAAAGCTTTGCGTGATGGGCTTGTTCTTGTTGCCATATGATGCTCTTCCCGTGATGCCAACTCATTACCGCCCTATCTCTGTATATTTTTTCGCATTATCTTTGTTCTTGTATATTTTAGGAGATTGCAATGCAAAACTTGTTGTAGATAAAAATATGCGGCGGTTGTTCGGTTTTTGCCTCTATTCCATACCTGTAGGAATCATTACATCAATTTTTTTTCATAATCCATTCGGAAATGTTATAGACCATTATGCGGCTTTTGTAATGGGGCTTCTGGCTTATGTTTGTGTATCTTTATATCTCTATCGATCAACAACCTCAAATACAATAATTGATACTGTAACTGATATATTGGCATTAGCTTACACAATTCCTGTTATTATATGTGTTATTGAAGTATTTGCTATATACACCCCATTTCCAATATCTATTAAAATAGCACTGAATAATCTTTTCGGTGGCTGGCAATCCGGTCGTATATGCGGTTCTTCGTCTGAAACATCATGGATGGCATTACATCTTCTTTCTATAATGCCTATCTATTATTATCGAGGCTTTTATAAAAATGAATATGCACGAAAAGCTTTATTTTTCATGACCGTCTTATCATTTTGTTTTTGTTTTTCGCTAAAAGGATATATCCTCTTGGCTATTGCAGGTATAGTATATTACATTCTGCAATCTGCTAATAAAAAACAACTGGCTGTTGCTATTTGTAAACTTGTCATTTTGGTTGTAATTTTTAGATTGGCTTGGCTTTTGATTGCGTATGTAGCATCACAAATGGAAGGTTCATACTTTACAGCTAGAATTTTAAATTTTTCGACTTCACTTTCTTGGCGAGATATGCTTTTTTTAGACGGCTCTGTTTTTATAAGAACAGGATTCCCTTTAATTGCGTTACAGATATTCTTTGATCATCCTTTGTTTGGCACCGGAGCAGGGTCATTCGCTTATATGATGAAAGATTATTTATTAAAAAATTTTCCTGAGGCATTAAACTATAATGAAGTGTGGTATTATATTTCTACAGGAACTAGTGCTAACACCACAATATATGCCAAATTATTTTCTGAATTCGGTTTATTTGGAGCATTTCTCTATTTACGTTTTTATATAAGTGCTGCTACAGAAAAAATTTCATCTATAACCACTCCTGTATTTGTATTTTGGGCTTCTATATTGCTAGCAATGCCTTTTCAACAAGGAAGTTATGCTTATTTACCCATGTGGGTTGGATTGGCTACAATGAACGCTTTGCCAGAATTTGGAGCAAATAAAATCATTCGGAGACGATAGATGTATTTCGCGATGAACGAAGGTTTTGAGCTAAAATCATCTTGCTTGGATAATCAATTATGAGAATAGGCATTTTTACTCTTTGGAATACTCAAACTAATTATGGTGGAGTTTTACAGAATTTCGCTCTACAGAAATATCTTTCTGCTCAGGGACATGAGCCTTTTTTGGTTCGTTATAAACACAGGTCTGTAACGCTTGAGATTAAAAGACTTATTAAGAAAATTTTAGGGAAAAAAGATTGTGTGCAGTACAATATTCCAGAATATGAACAAAGAGGTTTTGAGGATTTTAGAAAAAAAAATACATCTTTTACTGAACAGATTTTTTATAGTGCCAGACAATTGAATAAAAATTTTCCTAAAGCAGATGTTTTTATAGCGGGTTCTGACCAAGTTTGGAATTACAACACTTTTGACGGTTCTGGCGACCCATATTTTCTTGATTTTGGTCGTAATAGAAAATTCGCAAGGATTGCGTACGCAGTCAGTTTTGGTTCGATCAACGTGCGTCCAAAGTTTCTTAAATATATTTTTCCCAAAATAAAAAAATTTGACGCTATTAGTTGTAGAGAAAATGAAGGCCTTGATATTTGCAGATTAGCAGGTGTACATTTAGATGATTTGAAAACTGTTTGTGATCCAACAATTTTGCTTACTAAGGAAAAATATGACAGCATTGCCGATAATCAATATGATGTGTCGGGCAAATATATCATGGCTTATTTTCTTGGATGGAAAACCGATATTCCCCAAAAAGAAATTATCTCTTTTGCAAAAGAAAATAAATTTCAGCTCCGCTATGTTCCCTCACAAGGAATGGATAATAATTGTTTTGGTGTTCCTTCGGACTATCCTACGATTCCTCAGTGGATATCACTTGTTCGCGGGGCCCAATTTTTTGTGACTAATTCTTTTCATGGTACTGTTTTTGCCGTTATCTATCATGTTCCTTTTATAGTTATTCCTGTGGGCGGAGGTAAGGAACGTATGAACTCGCGAATAACAACGTTGTTGAAAAAAATAGGATGTGAAGATCGCATATATAAAGATGGAAATCTAGAAGAAATTCTGAAAAAAGATGTTAATTGGAATAAAGTTGATGCTAGTTTGCAATCTTGGCGATCAGAGTCAGAACTATGGCTTAAAAAAGCCTTAAAAAGAGTCGCTTTATGATCAACAACATTTCTACAATGAAATCGATTCCTCCGAAAAATTGTTCTGGTTGTGCCGCCTGTGCAAACGTATGTAGCCGAAGTGCAATTTCTATGCAACTAAATGCGGATGGCTTTTACACCCCTATTTTTGACTCTGAAAAATGTGTGCATTGTGGATTGTGTGAAAAAGTTTGCCCCAGCAATAATATTGTCAATAATCCTGCCGAAGTCATGCATTCCCCTAAATCCTTGGGAGCTTTTGCTAAAGATGACGCTATTCGTCTTGAATCGTCTAGCGGAGGAATGTTTACTGTTCTTGCTAAGAATATATTAGATGATGGGGGTTTTGTTGTTGGTGTTGCTCAACAAAATCCATCCCAATTTGGTTTTATTGTTATTGATAACGTTACTGATTTGAGTAAATTACGTGGATCTAAATACATTCAGGCAAATGTAGGTGATGTATATTCCAAAGTTCGTTCTTTATTAAATGCAGATAAAAAAGTCCTTTTTTCGGGAACACCATGTCAAGTAGCAGCTCTTTATGCTGTTCTCGGACGTAAAAAGTATGAAAATTTAATTACAGTCGATGTAGTTTGTCATGGTGTCCCAACACATCTTTTATATGATAAATATTGTAAGGAAATAGAGCACAGAAAAGGAACCGTTGTACAAACCTTATTTAGGGATAAGGTATTTGGTTGGAAACTGTTTTCAATGACAAATGTCATTGAATACAGTAATGGAAACTGTTTTCAGAAAAAAATATCTAGCCATCATAAAGAAAATCCCTATATGAGAATTTTTCTTTCTGACTTATGTTTAAACAATTCATGTTTTGAATGCAAATATGCCAAACTACCTCGTATTGCAGATATTTCTCTTGCCGATTTTTGGTCTATCCGTTCTTTTTTCAAAGATATGGATGATGATAAAGGTGCTAGTTTAGTGTTGCTAAATACTGATGTTGGAGAGCTTCTATTTAATTCTATAGATGCAAACCAAATTATTTGTCGTCATGTTGATTTTGAAAAGGTCAAAAAATATAGTCCACGAATATATTCTCCAGTTCAACGCATTGATGACGAAAAAAGACAGAAGATATTTAATGAATTAAAAAACAAAGACATAACTTTAGAACAGATTGTCCGCAAACATTTAAATAAATTGCCACTTATAAAGCGAATATATTACAAAATAAAAACCATTAGGTACACATTGTTTCCTTTATTTGGATCTCACGTGTCAAATTATTAAAAAGAAAGGCTTACTTATGAACAATTCATGTAAAAACATCCATCCACTAGTTAGTATCATTACGCCAGGTTATAATGGAAAGGCGTTTGTAAAGCGTTGTCTTGATTCAGTTTTAGCACAAACTTATAGCAATATTGAGTATATATATGTAGACGACGGTTCTACAGATGGAACTAGCGACATAGTTAAAGCGTATGCTCCCAGATTTGAAGAAAAAGGATGGATATTTAAATTTGTACAACAGGAAAATAAAGGATGTTCCGAGGCTGTAATGAAAGCCTTGAGTTATATTAACGGGAAATATTATGTGTCTTTAGAATATGATGACAGTTTTCCGCCGGAATCGATCGAACGACGTGTTGAATTATTTGAAAAACTGGGTTCTGACTATGGCTTATTAATCTGTAATGCAATAAACGTAGACGAAGAAACAGGAAACGCTGTTGGATTATTAATTCCAAATTCAAATCACTTAAAAAAAGAAAACTTATTTGAAACATTTTTAAATAACAGGGGTGTTAACACTTCTGGATGCTTGATGTTTAGAGTTGACGCGTTTGATAAAACACATCCTAATAGAGAATTTATTGCAAGTCGATTTGGCTATTTATGGCAAACGACACTTCCTGTTTTGTTTTCGTATAAAGCTCTTTATATTGATGAACCTCTTTTGAATTATTACATTCGTAAAGATAGTATTTCACATAAAAGAAAAAATACGAATGATGTGCTGAACATGCTTGCGGAATTCGAGTCTTATATAAACAAGACATTAACCCAAATTCCTATGAACGATGAATTATTAAAAAAATATCAAAAAAATGTATCGCTTCATTGTCAAACAAAAGCAATGTTCGTATGCTTAAAAAGAAAGAATATTAAGAACGGTTTATCTTTTTTTGTAAAACTAGTTAGAAATTTTGGTGTAATTTCTTTGACAAAAAAAATGATTTACTTTTTCAAACATAAGGTTTAGGGATATCCAATGCAACGAATTAATACTTTAACATCATTGCGATTCCCTATGATAATGCTTATCGTATTATTCCATTGTTCATTTATAACTGAATATGGAAATGGAAATTTTGGTTTCATATATGATCTTTTTTTCAGAAATGCGTATTTACCTGTTGATTTTTTCTTCATTCTATCTGGTTTTGGAATGATGTACTCTTTTATAGGGAAAAATGAAAATAAAATGGATATTTCTCCAATGTCATGTATAAAGTATGCGTTGAAACACATAAAAAAGATTTATTTCGTTTATATAATAACAATATTGATGGGATTGCCATTTTATTTAACAAATGTCTCTGAAGGAAATATTGTGATTGAAGATTTTTCTTTTTTACGATTGATTCAGTTTTTATTAACAATCCCATTATTTCAATCATTAACAGGAGTTAAATCTTTTAGCCATATTGCAAATGCTCCATGTTGGTTCATTTCATCTTTGTTCTGCATATATCTAATAGCTCCGATGCTGCTGAATTTATTTAGAAAAATCAAGAACATAAAATCGATTTATTATGCGTTGTTTTTTTGTTTTATATCAATCATTCTCGTTCGAACGCTCTTTTTTGAAATAGAAAAAAATTCTTTTTTTGATGACCTTGTTTACGCATCTCCTTATTGTAGAGTTTTTTACGTGATATTTGGTATGTTATTATCTCGCTTATTTCACGCTACTTTCCAATCATTTCGTATTCTTAACTTTACTTTTATTGAACTTTTTGTTTCTGTTATGGTGATATTGGTGGTTTTATTCAAAAATAGTTTAATGACATTTTTTCCTGTTTTTGAGATACTGTGGCCTTATGTAAGTATTATTGTCGCTGCTTTAGTAATCTTTACATTTTCATTTCAATGTGGTCCTATCTCCCGATTCTTGCTACAAAAAAAATTGGTGTATTTAGGGAATATCTCTATGTACATATTCTTGATTCACCTCCCTTTGTTAACATATCTAAAAGTATTATTCCGTCTCATTGGTTTACACAAAACAGCTTTAAGCATTCCGTTGATTATTGCGACTACATTGGTTGTAACATTTGTATTATCGAATATTCTATATAAAAAGCAAAATTGCTGAAATCGAATATTAAAACATATTAGTTGAGTTGTCTTTATGAAACATAATTTAAAAATAGGTCTTGTATCTTGGCTGGGTGGGAAAAACTACGGAACAACGTTACAAGCATTCGCCTTGTACAGATTTCTTGAAAAGAATGTTGGTTCTGTAAAAATTTTGCAAAAGAAAAAAACGTTTCGAATGTGGTTGTATAAGCTAAAGGTGTGGCTTCATCGTTCTTTTAGAGAATTTTATTCGCTAAAAAAAATAAATGCAATAAATTGCTTTATCGCAAAAAAATTTTCTTTTTCAATATTTAGCGAAAAGAAATTTGACACAATCATTTGTGGTAGTGACCAAATATGGCATCCTCAGCATTCTACTGATTTTTCTTTATTAAAAGTATTTCCATCCTCAATCAAAAAAATCGCTTACGCCTCGAGTTTTGGGGTATCATCATTACCAGATTCTCAAAAAGAGCGATACCGGAATGCCTTTGTTGAATTTTCAGCATTGTCTTGCCGAGAAAAAACTGGTTGTGATTTAATTCAAGAGGAGTTTTCCCTACATTCAACTTGGGTTGTTGATCCCACATTTCTATTGACAACTGATGAGTGGAAAAATATTGGCAAAGAATCAGCTCTGAAAATTTCCAATGAAGATTATATTTTATGCTATTTTGTTGGAAGTCGTTTGGACTACGGAGAGCTTGTTGAACAAGTTCAAAAGAAATATAGCATAAAAAAAGTTGTTTTGCTAGTTTATAACAAGGCACAAAAAAAGTGGCCTTTTGAAAAAATTTATGATGCCGGCATCGAGGATTTTATCGCATTAATATCTAATGCACGGCTTGTTTGTACTGATTCTTTCCATGCAATGGCAATTAGTGTCAACCTGTCTAAAAATTTTTTGATGTTTATGAGATTCAATAGTAATGAAATAGGATCTCAAAATTCAAGAATATTTGATTTTATGAATCGATTAGGGCTGGAAAGTCGTATTTTTAGTAAAAAAACTTTTGACAATAACGAGTTGTCCGAAACAATAGATTTTCTACCGGTACAAGAAAAATTAAATGTTTGGCGTCAAGAATCCATTGACTATTTATATAAAGCAATAGGGGCTTAAATGAATAAAATTTGTGAATACGACCAATGTACTGGTTGCTGTGCGTGTTTTAATGCATGCCCTAAAAATGCAATTTCAATAAAAGAGGATTTTTGGGGGGCGTTACACCCAGAGATTAACGAGCAAGAATGCATTAATTGCAACCTATGCAAAAAAAGTTGTCCAGTAAATGTCCCCGTAGAGAAAAAAAGTCCTCAAGAATGCTTTGCTGCATGGACGACCGATATTGCATTTCGAGAAAAATGTGCTAGCGGCGGAATTGCATCCATATTATCGAAATATGTTATTGAACAAGGCGGCGTTGTTTACGGAGCATGTTACGACAATCAATTCAACGTTCACACAAAACGAATATCTAAAATAGACGATTTAAACTCCCTTAAAGGTTCTAAATATACACATTGCTATGTCGGCGACTCTTATCAGTCTATAAAAAAAGATTTGCAAAATGGCTTGTCTTGCCTTTATATTTCCACGCCGTGCCAAATTGCTGGGCTTAAGGCTTTTTTGAAAAAGGATTACGATAATCTAATTACGGCAGATTTAATCTGTCATGGCGTTTCTCCAAATGCTTATCTTAAGCAGGAAATAGAAGATATTCGTAAAAAGAAAAATCTTGAAGAAATTGACAATGTCGTTTTCAGAAGCAATATTCCATTGAAAAATTTTCATTTTACACTGTGGAACAAAGGCTCTTTGCTCTATGATAAAGCATGGATTACAAATCCATATTTTAGAGGCTTTTTAAATGGTATAACGCTACGAGATAACTGTTATACTTGCCAATATGCCGAACTGAATAGAGTTGGAGATTTTACCCTAGGCGATTTTATTGGCATAGAATTAAAGAATACTTCTCTTGTTTTATTGAACAATAATAAAGCCAAGGATATTTGGAATGATGTGGTCCAAAAATATCCTGTAGAGTGTATCAAAAAGTCCATAGAGACAGCGGTGTCGCACAGTCCATCGTTACAAAGACCATACCCAAAACATCCTTTATATAGGAAGTTCAGATCTTTGTATAAAGAAAATGGTTATCTCTATGCGATAAACAAATGCTTAAAATGGCGAATTAGACTTCATGAAAGTCCTATATCACTATTGTGGAGAGTTCCTAAAAAAATATGGAAAAAATTAGGAAAAAATAATGGCTAATTATTATGCGTCTTCTTTTTCGTGGGGGGTCCTCGCCAAAATTTTAAATTCTATTTTTGGTGTAATTTCCGTTCCGCTGTTACTATCTTATTTTAAAGTTGAAAATTATGGAGTTCTGACACTTGCTACTTCGGTAAACGCTTACATGCATCTATTAGACTTGGGAATGCACGTTGGTGCCGTGAAATTCTTTTCTCAATGGATTTATGAGAAAAAGGTTACTTTGCTTGATAGCGTTGTTAGAACGAGCGTCTCCTTTTATGGCATAATCGGCATAATTAATGCGGGAATATTGATAATTCTTGCTTTATGGGGTAGGAATTTTTTTAGCATTTCTGACACTCAATTCGAATTGTTGCAAAAGTTTTTGTGGATATCCGCTTTTTTCGCGATTATCAATTGGATTGGCGCCGTATTTTCCCAACTTTTAACAGCCGCTCAAAAAATAGCCTTTGTTCATAAAATGATGTGTTTTGTGGCAGCATTTAAAATAGCTTTGATTTATTTAACGATTTATGGCAAGTTTTCAATTGAATTTTATTTTTTCTTTTTCTCCTTTTTCTTAGCTGTACTTGTTGTTCCTTATGCCTATTTATCAAAAAAAATGCATTTGGTAACTTCTTTATTTCCAAAATTTGATTGGGCAAACTTTAAAATAATTTTGATTTACAGTTTGTCCATTTTTGTTCTTAGTTTTTTTCAAATGTGTGCTGCATCATCCAGACCAATTATATTGGGAATGTTTGCTAGTTCTGCAGCTATTGCTGTAGCCCATTATAATATTGTGCAGTTGCTGCCATCATTCATTTTGTCCATAAACGGAATTTTGTCTTCGCTGTTATTGCCAAAGGCTTCTGTCATTGTTGCGAAAAAAGACAATATTGCAGAGTTGACAGCATACATAAAAAATGGTAGTAAAATATCAACTATTTTATGCATGTGCCTATGTATGCCAATTTTATTATGTGCAAAGGGACTGTTGGCATTCATTGTTGGTGCGGAATATATTGAATTGTCTTTCTGGCTTGACTTTGCAATTATTGCTTTTTGTTTAAATTTACCAACAAGTGTTTGCAATAGTCTGGTACTTGCGATTGGAAAGACAAAACCCTTAGTATGGGCAACAGCAATCTTTTGCGTAATATCAATTTTTCTCAATGCTTTTTTAGCACCACACATAGGAATGGGGTCGGCAATTTTGGCGTATTTCCTGTATGTTATGGGAATTATCATTTTTAATTACCTATATTACTACCCTACCCTTTTACAACTAAACAAAGGCGTCATCATTAGTCCGATAGTGGTTCCAATTTTATTAGCCATTATCCCAACAGTATTGCTTTACTATATTTTTACGTTTGTTGATTATTCAACCAAAAGCCGATTTGAATGTTTGCCATGGATTTTTTTAATTGGAGGCTTATGGTACATGCTATATGTGTTGTTATTGCTCGTTTTCAAGCAAATCCCCCCTTCTTTAATGAAACGTATCAAATTGAAAGATTGTTAAAAAATAACTGGAGAAGGATTTCTTTCGCAAATTCCACTAAGGGATTGCCGCCATCAAAATTGACGAAGCCGGATTAAGGAACGACCTGAAAAATGGGTAGTTGATAGTCATACGTTACCTAAGCTTCTCTTTTTTGCTAGATTATGGCTTATGACGCAAAACGACGAAACGCTCGAAGTTGATGAAGGTGAAGGTTCTCCTTCCGTTTATCCCAATGCAAAGGTGAAAATTAGCAGGGATCAGTTTACGCTCTTTCAATTGAAACGTAAAGCGGATGATCCGATCAGAAGGGATATCATTTTGGACCCAGAATTTCAGCGCGAATTTGTTTGGCCATTAAAACAACAATGCGAACTGATTGAATCTATTTTAATGGGAATTCCCTTACCACCGTTTTATTTTTTCGAACAAAATGACGGAAAACAGCAGGTTGTTGATGGACGACAAAGATTGACTTCGGTTTTTCGGTTCATGAATAATGAATTTGCTTTGAAGGACCTAAAAATATTATCTTCTGAAAATGGAAAAAAATTTTCAGATTTATCTCCTATTTTGCAAGGGAAAATTGAAGATTATCAAACATACGTGTATATGATTCAGCCTCCCACCCTTGAAAAAATAAAATTCGACATTTTTGATAGAGTGAATAGAAGCGGAACTGTGCTGAACCATCAAGAAATGAGAAATGCTCTTCATCAAGGCAAATCAACCTTGTTACTAAAAGAACTTGCTGAATCGACGGAATTTCAGACCGCCACCGGTGGATCTATTAAGCAGAAAAGAATGAAGGACCGTTATATAATTCTTCGTTCTTTGTCATTTTATATGTATTTCCATAAATGGGCAGGTTTCGAAGACTACGAGTATCGAAGCGATATAGATGATTTTTTAGCGAAATCAATGGATGTCATTAACGAACTTGATGATGGCACTGTACAAAAATTGAAAGAAATTTTCTGTTGTAGTATGAAGAATTGCTATATGACTTTAGGTGCTGATGCGTTCAGGTTTTCCAAAGGTACTGATGAAAAAAGGCTTCCTATAAACATGGCTTTATTTGAAGTGTTGATGTATTTTTTTGCTAAGGATTCCGAAGCGATAGAACAAAAGAAAGAGGAAATATCAAAGCGATTGAACGAACAAAAAGATGTTTTTCTAAATTCTGATTTTTCAAAGCAAGTTGATAGTTCAACAAAGGTGAAAAGTCGTTTTGAACAGATTATTGATTTGCAGAAGGCTTTGAATATATGATAAATAGTTTGGTATTAAAAAATTTCAAGTGTATTGACGAAGAATCCTTTGATTTCGGAAATCTGAATATTATTACAGGTGTAAATTCCGCAGGAAAATCATCTGTAATACAAGCAATTTTGTTGTATATAGCCGCAGCAAATAGCGGAAATGTTCCCTTAACATATTATTCTTTTGATGTTATAAAAAATAGATATCTGAATGCAAAAGAATTGTTTATTAGTATTAATGGAGTTGTTTGTAAGTTCGAACCGAAAATGTTTTCTTTCGGCACGGATGTTCCACCAAGTTCAATAAAAAAAGGCGAGAATCTCTTTTATTTAAGCGAAACAAGAATTGGCCCTGAAGATAGTGCAAAACATTCTGATCTTGATGATATTGGAGATAGGGCTGATTTCGTATTGAGTTATCTATACAAACATAAATCTGATACTATCGCAGAAAAACTCGTAAGGTCAGAATCCAAAACTTTATCCCAAAATGTTGATTATTGGCTTCAATACTTTTTCGGGAAGAATGTTGAATTAAAGGTAGAAAAATCTTCTGATCCAAAGATTCTGGGTGTTACGTTTAACTATGATGTGTTGGAAGATGTTTTGCCTACACAACTCGGCGCGGGCTTAAGTTACGCTGCAGAAATTATAATAACGTGCTTGCGAGCCGAACCTGGACAAGTTGTTATCATAGAAAATCCTGAGATTCATTTGCATCCGGCGGCTCAATCTAAGATGGGCGAATTTCTTTCTTTTGTGGCTTCCGCTGGCATACAGGTAATCATAGAAACTCATTGCGAACATTTGATTAATCGTATTCGATACGAAGTGTATTCAGGAAATATCGAATCAAGCGATGTGAAATTATTCTACAAAAGTGATTGCAGAACACCATTTGAAAAAATGAATATATCAGAAGATGGTCACTATGAAAAAAACGGAAAAAGATGCGATTTTCCCACAGGATTTTTTGATGCCACGCTAAGACAATTAATTGATATGGGGTGAAAATGGCATTGAGTGAAATTGTACTCTGCGATAGCCTGTTAAAATTGTATTTAGATTTTAAAAATGGAAATAGACTTAATCTGAATGAGAAAAAGAAGTTAGAACAACTTTTGTCTCATTACAAGCCTCATCAAACAAATAAAGACCAATACGATAGAATTAATGCACAAATGGATACTGCAATGGAGGCTCAATTGCAGGCGGCTGGATTCAATGGGCTTAATGAACGAGATCTCGCAAAGAAGACAAAACTTAAATTGATTTTGACGGATGCTAAATCGACATACGCTTATCCGTATGTCAATATTGATGGTTGCGATTCCTTAAAATTGACTTTTTCAGGAACATTTAAGAATAAGCCTAGATCTAAATGTGTTGAACATTTAAAAGCGATGTGTTCAAGCGCTAATCATGTTATTGTCTATGACAAGTATTTATGTGATAGTAAGAATTTTTCCTCTGGAATAATATCAAATTTTTTTGATTTATTAAAAAGCGCAGAAAATGTTGAATTGACAATTCTTCTGCCATTGGCTCCAGATTTGTATGCCAAACAACATGCAGATATCGGTGCGTGGTGGAAGTCTAATTCAAAAAATTATCCCAAAGTTCATTGCGCTTTTCAACAGGTAGACGCTACAAACGATTATCATGATCGTTATATGAAAATAAATTCTCCTACAGGAGATGTAGAAGTTCTGCTTTCTAGTGGCTTCGATCATTTATTTGGTTCAGCACAAGACTTTACTTATGTTGTTACTCCTATATAGTCGTAGTTGCGAATCTGCTCCACCAAAAACGTCGGTGTTCCCGTTTCAAACCAGTAGTCCTTCAGTTTCTTTTCCATAAGTGCTTTCAGCAAACCGAACGGGTTATTGATGTCAGAAGATTTTTCTGAAAAATCTTCGATTTCCAGCCAAAACAAGCCCACTGATTATTCTGGGGTACATTGAGCCACCAGTCTGGCGTTAGAGAGCCTCCTTTCCGATCAAGCAGAGCCACCCGTCAAACGGTCGAACAGGATTTCTGCGGCAGTGTAGGCCGAACACGCCCTTCTTTATGTATGGTGCCAGGAAGAAAAAATGAGCACATACGGCTCTACCCATGCGCTGTCTATTGTCTACTTCTTCGCGGTCGTCTTTTCTGACTGCATCGCTTTTTCTTTTTTCCTTTCTAACTGTTCCAGTTTGGCTTTTTTCTTGCGTTTGTTGTAGTCAATCCACTGAACTGCTGTAATAGGCTTGTGGTTAACCAAGTTCAGAACTTCAACACTGTCCATCAGCGACTTGTATTTTAATTCCAAGGCACGCTTGTCCGCATTCAGCTTGCTCTTCAGATATGCTGCAGCCGTAAGGTTCGTGCCTGCGAGGGAATCTGCCACGCGCAAGGAGTCAACAATCTTCTTCAGATCATTGATTTCGGACCTTATGGCCTTTTCCTTCTTCTCAATTTTGGCGATGGAGTCACGGACAGGCTTCGGCAAAACAGCCTTGACGGAATCCATCTGTTCGGTCTGCTTCGCAATTTTCTTCAAACGCAATTCTTCTTTCTTCAAAGCCTCTGATGTGCCGCAACGGTTGAGTTCTGCACTCCAAACATAGCAATGTTCCTTAGTACACAAGGATTGCTTGCATTGGGCCTCATTTGTGTAAACATTAGATTCTGTGCACCCGGTAAATAATAAAACGAGTGCGAATGCAACGATAGTTTTTATTGGGTTCATGTTTTTCTCCAGATAATTATTTTTACAGTTTGTTTTATGTAGTCTTTTAAATTTCGAATGGAATACCATAGGTGTTTTTTGCACAGTTTTAAGTTTCCCCATAATTGTATGGATTCCTATTTTAAGAGTTGTTTAAAGTATACAAAATCACCCAGTCTTTGCCAACCGTTGTTGTAGACTGGCCTAATATTCCACAGCTTTTTATTACCCAAAGTAGCATTCTGAAAGAAGGGTACCCCTTTTCACCTAGTTATGAACAATCCTAATCATGGGGATGCTTACAATTACGCATTATACCTTGCAAGACTATTCTTTTTTGGATTATTGTTTTTGAAAAACATCTGAATGTTTCGTACATAAAATGATAATAATTGATAGGGGAAACTTTTTTGAAAAATTCTAAAAATTGTAAATAAAAAAGGAGAAAAATTTATGGATGTAAAAGAATCTTTGGGTGGTGAAATTGGAAAACAAGTTCCCGTTAAAGCAATTTATGAGGATGTAGCGCATCCCGCATTGTCTGAGGTGGGTAAAGCATTGCAGGGTGCGACGAGAATGGCGTTGTCTCCGATATCTGCTATGGTTTGGGGCTTTGATAAAATAGCATCGTATCTAGATGTCGCTATTCCTGAATATTTTGCAAGAAAGAAAGTTCCTTCCGAGAAAATAAAAAGTCCTGACCCAAGCATTGCGGTGCCGACAGTCGTAGCGCTGACATACAATTCTCATAAAACTGAATTGAGAGACATGTTCACGAATCTTTTAGGAGCTTCGATGAATTCTGATGTTGTAGATGAGCATCCTGCGTTTGTTGAAATCATAAAACAATTGAGCTCTGACGAATGTAAAATGTTAAGAGAACTTTTTGCCGAAAAATTGCTTCCAATAATAAAACCAAGATTAAAAATAGACAATGATGGGGAATATGATGTTGTTCCTTATTTTGGTGATTTATGTTACAAAGTAAATTGTGCATATCCTGAAAAATTTCCTGAATATCTTGATAATTTGCAAAGGTTAGGACTGGTTGATATTGAAAAAGATCGTGCCTTTACGAACGATTCAATCTATGAAAATTTGAAAAAACATCCAAATTATCCAAAAATAAAATTGAGCGCTGGGCAATCTATTGTTGAAAAAAAGAGTATTTACGCTATAACAGAATTTGGAAAAAAATTTTGTTCAATTTGTATGGAGTGATTTCTGAGCGGTATATTACGGCTTTTGACCATTTGACAGACTTTTGCCTATCGACAAAAGTCCTTCCTCGAACGGCTCAACCGCGAAATACGCCGGAGAACTCGCGTAGTGGGCTGGTTACAGAAACATCCTCGGCTCGGATATGAAAACACGCAAGCGTGTTTTCGCATCACTAGCCTTGCGGATTTTTCCCTGACGGAGAATCAGCCTTGATGTTGGTTTGCGCTAGACTGAGATACATCGCGTCGAAAGAATGTAGCCTAAATCTGATGTTGGAACAAACTATTTTTGCAAAAGTCTAACCCCAAAAGAATTTTACATCCTGAATCCGTTCAGGAAATTAAGCCACGGCAAGTACCGCTTTACTATGTAGAACGCCAAAAGGCAAAGTGCAATGACAATGGCAGGAATCAAAATATTGAGCGTGCACAGAAGCAATTCTGATTGTGGGTGCAAAATGGCGAAGGAATACCTGCGGAATATGACTTGCAACGGCTTGTGCATCGCGTAGATGAAAAAGCTCGCACTTGCCAAGAATGGCATAGGCTTCAGCACGCCCTTCTTTATGTATGGAGCCAGAAAACCGAAAATCAAGGCCACGGTCGTGTAAATATAAAGTGAATTGAAGTAATGTTCTATCGGGGATTTCAAAACGCAGAATGTTATCTTCAATAGCAGCGTACTCAAAATGGCGAGTCCGAACAACCTCGATGTTCGTTCAGAAACATTGGTGAACAAATCAAATTTTTTGATGGCACAGAAGGCACCCCATGCAAAAAAGAACACGGACCCTACAGAGATGTCCGCGAAACACAATCCAAAGAGAGCTCCAACAAACAAAGCGATCAAAGTCGGTATGCCAGCATATTTCAAACAATAGTACAGCGGAAAAGAAAACACAATAGAAATCACAATCAAATTACGGACAAACCACAAAGGGCCATCCATCGGTACACCACTATGGTCAAAAGCCCAGAGTGCCTTTAGATAATCTATAAACTGGAAATCCGCAATTAATTTGTAGCCATCTTTTTACATCGTAGGGGAATTACCCGTCAAGTACTGTACGCCCGCAAAAAGAGCTAGAATCAGCAGATTCCACGCAATATAAGGAACCACAAGAGACTTGACGCGATTCCACGACTTCTTTTTCCAAGCTTGGAATGTGAATCCCTTATCTGCAGAACCAACAAAGTAAAGATAACCGGACATAAAGAAAAACAACGGAACTGCCGCCACCATGGGCATGTGGTTAGTGAACTCTCCTATAAACGCGTAGAGACCCGTCCCCCCCCAGCAAGAATTGTATCTGCAGAGATGTCGGGAGTGTAGAAATGTGAATAAACTATAAGGAACGCCAGAGGGAACCTTATGAAACTGATTATCTGAGAAATTGTTTGGTTCATTTTTTCTTCTTCCTTTTTTATTACTTAATAGAGTCCAGCAAATATTTTAACGAAATATCTCTCATTGCAGATACTCGTTGTTGTATTTCTGTCCAATTATCAATAGACAAATCACCATTTATCGAAGCATCCCCTTCAAAAAGTCTATTCGTCAATCCAAATGTATTCAACAACGATTCTATTCTCGTATTTGTGGATAGAGACGCCTTTTTCTTAAAACGCATGAAGGTAAAAAAGTTTCTGTCGTAGATGATGGAAAAGACCGTTCCATGGAATGAATCCGTACACACAAAATCAGCATGTTTAACCAAAGAAACAAAATCAGCCGGAGACGCATCATAAGGTGTATAGTCGGCATAGGACTCATCACTTGAAATATACTGATCCAAATGCAACAAAGCGACAATCTTACAACCAGTCTTTGCTGCAAGTTTTTTTACAAAGTCTCGTTGGTCAGGATTATCGCCCATAAAATAGCAGAAAATGTATTTTTCAGGGATTATACGCAGCGAGGCAACTTCGTCCCAGTCAGAAGAATCCAAAAGCAAGGCTGGATCGCAAACTTGCGGAACATCACGACCTATCAACTTCTTAATAATTTCCTTGCCAGAAAATTCTCGAGCAGATAAATGATTTATACGAGAAAGAAACTTGACATAAGCACCCTCATATTTTGTAGGGATTCTGCCAATACCAAAGCTTGTTGCATACGCCACTTTATTCACATTATCTGGAACAAAACTTAACGTGTAATAATCCGCACAAACATTCGAAGGGAGCCACAACTGATCGCTACCGACAATAACAGAATCATATGCTTTACAGGATTCCGTCAATTCTTTCCAAGATTCAAATTTTCTGGAGACCTTAAAGTTGGCAGAACAAAAACGGTCGAATGCAGCATCGCGTTTCTCCAAATTATTTCGGAGAGCTTTGTTTAGCTTTTGCTTTATCTTTTTTTCGATTACCTTCGCCTTTTCCCTAACAATCGAAATGTCCAGCAGATTGCTAAGGAAGTATTTCCATTTGCGTTTTGTAATATCATTTTTTAAATTGTCAAAATCGATAGCTTCGCTATCAACGCCGGACTTCAACAACGCTCTCTGCGTGGCGAATGCCTGAAGCATTCCACCATAATCATGGTAATCGTAATTAATGGCCAAAGCTACTTTTTTCATTATCGTTTAACCTCTCTATTACCATTGATTTTTTTGAAGACATTCTTTGCGAATTTGTAAATACCAAGCCGATTTGTCCAAATGCGAACTTGTTTTTCAATTCTATGACGCATTGTTAAAGGGAAATATTTTTCAAAGCACTCTTCAACGGGCATTTCATTTAAGTCTTTAAAGAACTGTGTTCTTTCGTCGCAGGGAGCAACAGGTTTCACAAGTTCTTTTTCTCCCTCTATAATTTTTTCAGGAGAAACTTCACAAATAGACAAGTAGTCCCGTAAATTTAAAATCAGCGATTGTGCGCGAGACGAATGACAAAGAACTTTTGTCACACCACGATCATTATCCATTTCCTTACAGAAATTTTCAACATCAAAGCAATCCCATATTGTAAAATCCGTCGGGCGATAAATTTTCTTAAATGCACAATTAAAACAACTCGGCCTTATACTAAGATGCCGAAAAAAAGCTCTCAAATAAGGATCTGTATCTATCCCCTCATGATAATCCTTCTCTTTTCTAAAGACCGACATTGTCGAATACTTGTACCCATAATGTTTATCACGGAAGGCGATATTTCTAATTTCATCTGCACATTTTAAGTTTAGCCATTCTTTATACTTTCGAAACATCAACGGAGAAGGACATGCATGGCACACGACATCTACAGTCCAAAGATTTTCATAGGGCTTCCGCAAATAAGAAAGTAGCCCCTCAATTTGGCAAGACGTTCCGCTGAAAAGGACCATTCGTCCTTTTTGCAAAAATTCTTTGGTTTGAAGAAAACTTGTTCCTATTTTACTTTGAACATATTTGCTATTTCTAAATTTGAATAGTGATCGCTCATCCTCAACATACTGGTGCAAAACATTTAAATTGTCATCATAGCCTGCTCCAAAAACTACGCCACCCTGTTTAAGAACCCAACATGCTATTGCAGAGAACGCACCTCCAGAAGTACTTTCTCTCAAGACAGACAAATCTTTGTTTTGAACAACATACGCAGTTTGTTTAAACGATTGTTCAATTTTTTGATTTTTTATAGGGCAGACCTTTTCGCACACTCCACAATCTATGCAAAGCGAAGCACCTACTTGGGGATAAAGAAAGCCTTCATTATCCTCAATCATTTCTATACACTTCTTCGGACAAGCTTGAACACATGCCGAGCATCCGCAACAATCTTCTTTGTTTTTTATAGAAATCACTCTGCTAAATCTCCGAGATATCGAGAACGTGATTCAAGTCAACCCCATTAAGATAAGGAACAAAAAGCTTTCGAGCATCAAGGACTTCCGTCCAACGATTTTTGCGTAACTTGTAAAATTGGATAGTTTCTTTAATTCCTCTTTTTTTTAGTAAAAAAGGCAGGTACATAAAGTCCGGGCGACCAAACGGGGAGCCGTATCCCAACACCTTAAAAAAACCATTCCTCTTTTGCGCAGCCAAATAAAATTCAAATTCTCGCTCAACACTACGCTTTTTTCGAGTGATACTATTACCATCACCAACAAAGAAATATAATTCGTCCGCAATTGCAGTGTATTTTTCGGCTTTTAATGCAACTTGATAAGAAAACAGTACATCAACATTTACCCTACATGGCTCCCATCGAATATCATTTTTTCTTAAAAAATCAACAGAAATCAATTTATTCCAAGGTTCAGTATTCCAAAACTTGAAATACTTTACAGCGTCCTTTGTTTTTTCTTTTAAAAATCTGCGAACAGAAGCATCTGAGCGGAGTTGAATGCCAGTCGGCTTCAGTTCCGAATCCAAATACTTGACACAATAACAGATGTAATCAAAATCAGAATCTTTATACTTGTCCAAAATGTCAAAAGCGTTTTTCGCAAAAAGATCATCGCAATCGCATGCGATTAACCATTTTCCTTTAACATATTCAAAGCCGACATTACGTTCGTATCCAGCCCCATAATTCTTTGGAGAATAAATGATTTCCAAATTCTTGTGTTTAAGCGATGCTAGAGCATCTTTGTTATCGGCAGAACTGCAATCATCTACAACAATTACCTGAATATCTTCTCTTTCAGGAATTGACGAAAGCATCCTCGCCAAAAGAGTAGGAGCATTATAATGAGTGATTGTTATGCTATAGGTGTATTGATACATTTTACAAACTATTGAATTTTCATTTTTGGAAAGCATTCACACACCTTATATTCCGATCGATGCAGATATTTTTTCGTTTAATTCGTGCATTAAAGCTCTTTCGCTGTAATGGTTTTCTATATAGGTCTTAAGCTCTGGCTGAGAAAATCCTTCTTTTATAGCTTTGGTTATTCCTTGACCTATTTCATCCACTGATTTTGGATCCACAAGGATTGCTCGCCCGTCATAGTATTCCTTAGGAGCACCAAAATTCGTGAGTACAATTTCGCAACCATACGCCGCCCCCTCTAAGGCTACCATACCTACACCTTCAAACAATGATGGCAAAGCAAGAACCTTAGCCCGTTTATAGTAATCAAGTAGTTCAGCCTCGGATACTTCGCCCACATATTCAATATTTTTAGCATTTCCAATGAGCCCGTTTAGCCAAACCCGTTCCGAATCCCCCATAAGATGGCCCGCAAGTTTCAGGTTAAATCCATATTTTCGGGCAGCTTCAATCAATCTTGGAACATTCTTGTTTGCAGACTTTAAACGACTCGCATGAAAGCAGAAGTCTTCTTTTTCTGGAAAACCTTCCAAAGGCGGAATTCTATAATGGAGTGGAATTTTCACAATTTTATCTTGCGGAATTTCCAGAGCATAGTTTACCATGTGGCGTTCCTCCTCACTTCTCACAAGCCAAAGGCACGGAAATTTTCTTGCTAGCCACAAGTCATGAAACCGAGACGAAAGTCCAAGGAATTTCTTCGCCCCCCAGTACTTAACAAAGAATTTGTAGATACAAGCAGACCACGAAGGATCTATAATCGGAGCAATCACCAAATGCGGGTTTTCTTTAGCTAAAGATTCTGCAAGATGAGCAATACCAGGAGCATAGTCAAAGATTATTATTGCATCAAAAGAAGACCAATCCGGGGTATCCCAAGAACCAGCCATCATAACGGTATGACCAAGTTTTTCCAAACCGGTTTTCCACATCTCAGCTTGAACCTTTATACCTCCTTTCGGAGCAACACATTGGCGAGCAATTACAAAACAATATTTCATGAGTAGACCTTTGACAAAGGTGTTATACCTTATTTTATTTTAAAAGTTCTAATGTCAGTTTTGGATTTCTAACAAATGTCTTAGGAAATTCTAACACAAAAAAGGCTATTCTAAACAAAAGGTATTTAGCAAAAGAATTTCCCTTACACACATAATAGAATCGGCTTTTCAAACCACGCTTAAACTTTGCCGATGTCCATTTTTTTTCGGATTGACTTCCTCCTACAAGGTGCACAATTTCAGGTCCGTTAATACAGAAGGATTCTATTCCCAAACATTTTGCACGTCGCTGCCATTCTGCATCTTCATAATACATGAAAATATTTTCATCAAAACCAGATGTTTTTTCGAAAATGCTTCGATGTAAGAACATATCGGCTCCAGTAACATACCCAACTTTTATGCATTTTTCATCCGTATAAGGAGTATTTTCACAAAAATAGGTTGCTGTTTTATCAAAAATTTTCCTAAAGGTATAAGTAGAGTTGTATAGAATATCTTTAATACTTGGGATCCTTGCACATGAATGAACTCTTTTTCCTTCACCATTTTTTAACCAGCAACCATAAAAAGCATTCTTCCCTTGTTTTTGCGCATAATCGTAAAATTGTTTGACGGCGTTATTTTCAAGGAGCGTATCGCTATTTAGCAAAAACAGATATTCACCCTTAGCAAGTTTCATACCCACATTATTTGCCCTACCGAAGCCCATATTTTCGTTGTTATAGACATAACGAATGCGGGAATCTTTTTCGAAATACTCCTTGCTTCCATCTTTAGAGGCATTATCCACCAAAATGACTTCAAAATCAACACCATCCGTCTTATCAAAGATGGAATCGATGCACTCCGCAGTCATTTTGCAAGTGTTATAATTAATGATTATGATTGAGACTTGGTGCATAATAAATTATACTTCGCTTTTGGTTAAAAGTTTTCCAGACATTTCAAATTGATTATTATGAATCATAGCGAATACAAATGTCAAATGGGAAATTTGACAATTATTAACAATCGCACCAGACAAACAATTTACCATTATCATATAAAAAAGCCAATATTTTATGTAAATAAATCGTTCCGATTTAATTATGTTCATGGACTGTATAAATAGAAACAAAAGGCTCATTGAAGCAAACACTCCATAATACCAAAAAAAAGAAGCCCAAGCGGCATCTACATCGTAAATGCCATTGTGGTTCACCTGTTGTATAAAAGTTTTTCCATAGGCTGACTTATCCTTCCAAGGAAAACCATTTCCTATAAACGGAGTAATTTCATTTGTTTGATTAAAAATAAAAAAATTCCATGCACGCGATCTCATCTGAGCATCAACATCTTCAGAAAACTCCTGCTGTTTTTCTGAATACTCCATTAATCCTTTAAACATTCCAATTTGCGGAAGTACTGCTAATAAAAAAAATAAAATACAGATAAAAAAAACAATTTTTTTTGTAATCGTTTTTTTTCTAAGTAAAAGCATACCTGCTAAAATAGAAGAAAACAATATAATTTGTCGAACCATCATCATTAAAATTATCATAAACAAACCCATTGATAAAAACATCCATAATTTGTCATCGATCGATTTAATTTTGGAAACACATAACAAATAAATTAAAACAACATATGGATAAAAACATAGTTTTAACCTAAGAAAACCTCTAGAAACATCATCCGCGAAGTCACCTGAAAAAATAATGTTAGGAGCCATAATGTGATTAATTAAAAAAGTCACAATTCCCAAAATCGCCAAAACAATAATAATTTTCATACATTCATTATATCTAAAATTAAATTGTAAAAAAACAAAAAAAGTAGACCATGCAAGTAAATTAGGGATGATTATTACAATCGAATCTAAAAGACTTTGATCTTGAAACATAGACGCAGGAACAATAGAGACGTAGATGAAAAATATCATCCATATATAGATCCGATTAAAATTGTCCTTAGCCAAATTATTCTTTTTTATAAATAAAAACGCATAACCAATTGCAATAATTTCAATCAACAATAATATATGACGATTTAGTTGTTCAGGAACCAAACCCTTGTAATTAAAAAAAGCTACAGTTGCAAAAAACAACAGATATGTAATAAAAAAACGCATTCGAATCTCCAAAAAAAACTAGGAATCATTCTTATCAAAAATTTTTTCTAAAGGTATAAATAGAGTTGTATAGAATATCTTTAATGCTAGGAATCCTTGCACATGAATGAATTCGTTTACCTTCTTCGTTTTTCAACCAACATCCGTAAAATGCTTTTTTTTCGTAGCTTTCTGCATAATCGTGGAATTGTTTGACTGCATTATTTATAAGGAGAGTGTCGCTGTTTAGCAGAAACAGGTATTTCCCTTTGGCTAGTTTCATTCCTACATTATTCGCCCTGCCGAAGCCCATGTTTTCGATGTTATAAACATAACGAATGCGTGTATCTTTTTCGAAATGTTCTTTGCTTCCATCTTTAGACGCGTTATCCACCAAAATGACTTCGAAATCAACACCTTCCGTCTTCTCGAAGATGGAATCGATGCACTCCGCAGTCATTTTGCAAGTGTTATAATTGACGATTATGATTGAGACTTGGTGCATAAGAAATTTCTTAATATTTCCAACTTATTCCATGTTTCTTCAATGTTGCAGGAATTCCCGCAACGAGACTATATTCGGGAACATCTAAGCACTTATTCACAACCGAATGTGACGCAACAATTGTATTCGGCGGAATTGATACATTCTTTGTAACAGTCACATTATTGCATAGCCATGTATGATGCCCGATTGTTATAGGGCCTTTGTTAGGATATAGAGTTCCTGAGTTTTCATCAACCACATAATGAATGTCGCAATCAAATATTTTACTTTCCCATCCAATCATTACCGAATCTTCTATGCAAATTTCTTCATAGCACACTAATTTACTCGCATTTATTGCAACATGATTTCCAATTACCATTTTACCCCCCCCAGCAATACTTATGCCAGAAGAATTAGAAATGTGTGAGCGCCCCTTAAATATTAAAGTTCCTCTATTTTTAAAACAAACTCCATTATCTGGATATATGCTGACATTATTGGTTCCCAATCGAATCATTCCTGGAAAGACTTTTGGGGCATCAATAATAATTTTCCCGTCACATTTTAAAAGGTGTGTTTTACGCAACCATATAGGAAGTCTATACGCTTGTTTGAACGGCAAATAACGAAAGTTAAACCAAATAATTTTCGGTAAATTCCAGAAAACCCAAGAGTCACGACAAATTTTATGAAAAATTTCACTCATTATTTTTCCTTGATTTTCATTCCCACTACCGTAAAAACACCAGTCATTACGACTATCACAAAAATATTTATTGCTACAGCAACAGATATTGATTCACAACAATTACGTGTAACCTCATCCACAATTAATCTTACAGGATAGTGAAACAAATAGATGAACATGGTGCTTTTACCAAGTAAAACAAAGCCATCTATCGATAATACTCTAGAAAAAACACCTCCTTGAAAACAGAAGACATAAAGAGTAAACATTGCAACAAAAACATCCATCTCAATTTTCGTAACTATGGGTAGAAAGTCCATATTCATCGAGTTTCTTAACAACCACCAAGCAAAAACAAGCACAAATGCAACAGATTCCATTAAACTGCCTAGTTTTTTATTTTTTTCGCCCATTTTTGTGGAATTCAAGAATATGTTGCAAATCAATATTCCAATAGCAAACTCAGTTATTCTGAATCCAGGAAATCCATAAGTTAAATCTGTAAAAAAAGGAAACTTTTGCATAAGAAACTCAAAAAAATAAAACATCGGTATACGACAAGCAAATAATACAATCAATGCAAAAAAAGATCTTTTTTTATCATGTGTTAAAAAAAATTTCGCATTTAAAATTTCCAACAACGGGTAAAACACATATAAAATAAGTAATGTTGACAAAAACCAGCCAACCCCATTGAACATATGACTATATTTTTTTATTCCCAATATGCTTTGTAACATAGTCATAGAAAACAAATATTTTATAGAAAGCGAACCGATTGAATATGTCCATGTTCGTCCATCATCAATAAGTTCAAATAGTAATAAAGGAACAACCATAGCCATGGAAATCAAATACGCCGTATATAATTTTTTCAATTTTTTAAACCCATACATGTATCCCTTAACAGGATTCCATCGTCCATCCATAGCAATTTTTTTTCTATAAGAGAAAGAAAACGTAAGACCAAAGCCCGACATCATGAAAAAAAATGGCACAGCAATATACCCATTATGGAAATATTGCATATAAGAGTCTGTCAAATTTGACAAAAATTCTAAATGACACAAAAAAATCATCAACATAAATACAAAGCGTAAACTTGTTAGTGATTTTATATTACGGGGAGGGGAATTATTCATATTCATGATATCTCCAACAACGATTTAAAAAAAAGTTTATCATTCTTATTCATCAGCAACAGCACAATAAGAGCATAAAAAATGGCAAAAGCACACCCCTTAAAAACGAGTAATGCGACATTAGAAAGGTTCATATCAATTACTCGCTTCACAAGCAAGCACAAGGCAAAGCCTAAAACAAAATACGGAGCAAAGGAGTAATAGAATACTCGCCACGAATTTATTTGCATTTTCTTTGGCCAGTAGTAAAAGTAATAAAAGGATAACTGTATTGTTTGGTAAACCACAAACGCAATAACAACGCCTCCAATCAAGAACTTTGGAATCAAGAACCACGCCAAAATAAGACCAACCGAAGATGCAAAAATGGATGAATATGATATCGCTCGAATATCTGATCCGGCTAAAATCAAGCTTGAAATGGCCTGATTGTGAACACCAATCATACAAACAAGCCACACATTAAGCCAAGGAATTAAGTATAAGAAACTTTCTCCCACATATATAGTCAACAATTCCCTGTTCACGGTCATTATCGCAAAAATGCAAAAGCATAGCACGATTGAAATGTACTTTGTCGCGTCATAAGCTACGCGGTAATAGGCTTCTTTATTCTGTTGGGCAACAGCTTTCGTTGACGAAGGCAAAAGTGCTCCCATAAATACGCTTGAAAACATTGTTGCGGCTCCAATAATTCCATTGAGCACGTTGTAATCCGCAACACTTTCTACAGTTCCTTGCATACCTAACAGCACTGGTCGTAAATTGTAAAATGAGAATTGAAAAAAGGAGAACGAAAAAATATTCAATGCGTAAGGGAGCATCTCTTTGAGAGTCGCCCAATCAAATTTTGGTATAAAGGATACAAAAGGAGTTTCTTCCCGTATCTTTTTTACAGAAAGAGGTACGATTACAAAGGCTGCAAAGCATGTCAAGAAATAATACCAGCCAATGGATAACTTAGCAAATACAGTTATAAACAAAACTGAAATTTGCAAAAGTTTTGGTAAAAGAGTCCGCTTTTTTATCCATGCCACATTTTCAGTCGCACTAATCAGTTGATCAAAACAGGACGAGAACCAGCTTATAAGGGCACTTACCGCTAATATATACATCAGAATCTTTAAGGTTTGGTCCTGCACGATGGTAAGGTGAAAAAGTTCTTGTGAGAATAACGAAAAAACAAAGAGTATCGCAGCATTCAAAAGTCCCACACTTCCATAGAAAGCAAGACTGGTTTGAAAAAGTTTCTTGACCTTTTCTTTATCGCCCTTTGCAAGCCATGTCGCAAAAAAACGAAGGTTAGTGCTGTTAAATCCCAAATCCATAAGTCTCATATAGACATTTATGGACATTGCAATACCAATAAGTCCATACTCGGCTTTGCCAAAATAACGAATTAGTATAGGAACAGCTATGAAGCCGTAAACTCCGTTCACGACATTGAGCAGAATGCTCCAGATAACGCCACTCGCTATTTTCTTTGCACTACCCATAATTATTTATCCATATCAGCTCTAATCTGTTTTTTAAGTAATTTTTTCGCAATCGCGAACTAGTGCAATTTCAATTTATTTTTTAAGCGACCAACAACTTTATCAGAAAATGTTCGATGATCATTTGCATTCATCAAAGAACAATACGCTTTATTTTCATTATCCTCATTTGTGAAGATTTCCATCAAAATCGGTTTTTCAGTAGGCCGATTTAACCGATCAACATTCTTCATAAAATCTTCTTTTGTCTTTATAGGGATATACTCAAATCCATTTGTTGTCGCCCAACCATTAGCATTAATAAAATGTCCCGCAGCTGCAATGTATCGGTCAAGCGATTTCTTCTTTAGATCATTAACTCCATATTTAAATTCCATACCGCCATCATTATTGACAAGTATGATTCGTACATTATTCTTAATATGCCTAATTGATAGGGAATTTATGTCATAAAGGAAGGCTAAATCCCCAATAATCATATAGCATATTTCTTCGGTTACAACACTTTGTCCAAAGAAAGTGGACATACCACCATCAATACCAAAAGCTCCGACGTTACAGAAACACTTTACCTTATTTTTCAAATGGAATAGATTCCAAACACGAAGTGAATTCAAAATAGCGAAGTTGACGTAGGAATTCCTTGGAATTTTAGAACAAAGTTGCTGAGCCGCAAAAGCATTTGAAATCGGCAAATCCATAGAGGTATTATATCTATCTGTAAAAGATTTCCATTTATCTTTGTAATTTTTTTCAGATATAGAGGACTTTACACTATCAAAGAATTCGTCATTTTCACATTCAAACACCTTTGTCAAATGATCGTACGTATCTACAATTTCTCCACCAGCAGATATTCGCCAATGCTCGTATTCACAAGCTGATTCAGCCAATTTATGATACAGCGGATAATCTCCAGTTTGTCCACCAATTGTAATCAATATGTCAGGACAAAGTTCCTTATCAAAATACTCCTGATTCATACGAGAAAGCATCATATTGCCCTCAACCGTATAATCATTGCGCATATTAGATAACTGATTGACATAAATTACTGCATTATGGCTTTGGGTAAATCTAATTATGGCATCATCATTATAGCCCCTATTTTCGCCAACAACAATCAAAATCTTTTTCTTTTCAAGATTTACATTAAATAAGTCATTCTTCGAAAATCTCTTAATAACCTTCACTCGAGGTAAAGAATCATCAGTATATGAGCCTAGTTCTGAATCAAGCATCGGAACATTCAACTGTACTGGAGCTGGAATAATATGTGTCAGTTCTAGAATAGCTTCGTTTACTAAACGTTCGCAATGAAGTCGGTCATGCTCGTTTGATACATAAGGTAACGAAAACGATTTTCGAACAGCGTCCACAGGCAAAGAGGTTTGGTTCGGAGCTTGCATATAATCCTGACCAGTATATTGCGGATGCTTGGAAAAAGTTATGGCGAGAATTGGAACATGTTTGTAGAAAGCTTCTGTCAATCCCGGAACGTAATTGCGAGTGGCCTGAGCACTGGTACAGCACATGGCGACAGGCTTGCCAGTTGCAAGATATACGCCGATGGCAAAATACAAAGCACTACGTTCGTCAACAACGGAATAAAGCGTAAAAAAAGGATCATCCTGGATACCTTTTACAAAAGGTGCATTCGTCCCACCAGGACTGACGACCATTTGGTTTATACCATGCTCCTTGAGAAGAGCGGTTACGATTTGAACATTTTTTGCTTTAGAATACATGCTGACCGCCTTATTTTAAGGTGTAACCACCATCGCAAACAATGGTCTGACCAATTATATAGTTGCTAGCATCACTTGCCAAGAATAGAGCGAGTTCAGCAATTTCTTCAGGCAAACAAACACGCTGTATCGGATTTTGATTAGTAAACAAGTTATCGCCCTGTTCCAATGAAAATTGTTGCATTGATGTTTTGACAACTCCAGGAGCAATCGCATTAACAATGATATTTTCACCTATCAAAGATTTTCCAAGACCTTCAGTCAAACCTCTTATATCCCATTTTACCATTCGGTATGGATAAGTAGCACCGACAAAGCCGCCCTGAGAAGATATGTTAATAACTTTCCTATATCCTTGTATCGGCTGTTTTTTCCACTCCTTGACCAATTGTTGCGTTAAAAAAAACATTCCCTTAAGGTTAATGTTGTAGATATTATCCCATTCCGATTCATCAACATTTCCCCAAAACTTTGAGGGAGCAATACCGGCATTATTAATCAGTATATCAATACAGCCACCAAGTTTCTGCCCCATTTCATCTATTTTGTCTTGGCAAACATGAATATCGCTCACATCCCATAAAACATAACTCGCGTCATGGCCAATTTCACTAACAGCAGCCTTCAGCTTACTTTCTTTGCGTCCCGTTATGACGACTTCAGCTCCACATTGAGCATATTTTTTAGCGATAGCCAATCCAATACCAGAAGAGCCTCCGGTAATGCATACTCTTTTGCCTTTGAGAACATATCCATACTGAGGATACGCAATGTTCGCAACAACACATCCACCAGTTCTATAAAATTTTTTTGCTAAGCGAATAGCTCTAATCGCTTTTTTCAACTTATCTATCATACTCTTAACAATTCCTATATTCTAAAAAATGAAGCAATGTCTTTTTCTATTTTCGTTTTAGCTTCAGCGACAGTCGATCCCATCTGTTCTACTTCGAGAGCCTTGAGGGTTTCGCGTTCAGCAAAACAGTTCATGATTACATCAAGTATTTTGTCCTCTGAATCATTTTTTAAATCAACCATGTAAGGGTAATGCAGAGTATCAAGGAAAAGCCCGTTGAATTTTCTGCTATAGGCCATGGGCACTACCGGCGTATTACTTGAAAATGCCGCAATAGTAGAGTGCATTCTTGCCCCCATAAAAAAGTCCATCCCAGAAATGTAATTTTTTGCTTCGATAGGACCTTTGAAAAATTCTGCAAGCACAATTCTTGGATTGTTGTATTCTTTAACCAAATCCTTGGATATCAAATAATCATTATCGTTTGCAGGTTCCATTGCACGGACATGAGGTATAATGTGGATTTTTACATCTGGAATTTCGAGGAACTTTTCAATAATTTTTCTTATCAGTCGTTGATAATCAACAGTCAAGCCCAATTCATTTTTTCCAGTATAGCCACCGTGCCATAATAAACCGCTAATATTCAGACCTACATGGGTAAAAGTTTTATCAAACTCCATTCGCTTATAAGGCAAATAGAATGCAACGTCCACATACTCGCCTACATTCTTTTGATTTGGAGCAATTTGCTTTACATAGTCAAGACTCTGTTTGTCTCGAACCATTACAAAGTCAGCACATTCCAAGCTTTTTTTAGCTTTATTCATGACCGACTTGTTACCGAAAGGGCCTATTGTTTGAGGCAATAAACAGTAAGGCTTCTTAAATTTCCTTGCCAGAACATGCACGGAATCAATGGTTTCAAAGCGTCCTATGCCATAAATATCAGCGAAACTGTCACCTTGACCAATATCAAGAACAGCATCTGCATTCTTGAATAAATCAAAGCTTTTCCGCATGTTATCCTTGGAATCAAAAAGAACCTGAATAAAAAGAGGTTCTTTTTTTCCAATCAACTTTTTTACCAAGTGCTTTACTTTTGTTATTGTTTTTGGGAAATATATATTATCGCAAAAACCATACACAATCTGTTTTTCAGTACAGTTTAGAACACGTTTTCCAACACCAGGAATACTGGAATCACAAAGGTAGATTGAATAGTCTACATTTTTCGCTTTTAAAAGGCTATCTAGTAAATATAAAGAAGAAATCGTGAGTGCAATACATCCCAAATTTCCGTTATTTTCCATAACGGCGTTTCCGAGAATTATATTGATTTTTTTGTTTTCCATCTAATCTAACAAATACAATTAATAATTTTGAGAATGCGAGACAACATATTGTTCAGCATTTCATTATCGCATCCATGTAAAACTTCAGCATTCTATCGGCTTCCACCTTGGAATCAAAGCCGGCATCAGCAACATCCTTAGCATGGCTTCTGCGAATAGGCATGTTCTGCATCGTCACTTCAATAATCTTTTTCGCCCAATTAATTGCACCAGCCGAAAGTGGAGTATACACCCCAAGTTCACAGGCAGAAGCTTCTGGTGTAACAGCAGTCGAAAAGAATATAGGGAGTCCCGCACTTTGGCTTTCAAGACCAACGACTGGCAATCCTTCGTATAAACTAGGCAAGAGGAACGCATCGAATGCGTTATAGAACTGCTGAATATCTTCACGACGGCCTAGCCAAGCTACAGAATCCTTGATTCCAGACTGATCAATTCTTTGCAACATCTGTTTTTCCAAATCGCCAGCCCCAATAATCACAAACTGAGCATTGTCTTGACGTTTGCGAATTTCAGCCATGATGTCTATTAAGAAAAGCGGATTTTTCTGCATTTCGAATCGCCCGATGAATCCATAGACGACTTTATCCTGCCATCCGAATTTTTTACGGGTTTCGTTACGTAATTCTGGATTATAGGCATTCGCCTCGGTATTAATAGCAGTCTTAAAGATTGCAATTTTGCCTCGATTCAATGCCTTTTCTCCAAACTGCCACGCACCGCAGTCTTTACCGCAAGCCATATAGTAATTACAAAAAAAATGGCTAAACTTTCTTAAAAACAGCTTGATGTAGGTTTTGCTTTCGCCTTTTGCCGCCATCGAAAGACTCTCGCTAATGCGGACTTTCGATCCCGCCATTTTTGCAGCAAACATCGGGAAAAGATTCATTGTGCTGTTGTAAGCATGCACTACATCGTATTTTTCACGCTTAAAAAGCTTGTACAAAGACCATGTATGCGAAGGAAGCTTTTCAAAAGATGGTACAATAAAAACTCTACCACCCAAGGATTCTATTTCTTCTTTGGGGATAGCGTTTGAATCGTCATTGCAGATGATGTCCATTTGCACTTGGTTCTTGTCGATATGGCGAAAATACTCCATGATCAAATTTTTCTTTCCGCCCGACAAAATGGGGCCACCTACAACAGCAACCTTTATCATGATTTACCTGCTAAAATATTCCAAAGCACAGCGAATTACTTTGTCGAGATCTTCCTTGGATATTCCGTAATAAAGCGGAAGCCTTACAAGTCGATCACTTTCGCTAGTTGTGTAACGATCTTCGCCGTTAAAGCGCCCAAATTTTTGTCCAGCCGGAGCAGAATGCAACGGCACATAATGGAACACGCAAAGAATATCATTTTCTTTCATGAAGCGAATAAAATCTTGTCGAACATCAAGATTTTTCAACTTCAAGTAGAACATGTGAGCATTATGTCTGCATTCTTCGGGAACAGTCGGTAACTCGACCAAACCACGTTCTTCAAGCGGTTTGAAAGCTTTATAATAAGCATTCCAAGTTTCAAGACGGTTTTCGTTAATTTGGTCGGCACATTGTAACTGCCCCCACAAATAAGCAGCATTTAAATCGCTCGGCAACCAGCTACTACCAAAATCGACCCAATTGTATTTGGCAACCTGCCCCCTGAAAAATTGGGCTCTATTAGTCCCTTTTTCGCGGATGATTTCCGCACGATCGCTGTATTTAGGATTATTGACGACAATTGCACCGCCTTCGCCCATGGAATAGTTTTTTGTTTCATGGAACGAATAGCACCCAAAATCGCCGATTGTACCAAGAGCCCGCCCTTTATAAGTGCTCATGACACCTTGTGCAGCATCTTCCACAACCAACAAGTTATGTTCCTTGGCTAGAGCCATAACAGCATCCATATCAGGTGATATACCGGCATAGTGTACGACACAGATGCATTTTGTTTTCGGCGTGATTGCTTTTTTAATGCATTCGATGTCGATATTCATCGTCTTGGGTTCGATATCGACAAACACAAGCTTTGCTCCCGCTAGCACGAAGGCCGTTGCCGTAGAACTGAAGGTATAGCTTGGCAAAATGACTTCTTCGCCGTCCTTAAAGTCGCACAGAACCGCCGCCATTTCAAGAGCGGATGTCCCGCTAGTCGTCAACAGGCACTTGTTCGCATGGAATCGGTCTTCAATCCACTTGTTACAAAGCTTCGTAAACGGGCCATCACCACAAATCTTGTGGTTTTCGACTGCCTGGCGCATAAAATCAAATTCAGTGCCAATAAAAGGAGGAACGTTAAAATGAATCATCATATCATCCATTGCAGATTTTTTTACTTGAGCATTTCAATTCCAACATCTGTTTACCCATTTCAGTGAGGCTTTGAGTGACTACTCCTCCCCTCAGTTTTGGGAAAACTGAGGTCACTCTATCAAAACCAGGAATTTCGCAACAAATCGACAAAAAACACCAATCCGTTAGAATCTAAAACACAAATCGTACGAAAAATATAACAAAATAGAACGCGTTTACAAGTAATTTTTTAGAGGTATAGAAAAAAAATCTAGCCCAAAGAGCCGCATCAGCCCCGACTAGCCCCCCACGTCCCCTACAAATTTTCGCCCGCCCCCTCCAAATACAAACGCTTTTAAAAAAAAAACACCCTCGTTTTTTCTGCAGTTCAAGGACTTTGGCGTCCGCTTTAAGCCAAATTTCAGCTTCGACAGCCTCATCAACGTGTTTTTCGAACATATTACTTACCGCCTTTCCAAAAATCTTCCACAGGTTTACAGCTTAATTCTGAGTTGCAAAACAGCCCCGCCGAAGCGGGGGGTAAAAAGGAATTTTTATTTTTCTACGTGGCGATTTTGTCGAAGAGCATCAAGCTCAGATTGTATATCAGCAATCATTGATTCGGAAAGGCCTTTAGCCCGCAAGACGGTTTCTGTATCGACCTTATTTTCTGCACGTTCCTGTTCTCGCCCTTTTTCAAGCCCCTTGGCTTCCGCTTTAAGCCAAATTTCGGCTTCGATAGCTTCATCAGCGTGTTTATCGAACATATGTTCCTCCAAGGCTTTAAGCAGTTCTGGGCTTATGCGACTAATACGTAAACGATTGAGGGCATCCCTGAAAATCGGGTCCTTCGATTCGGGAACTTCAAGAGGTCCCTGCGACAAAAGTTTCAGCCAGTAGTCCTCGCGTGAACTGATGTTCTTTCGCAACTTCTTGAAATTCGGAAGGTCCACTATAATATATCTATTGGGGTGCACAGGTGGAAAGGGGGCCTTTAGCTTTTCAATCTATTCTTTCTTCCATTTGCGATTCCAACGTTTTAAACGTTCTTCCCTCTTAATTGTATCAATAATATTCGAAAAATACTCGTAAAGTCGTTTGTTACGCCTGTATAAAAGACTGTTTTGTACTTGTTTGTGAAAATGTAAACGTAGTAATTGTGATTCATTGGTATTGCGGTTTATGGAGATTCTCGGTCAAGCCGGGAATGACAGGCAGAATGAACTTGTCACCTCACAAAAAGAATCCAGCCCTTTGGACTGGACTTTGGGAAAATGTATGGGATTAGAAATTACTTGGAAAGACGACTCTGCTGAAGGGCTTCGAGCTTTGATTGTATTTTTTCAATCATTTCTTCGGATAGGCCTTCTTCGCGTAAGACGGTTTCAGTGTCAGCTCGATTTTCGTCACGTTCCCGTTTAACACCAACATTCACATAATGTTCCGCAAAAGTCTCGTAACCTCTTCTTGCAACGATTTCCGGTCTATCCATCTTGATATCCTCTTGCCTGTTTGGCCACCTCCACAAGAAATATGAAAGCGACTGTCTGATAAATTCTTTTCCTTCGGGAGAATGGTCCAGTTTGAGTAAATGGGCCGCAGCCTCGCGGAACGATATAGTGAACTTCTTTTCGTCGAAAATATACTTCAACGAAGTGAGCGCGACAAGGGTCACCGGTGAAACGTTTTTCAAATCATCGTCATTAATGCCGTATCCTACATCCAAAAACTCTAACATGAAAGGATAGCCAATTTTGTGGTAGTATTTGGGGTAGTTCTCGAAATGCGGCTTTGATAGTGGGTCCCACTCGTGTGTCAAGAAATTCCCTTAATGAGGGCTTATGCCTTGCATACAGTTTTAGCAATTCAGCCATCCTCTTTGGGTCTGCGAACGCAAAGCGTAAGTAGCGGTCATGATTGAAATTGCTATCGTCCGCAACGGATTCAAGAATGGTGTTGAACTCCTTGACAATGTCGAGTTCCTCATTCATAGATTCTTTTTTATCATACATTGTAGTTAAATCCTTCTGTAGGTTTTGTCGGGGGTAACTTTGCCCCCTATATTCTTAACACGCTTTTTTGATGGCTTTGGCCGGAATGATTTGCGTAAAATTTTGCAAATAAATTTCTATGCTATATATGTCTGAATGCAGGCTATATCTGGAACTTAGCCATGCACCGGTCAATGGTCGAATCCGCGTAATTTGCGTAAATCATCGTGGTCTGGATAACGGAATTTCCCAACAGTTTCGAAACAGCCTCGATCGGAATTCCGAGCATATGCACGATGTGGCGAAAGTGTGCCGCACCAGATGCGTGTGCAGTCGCTTACCAAAGCTAATTTTCTTCGCGTCCAATTTGAACTCTTATTGAACGAAGTTTGCCCTGTTTTTTGAGTCCATTTGTGGATTTCTTCAAAAAAAATCACTCATGATATTTCCTTACTGAAGATTGTGCGTTGTTTGCGAGGGTGCAAATGTTAGTTTGCCACTAAAAAAAATCTTTTTCACCCTTTTTGACAAAAAGAAATAGTATTTTTTAGCTAAATTGGATTATTACGATGAATAACATTTCTAAAGTAACAATGAAGGCTTTTGACTGGCTTACGCAGACGTCTTTCCCAGAGACTGGTTTCGCACATCCTCTTGACGAAAATCGAGTTAAAGAAGCTGTAAAGGCCTTGTATTCTTTTGGAGAGGTTTTTGACGAAGATATGTCAAAATACCTCATAGAATTGAAGTGGCCCCAAAAAGCTATTGAAAAAGTCCGGAAAAAATTTGATGATGCAAAAGAGGGCAAAATCAAGTACAAAGATTATTCCGAAGCTTACTTTAGAGAATATTGGAAAATAGATGATTCCGATTTGAGACCCAAGGAATTCATTTCATCCATCGTATCGTGCGATTTGTGGAACGGTAAAAAAATTTCTTGGAATAATTTAAAGACAGTCAATATTTTAGTTGGCAACAACGGATCTGGAAAAACAACATTCCTGAATCGTTTGTGCGATCTCATTAACGGAGAAAATCAAAAGAAAAACGAAAGTTTTCTGTCAAAACAATTGGAATTTGTCATAAACCAAAATTCCAAAGCCCCTTCTTTTTTCAACTACAGATTAAGAGCATTGGACGACAAAAAAAACGCAGAATCTATTCTTAAGAATATTGATGATTTCTTCGAATGCGTCAATAAATTTTTCCAAGAAACAAAGAAAAAAATAGATGTATCTTCTAATCCTGCACGGCTTTTTTTCAAAACAGAATATGGTGGTGAAATAGATATAGACCAACTATCATCTGGAGAAAAACAGTTACTTTATATTTTACTTCAGGTATTTTTGCAAGAAAAGAAAAAATGGATTGTCCTGATGGACGAACCTGAAATATCTCTGCATATCAGTTGGCAGCAAATATTAATAGATGTCATTTGTCAAATGAATCCAAATTGCCAGCTCATTATAGCAACACATTCGCCTTCGATGTTTGGAAAAGGATGGGGCGAGAATGTTGTTTTCATGGAAGATATAACGAACGACCACGCGGAAAAATAAATGTCCATCAATTATGAAATTTTTGCAAAGCATATCGTCTGTCTTTTGAGAAAAAAGTGCTAAGTGTTTTTGAAAACCACTTTTCGAATTATCCAGAGATGGATTCTTTGATGCAAGACGTAAGACAGGTCTTACTGTAAAGCGTCACCTACTTAATCCTCACGATCTGCACGTCCTTGATCCAGAACGTAGCATTGTTCTTGCACAAATTCAAAAAACATCTACCAGATTAATAAATTTATATATTTAACTAAAAGATAAGGTCAATATGAGTCTTTTGGTAAAAATCAATCATTTTCGCGCAGTAGAATCAGCTGAAATAAAACTAGACGGGATTTCGGTATTATCCGGCATAAACGGTTCCGGCAAAAGCACCATTGCCAATCAAACATATAATCTCCTTTCTTCAGCCATCCGTTACGAAGATATTGTCAACAATAATACCTGGACCAAGTATATTTATCCTTTGGCACAAGCTCTGTTTATCGCAAGCAACAACCTGACTGGGTTAATTGACAGATCTACATTGACAAAATTGACTAAAGAGCTATACCCTTATTTCATTGGCACAGAAAGCTCCGACCTAGAAAGACTCCACACAGCTATAAAAATTCTCAAGCAAGTCCTTGAATCCATCGGTTATATAAGCCCTCCTGCAAAAGAACAAAATAAAATCACAAGATTCCGCAAAATATTCGAGTCTATCATTGGGAATAATGCAAATTCTTTGGAATTACCTCAAATTGCAATAGAAATAGAAAACTATTTGAATCAAATAGAACGCGATGCAATTCGAGCAAAAGCAGACCGCAAAGCCGGTTTATTTCAGGAATTCTGGAAAAATTCCTTTGGCGAAGGTAACGGGATTAATCCAGAACTGTTTAACGTCTACGAAGATTCCGTCCCTATTTTAAATACCGAAGACGACAACGTCGCTATTCCGAATACAGTCAAAAACATATTCTACATAGATTCTCCAATGGCTCTCGGCGAAAATCAATCATACCGAGCTCATTGGAATTTTTTGAATAATTCCCTAAAAAGAAAAAAATCTATTTCCGGCTTCGACTTTACTGGCGGGGCAAACTTGGGCTTGCTCAGTGGAAATTCCAGCTGGGAAAAGAAGGACAATTACGAACAGTTCGTCTACCACCGTCCAGATGGCAAATCATTTAACCTGCTAGAGTGCGCAACCGGATTAAAATCTTTTTCCATATTGCAAATGCTCTATACAGCAGGTGTACTGGACGGAAAAAGTTTGTTGATTCTCGACGAACCCGAAGCCCACCTCCATCCTCAATGGGTGGTTGAATACGCGAGACTTGTAATTAGACTTCATAAAATCATTGGAGTCAAATTTCTCATAGCAAGCCATAGTCCAGACTTCATCCGGGCTATCAAGCACGTATCCGAATACGAGTTTGGAGAGGACGTTCAAGACAAAGTCTGTTTTTATCTTGCAGAAAGCAGTACGCCTGATTCTTATCTATATCGATTCAAAAAATATGATTTGAACATTTCCCCAATATTCAAAATGTTCAACAAATCGCTTGAAAAGATAGACATCTATTCCGGAATAGATGATGAGGACGGGGATGCCTAAATACGATAAAACCAATTCAACAAATCTTGTAATGCGATGCGCCCCGCAAGCCCGTACAGATTTCTATTCGTTGGCTGAAAAAGAAAACAATCCTGATAAAAATCTTGGAGATGCTGATTTCGCCTTTACACCACAAGACGCACCTGTCGTAAATGGGGATGCTTTGGCAATAGCATGTTTCCCCAGGCAACAGCCTTGTTCGATGGATTTCGCATTCGTCTTGGACAATGGTAAAGCGCTGCTTGGAGAAATGAAGTTCAATGTGGACGGTTCTGTTCGTCAACAATTAAAAAGCATTCTAAAAAAGTTCAAAGGCACATATAGCAACCTCCACGCCCTTATCGCATCTTTTCATAACAAGGGGTTTGTCTTGTTCAATGAAGACCGTCTACAAGAAGGCATAAGCGTGCTATCACGTCTCGACGAAGAATTTCAGGATGATGCTTTAGTCAAAGCTTTAAATCTGCATTTTATTGCAAAAACGCTTCCGTCTTTTTCTAAGGATTTCTTCTGATAACAAGAAACACCCTCTATAAAATCGAGGGCGGCAAGAGCCCTACTTAATCCTCACAATCTGCACGTCCTTGATCCAGAACGTTCTTTCGGCTTTGCCCAAGTTCAAATCAAGGCGGGCAAACGGGTCCGTCACTTCGGGAGTAAATTCGTATTCAAAAGACTTGCCAACAGTTTCGATAACAGGGTGTTCCTGGAAGCCGTTGGTTTCATAGCGAATGTATGTTCCCAAACGTGCCGTAATAGCGCCTTCGACATCCGACCACATCGTGAAAATAATCTTGTATCGAGCGCCGGCCACAACAGAAATGTTTTCGTGCAAAAGCTGAACGCTGTACGAATACCCGCCACCCTTTGTCACGTGGACGCGCATCAGGTTCGAACGTTCTTCTCTGACTATTGATTTTTCTGCAGCGCCGTTCAGCTGCGTGTGCAAAATCCAATCTTTGTCATCGTGCTTGAAATCGCCGTTGCTTACCAAATTTGTACTCAACGCACCACTGAGTTTTTCCCAAACATCATCGACATAAGCGCTGCCGTCCTTGCCTTCGGCATCCGTGTATTTATAGCGCAGAGCCTGGAAACTCGACAAGAAGCGTTCATTCAGCGACTTCCAAAGTTCTGCATTGGCTGTCTTGCTAAAGCGGATTACGCCGTCTTCGCCAACTTCGGCCTTGGACAAATCGAGCCCATCTACGAAGCGGTGCACGCGGAAAATTACAGACAAATTTACTGTAGAATCTTGGATATCAATTTGCGAATAATGGTACCTCAGTTCGAACAATTGAATGTTGTTCATTTCGTAAACGAACGGTATTTCCTTACCATCTTTGCGGATACGTCCATAAATGGAATTGGGCTTTTCGTTCATTCCCACCTGGAACGCAACTCCGATTTCCTTCAGGCGCCCTTCCGTGCGCAGGTTAATGTCTTCGAAGGCATCTTCAACAAGTTCACCGTCCGTAAACGATATGGGGAGTACCGCCGACGGATCTTCTTCGTACGGCCAAAGGATAAGCCCCGATTCCAGATCTACGGACATGCCCGCATAGAAACTGCAATAAGAGCGGACTTCCGTCAACATAAGACGGAACGTATCGACAACAAAATTTTCTTCATCCGAAGCGGATTTCGAGAGCGTTGCCTGCTTCGTTTCGGAATAATCAATCGAGAAATCTGCCGTAAAGGCCAGATTGCGAATTTCCGGATTCCCAATTTCAATACCGGCCGTAGTGTCGGATTCAGAACACCCAGCTAACCAAAGTGCCATAAGCACACAACCGATTATTGAAGTCAAAGAACGCATCAAACTCCTCGTGTCAGAGGGTACAGCTGGATATTGACTTGCACAACATCCTCAGCTTCTCCCGCTTTTGCAGAAAAATCTAGTAGTTCTTTGCGCATAAGTTGCAAATGTTTTTTCAAATTGTGGAAATCTTCGCGTCTAATGCAGAATGTAAGTGCCGAAACGTCCCTTTCTGCGGCCGGAAGGTCCGAAAGCATGTTCGCCGAGAGCTTCAGCATCTGCAAATGGTACATCTTGACCATCAAATCCTGGACTTCGTCATCGGTGGTAATCAGCGGATCGCGCTGGCGGTATCCATTCGCCGTTTTGACCAAGAGGCCTAGTTCCACAAGCAGCTTGAGCGATTCCGTGACCTGGGCGGGTGTGACTGCTCCGTGCAATCGTTTCGAAATCCAGTCGGGAATCGGTCGAAAATCCTTGAGGGCCACCATCTCGAGAATCGCGGAATGGTGCCATTCGCGGAAGATGCGGAACTGGGCCTTGTCCATCTTGTGCAGTTTGGAGCGCGGGCTTGCTTTTAAAAGTTGAGCGTAATAAACTTGCTTGTCGGCATCGGTCTGAGCCTGATTAAAGAACACGAGACTTTCAAAATAGGCGGCACGCTGGTTCTCTAGTCCGAGACCATGAATGAGCTTCACGACGGTATTCTTCGTAATGTTTCGCTTGCCATCGATAGTAAGCTTCAAATGGGCGTGACTCGAAAGTCCCGCCTTCTCGGCAAAGAAACGGAGGCTGAACGCCGGCACCGTCTTTTTCTTGAACTCATAGTAGTCCCGCAAGTACACGCGGTAGTTGGTGTACTTCAAGACATCAGGTTCAACAATATGATTTTCTCCTGTTTCCATATTCTAAAAATAGAAGAGTTTCGGGGCAATATTAAAAATTTAAAACGCTTTATCGTTTACCTAAGTAACCAATTTGCTTACAGGTTGCTGTAAGATGTTGGCAGAACGATGGTTACACGTCATCCTCGAAGAGGATCCATACACTGTAATTAAGCAATGTATGGTTCCTCCTTGCGGAGGATGACGCAAGCGGAACAATCACTCGGCACCGAGTAAATCGCGCGCAAGAAGCGAGAAGCGCACATGGTCTTCGAACTTTCCATGGAGACGTTCGTATTCACGGCACAAGCCTTCCTCGACAAATCCGGCACGACGAGCGACCGCAATACTTTTTGGATTGCGGACTGATGCCGTAAGTTCAAGGCGGTTCAAGCCCATCGCAAAAGCTTCGCTTGCAGCCAACAGCAACGCTTCGGTCGCCAAGCCGCGACCGCAAAAATGCTTTCCCAGCCAGTAGCTGACTGTCGCCGAGCGGTGCTTCCACTGCACCCAGCCAAGCATAATGCAGCCCGCGATTTTTTCTTTTTCGAAAATACCCCAGCAAGCGCCATTCGCCATTTCAGCCTGCATATTCCATGAATCAATTCTCGCAGAAACGTCTTCGACCGAAGTGCATTCATCCGGCCATGGCAAATGCACCTGCAAGAACTCGCGAGATTCGTCAATGAGTTCGAACAGCGACTGCGCGTCCGCTTCGACAAGCGGCCGCAATACCACATGGTCGCCGTCCACCGCTTGCAAAGAGAATTCGCAAGGTTCTATTTCGAAATTAAATTCATTTTCAGACGTTTCACCCACAATGCTATAATCCTAGAAATTTTAAAGTAGACAGTCATTCGTTGAGGCAAAGAGCAGGGCGGAGCCAACCCATACAATACTATTGGCGAAACACGTATGGATCCTCCCGAAGGGAGGATGACGATACAGAAAACCCGGCAGCGAACTACCGGGTTTTTCAGTGCGGATGAAAGGACTTGAACCTTCATGCCCTCGCGAGCACTAGAACCTGAATCTAGCGTGTCTACCAATTCCACCACATCCGCGTGGTGCACCAAATTTTGAAAAAAATCAACCTTTTGTCAAGGGGTCGCTTCGCGAATCCAGTCCATGCGCTTGTCTTTCCAATACGACCAGTCATGCTCGCCCTCCGGATCGAACCGGAGTTCGCAGTCCACCTGAACTGCCTTGCAGAATTCCGTTATCCACGGAACAGTCTCACCCGACGGATAAAGTCTATCCTTACCGCCCTGCAAAAAACGCCAACGTCCCATGCGCATCCGAGTTTCATTTGCCCCGGCAATCGCGCGCGCATCTCCCAGTAACTTGCCGAACGAGCTCATGAGCAAGCGGTCCTCCACGGCCCGACGGCCTTCCAGCGAATAGACTAACACGCCCAGCGCACCATCCGAAACGCCCACCAGCGAAACACGTCCCACTGGAGTCTTGCGCCTTGCCGCCACAGAATCGAGCGCCGCATCAACGGCATCCATCATCCCTTTCGTGATCCAATGATTTTCACGACAAGCCGACACACTCACCACAATTTTTTCTGGATAAAGTTCAGCAAAATCGGCCCCAGCAACAAGCCCTTTCGCGCAGTTGCCGCTCCCCATGCCACCATGGAACCAAAGGACTACCGGCGCACTCTCGCGCTTCACTTTTTCCGATTTTTTCACCTTCGACAACTTTTTCGCAGTCGCGGATTTCGGCCACCAGATTCCCGTCAGGCTTTGCACGCCCGACGTTCCAACCGGAACCGAGAGCGAATCCGGCGCAGCAAACGCATACACGCATGCCAACAACAAAGCAATAACAGCACGCAAACACATGATTCTACATCATTCCACGTCGCTGGGCGCTTCCTGTTCCACAACGCGGCGCGGCTTATGCATGATTCCAACAACGACCAGCACCAGGCCGAACACAAACATTATGCTAACTAGGCCTATGCCGACAAAGCACCAATAAAAATGATAGCCGTCCATCAAAAATTCCCAGCCTAGCTCTCCGTCTGTCGATTTCATGGACTTGACGATATACTTGTCACCCACTTTTACAGCACGGACTTCCATAGGAACATCGCTAGCATTCATCGCGCCAAAATCGTACCATTCGGCCATTTCGTCCAAAATTTCATCGTTCACGTAAAGAACGAAAGTGCTCTTTGAATCGCCGTTCAACTGGAAATAGACTTTGTCAAAAAACGGGATGTTTGTTCCGCCAAACAATTTCGGAATAGCGGCATAGCTCACCTTGCCAAAAAAGACATGTTCCGAAAGGAACCCCAATTCCTCGGAGAATCCATATTCGAAAGAACCATCCGTCATCTCGTATGCGGTAAACTCTTTTGTGATGCTTCTTGCCAGCGGGTAAATGTACCACGAGATCCAGCTTGCGAGAAAAATGAACAACAACCCAAAATTGATAAAAGCAACTTTACGAACGCGAAAAATAGACATCACAAATCCTTACTGTTTAGACTTGAATATGAAGAAGAACGTAGCGAGCAAAAGGACCAGCGACAAAAAGTAAAACGCAAGCGGAATCTTTGCCGACAACGAAATTTCTTTCACGTTTTCCATCTGGAAAAAGTGGAGCAGTTCGTCACTCGCACTAAGCGTCTTGTCATTATCAAACTGGTTCCAGGCATTGTACAATTCCAAGTTTTTCTGGAACAGCAATTCCACACGCTTGTTAAATGACTCGGGCAAATCCAACTGGCTATCGGGCAACACCGCATAACCCGCCTTTGCAGAATCGAGCTTACGCATAAGCGCAAGGTCCACCCCCGCCGGATTCAGTTCCATCAAGCGGTAGACGCGTTCAAGATCATCGAGCCAGGCGGAACGTTCCGAAAGGTAACGCTGCAAGCAAGAAACTTTCGCCAAAACGCTTGACTTGAAATTATCCACCGAAGCTTTCGACGGAGCCGAAAAGCCAGTCTGCTCCAGTTTTTGCACGCCCCCCTCGAACGAGAGCGCCACTTCGCGAAGCGTCATCATCTGCGAAATGACCACCGCCGAATCCACCCCGTAGCCGCTTCGGACATGTTCCATCGAGCGCATCAGGCTTGCATCGGCAAACTGGTAATCGCAAAGTGACTTGACATACTGAGAATAAACGGCAACCTGCGGTTTCTGCGAAACATAGAACAACGCCGTGAGGCAAATCGTAAGCACAACGACAAGCCAAATCCAGGGAGTCTGGATTTTCATGCGCAAAGTTTCTGCAATTATTTTTTTTGTTTGCTCGTTCACATCTAGAAATTACTTTTTTTCTACTTTACGAACAATGAAACTCCATCAATTCATCGCTTTTTCTGCACTTTTATGCTATTTCGCCGGCTGTACAGTCGAGCGAGCCGAAGAACAAATCCTCGCAAGGCACGCTAACGGAGTCAAAAAGACCTCCATCTGGGTTTACCCGGACGGAACCGTCCTCAAGCGCAACGAATGGTACAACGATGGCATCAAGGAACTTGAAATTCCTTACAAAGACGGCCTCCCGCACGGCGAATTCAAGCGCTGGACAGGTTTTGGCGATGTGGCGATGATTGGCAACTACAACAAAGGGCTGAAAGACGGCAAGTGGACCATCTACTACCAGAACAAGAAAGTCGAGGCAGTCCAGTATTACAAGGACGACCACCCTGTTGGCGATTGGGAAGGCTGGCATCATAACCAGAAAAAAGCGTTCGAGGAACATTACAACGAAGATGGAATTGCAACGGGCGTTTGGAAAAAATGGCATGACAACGGCGTGCTCGCCGAAGAAAATAATTGCCATCAGGAATATATGGACGACCCTACACCCGGATATATCAAGCGCTACGGCCGTGACTGCAGAATTCTGGAATACTACGAATGCGAAGGCGAACAGAAATCGGGCGTTTACAAGCGCTATTACGAATCATACGGAGAACCCGATTCCACTGGCGAAAGTTGCAACAAGGCCCAAATCAAGGAAGAAGGTTTTGCGGAAAGCGACATCCTTTTCTACCCGCATACGACTTACAGAGCCGACGGTACGTTCATCAAAAAAATCAAGTCGAATTATTTCAAGGGCCGTGAAAAAATACAATGGTTCGACGAGAACAACAACGTTGTTCGTGAAAGCAATTTCATTACCGAAGAAACGGACGGCCCCGTTGAAAGTACGGGCATCACCTACGGAACTTGCGCCAATTCATCTACACTATTCTGCGCCGAAACTTCATTTGTCCGTTCAGGGCTCCCAAGCGGAACGCTCGACAGTTGCACGTTAAGTTTCAAGGATGCCTATAAGAAAAATATCGGAAAGTACCCCGCAACGCTCCGCTACATCAAGGCAGGGCACGTTCTTTTGTACGAAGAATTTTGGGCATACGATGATCCGCCGTCAAGCTACGGCGATCCAGCTATTCGCGTAAGCCGCAGTTTTTACCCCGACAGCATGGGTGGCAAGATGGCAAGCGAAGGCTTTTGGCAAAGAGATCGAGACGGCGCCAAGCGTCATGGTATCTGGCGCAACTGGTATCCAAGCGGAATTTTGCGAGATAGCCTGACTTATGTGAACGGCGAACGCGTGGGCGAACAGTTCAGCTACGACAGCACGGGAAAACTCACGATACACAAAACCGAGCACGGTAAAAACCGCCCGGTGATAATGCATTTGTTGACGAAGCCCTAACCCCTATCACCTAATTACGCTTGAAACTTCGATGGACTGCGTTGAGCCTTTAAAATTCCAAGAGACCTTGACGTTCACTTGCTTTGCGTAAACGTGCGAAACCGTCTCGAATTGCGATGATGTCTGCGATGTGTAATTTGACGTTGCAGAAACTGTCACTTGCGCAGAATACGTCACCGTTGCAGAGTCCCCAAGACCGCGCGCCCACTTGCGATCGATATTTTGAACTGTAAACGTTGTATCGTCAGCTTCTTTAGACGGGATGGATGCTATCCCCACGGACTTGAGAGAATCTAGAACTTGTTGCGCCACTTGAACAGCGCCGTCACGTCCACGAATACGCAATAAGGCATCATGGTTTCCACCCTGAAGATTCAAAATAGCCATGTACATAAAACCGAGGACCGCCGCAGCGACCAAGATTTCTACGATACCAAAGCCTTTCTTATTTTTCAAAAGTTTTTCCATAATACACCTATAACTCGTTCCAGTAACTACCCGATTTCCACATGGGGATTATCATATTGTTGTTTTTTTTCTTGAACGCCATTCCATAAACGTCACTGCTACCGTACTGCATGCAGAGATAGCCTTCAGAGGGAGTGGCCGCAAGACCAATACGAGGCTCAAATAACGCACCACCTGTAGACCAATCGTCACCGCTATAATCTTCCAAGTCGCTAATTGCGGTAGGTCCACTGCACCCAAACTTTGCTGGAGCTTCGATCGCGAAAGTTTCAAATTCTTCGGCGCCCGAAAGATTCGAGCAATTATCCGTCACATAAGCGGTCAATCTATGGTCATTATCTTTTTTAACGCAAAGGGTCTTGGACATTCTGTTGGCATCATTCGCAATACGTTCCAGGAATGCCGCCGTATTCAGAGCGCAATCCCTCATTCGACTATTGATCACAGCACCTCTCAAGCTTGCAACACCCACCGTAGACAGAATTCCCATAATCGACACAACGACAAGGACTTCTACTAGGGTAAAGCCGCTCTTTTTTGAAACGTGATTCAACATATCGAAATCTCCAAGACAATCCGCACCAAAATTAACAATAAAAGGAGCCCTTTTATCGCCTTGGTCCAAGTTATAATATATATAAAAGGAACTTTGAAAGTAAATATTTGTAAACAGAAAATGTTTTTTCTTGAAGAAATGTGATAAAAACTATGTTAAATCGTGTAATCATGTAAATAAACCTACTCAAATTTGCTATATTCTGCACGCACAACCTGCCCAGGTGGTGGAATGGTAGACACTGGGGACTTAAAATCCCTTGGGGGCAACTCCGTGCGGGTTCAAGTCCCGCCCCGGGCATTGTCTTTTTGTGCTTCAACTTCGCACAAGGAGGTGGATCATGATTGAATTCTATCCTAACAGCATATATTATCCGCGCGAAGCGGTCGATGAAAAGCTCGCCAAGGGCGAACTTGAAAAGACCAAAAAGTATTTGATCGACTGGACTGAACGCCATCGCGACGAAATCTGGGAATGCGCTCGCGAAGATGCTGAACAGCCAACAGACGAAATTTTGCTCGACAACCTCCGTGCATTGCTCCTCTGCAAGGGTTCGCTCCAGCCGGCAGCCGAAATGGGCGCCATGATTCGCGAAATCACGAAGGAAGTCTGGTACCAGAACGAGAATGGTCCGAAGGACCCGGACGTGATTGCCGTGGACTGGCAGACGAAGTATCTGACCAAGTGGCGCGAAGCACGTATGTTCGAAGCGTTCATTCTCATCGAAAAGAACGCAAAACAGCTCGTCGAAATCCTGAGAAAATAGTTGTTTGTCACCATCGAACAGCGAGGTGAACCCCGAAAGTTGAACACGACTTTCGGAGTTTTTATATTGCAGGAAAGAAAATGAATAAGCTTTTAGAATTTACACATCTTGTTCGGTTGAGCCATTCGCTGTTTGCGATGCCTTTTGCGCTTGGTTCCATGTGGGTTGCAGCAAACGGTTTCCGCGACATGAGCGCTTACGAAACCGCACGCATTATCGTCTTGATCGTTCTTTGCATGGTGACCGCCCGCAATAGCGCCATGAGCTTTAACCGCATTGCCGACGCCAAGTTCGATGCCGAAAATCCGCGTACGGCAAAACGTCATTTGCCGGCAGGGCGCTTGAGTCGTAAATCGGTGATTGCGTTCCTCGCTTTGAACGGCGTTTTGTTTGTGGCGTTTGCCTGGATGCTCCAGCCCCTCGCGGGCGCGCTCGCACTTCCAGTTTGGCTTCTGCTCCTTTCATATTCTTACTGGAAGCGCTTCTCGTGGCTTTGCCACTGGTTCCTCGGCTTTGCCATCGGAATGAGCCCGCTCGGCGCCTGGATTGCAGTGCGTGGCGAATTTGCCGTGTTCCCGATTTTTCTCCTGTTTATTCTGATGCTCTGGATGGGCGGTTTCGACATTATCTACGCCACGCAGGACATTGAAATCGACCGCAAGCAAGGATTGCACTCCGTGCCCGCGCGATTTGGGATTGAGAAGTCTTTGCGCATTGCGCTCGCAAGCCATTTGGCGATGCTTGTGCTTTGTGTGGTGTTCGGATTTTTCTGGAACATGGGCTGGGTTTGGTGGACAGTCACTGGCCTTATGACAACTGCGATAGTCTACATTCACTTGTTCAGAAAGTCTAACGATTTGGATGCCATGAACCGCGACTTTTTCCTAGCAAACGTTGCAATTAGCGCTCTCGTGATGGTGGGACTCATTGTGTGGATTTGCCTTGGAGGTGATGCATGACGAACGAAGAAAAAGTAAAAATGTTCCACCTGATGGGCGGCGTAGCTGCCGTTATTGCGCTTGTCTGCGTGATTCTTATTGAATCGGGTGCCGCGGGCGAACATCGCGAATTGGCGGACATGGGCCTTACCGCAATGATTGTGATGCTTGCCGTTTCGCTTATCGGCAGCATGTATTTTAAAAGATAAGCAAACCTTAAAACAGGTTAGATTTCTAAATCTGCAGAGATGACGGTTTCGATAGAGCCGTCGTCACATTTAAAGAGCAAACTTCCGTCGGATTGCATGTCGAGAATGGTGCCCGTTTTTTTGACGGACCCTTCGCCGCTGTCGCGGTTTTGATCGGTGCAACGGTTGTTTACGACGATGGTGCCGCGGGCGCCGATGAACTTGTCCATGCGTTTCCAAGCTGCAATCCAAGGGCTGATGCCGAATGCTTTGAATTGTCCGACGGCGCGTTCAAGGTTCCCGACGAGCATTTGCAAAAGTTTTTCGCGGTTGATTGTACGGCCGACAATTGCTTTGAGCGTTGTAACGGCGCGGTTTAAATGCGCATAATCTTCGGGAGCGCTGTTGACGTTAATGCCGACACCCATGTTAAGCGCTGGAGTGGGCGAAAAAACAACTTCCGCAAGAATCCCGCAGAACTTACTTTTGCCATAGAGAATGTCGTTAGGCCATTTGACCGTAATTTTGGGAGGCGCGATGTTTCCGCTTGCCGGGAATGCGCAGTTCGCTGGAACCGCGCATTTGTGGTCCGCAGTCTCGAGATTCGCAGCTTCTTGAATTTCGTTGAACACTTCAGCAAACGTTAGTGCCGACACCTGCGTAATTTGTGCGTAACGATTTGCAGGAATCCCATCAAGCGGAATCAAAATGTTAAAATAAAGATTTTTCCCGGCGGGAGAATCCCAAGTGCGTTCGTGACGTCCGCGGCCAGTGCGCTGTGAATCTGCAACAAAGAGCGTTCCCGGCGCGATAAGCCCTGCACAAGCCAGTTCTTTCATATAGGCATGAGTGCTTCCGATGGTTTCGAAAAGTTCGGCCTTTGCACCGCCAAATCCTTTAAGCTTCCACTCTTTAAAATTACGTTCTAGAGTAAACATGTGTTGTTGGTCGGTGTTTGTTAAAAGGAGATTCCGGCTCGGAGGCCGGAATGACAGCTTGGGGCGTTTTCTCGTTTACTTACTCGTCGGCCTTCATTTCTTGAAGTTCCTTGAGAGCTTCGTCGGGGAATATCTTAAAGAATTCTTGTTTCCGGTCTTCAAAGAGTTGCAACATGCGCTCTTGTTCGAACTGTTCGCGGTCGATATTTTGCATAAAGAATTCGTCTGTGGCGAAGTTGCGGCTTTGGATGGTCTTTTTGATATCTTCGGATAAATCTACGTTATCCCAAAGAATGTAGTACGATCCGATAAAACCGTCTGCAAAAATATCGACATTCAACTTTACGGAATTATTTTGCGCTGAATCGACGAGTTCAACTTTTGTTTCGCGCTTTTCGGGGCGGAAAACATCAACATCGCTTATGGGCTTGTTCAAGTCCTGCGCCCACGACGCTGCGACAAGACAAATAATCAAAAATGCCATTCGGGAACCAATGGCTGCACAAATCTTTTGCGTTACTTTGAATACCATATCTATAATATAAATTGAATTGTTAAAAAAAACAAACTTATATAAGGTCGCGAACTCGAAAAGAAGGTCGTGTTTAAGGTAAAACAAAGAAGTCCGCTTGCGCGGACCTTGTAAGTTGTATTATATAGAACTAATACTAGATCCTCGCCTTCGCGAGGATGACAAGTCGCAAAGTCCTTTCTACTAAATTGCGAGAGGCATCCAGGGTTTTACGACATCGATAGATTCGAGCTTGCCCTGCAATTTGCGGCGGATAGCCGCGGCTGCAATCATCGCTCCGTTATCAGTACTCAGGCTACGATCCGGTACGCAAAAACGGATTCCCTTTTTGTCGCAGTAGTCTTGCAGGCGCGTGCGCAACCAGCTGTTGGCACTCACGCCACCGCCCATCACGAGCGTTTTCATCTTGGTTTTCTTGAGCGCGTTGATGGTCTTTGAGACAAGGCTATCGACGATGGCGTCTTCGAGCGAAGCGCAGATGTCGCCAAGGTTCTGCTGGATAAATTCGGGGTCGTGCGTTTCCGTGTAACGGAGCACGGCAGTCTTTAGACCGCTGAACGAAAATTCGCAGTTGTCGTGCGTATGGAGTGCACGCGGGAATTCAACGAATTTGCGGTTCTTGTCTTTGCCCAAGCGGCTGATGGTGGCGCCGGCCGGGTACTTGAGCCCAAGGAGTTTTCCGCATTTGTCGAACGCTTCGCCGGCGGCATCATCGCGCGTACGGCCGATGCTTGTATACTTGAAACCCGGTTCTTCCATCACGAGTTCCGTGTGGCCGCCCGATACGGTGAGCGTTAAAAACGGCGGTTCGATGTCCGGGTTACTGAGCCAAGCGGCGGCAAGGTGCCCTTCGAGGTGGTTCATGCCATAAGCAGGAATGTTCAAGTCGCGAGCAAGACCTTTTGCAAAACTAGCCCCAACGAGAAGCGGACCCATGAGGCCCGGGCCTGTGGTGTAAGCTATCGCATCAACGTCCTTGAGTTCGATGCCCGCTTCCTTGACGGCAGCTTCGGCGATAGGCGCAATCTTTTGCAAGTGTGCACGTGCCGCAATTTCGGGGACTACGCCTCCGTAAAGGGCATGTTCGTCAATTTGGCTATAGAGCGGGTTCGAAAGAACTTTGAGCGGTTCGTCCTGTAAAACAGCGCATGCGGTTTCGTCACAGCTGGATTCAATTCCAAGCCAAATCATATTCCGTATTCCTCGTCTTTGTCTTCGCCTTCGACGCGTGTCTTGATTAGCTTGATTTTATCGGGCTTGGTAAGAATGGCCTTGATAGACATGCTGCGGTCGATATCAGACGGCAAGTTGAGCTTAACGGTTGGATTAAGGCTGTCTGCATCTTCGATGGCAAAGCGGTTGTATTCGATAAAAAGTTCAATATCGCTGCTCTTGATAGCTTCGATAACTTTATCACCACCAGTAACCTCAACGGTTGCCTGTTGCGGCGAAAGCGTATTCAAGGCGCGATCGTAGAAACCGATAAGATTGATTGGAATGTTCTTGAATTCCTTGGACTTGATCTTTTGAACGTCGACAAAAATCTTTGCCACAGAATCACTCGGAGTGACAAACGGCGGAAGCTGATCGGTAGCTAGCGGAACAGAGAAAGTCTGGCTAGCCTTGATGCTATCCAAGAATAAGGAATCTGTTGGAATGTCGATGATGCGAGTCAGTGCGTTACGCGCGCCAGAAACCATGAGGTCTTCTTGCATGAGCTTGGGGGGCTGGACAATGACATAGCCTGGGGCCGCTCCGAAAGTCACGTTGTTCTTGATGGGAATGCTGCGTTCAATTCGCGTATCGACAGCGACATCGACAAAGAGGTACTGGTTGTCGGGCTCGACATAATGAACCGATGAAAAGTTCGGGGCCACAAAATTCTTTGAGTCTAGGTGAATGCGCTTGGAGCCAAGTTCTGCATTGTGCATGTCGATGACCATTGCTGACTGCTTTTGTGACTGAAGGCGAATCAAGTCGAGAGGTTTTCCTTCGACGGTCACGGAAACTGTGCTTGGCGGTTTGGATGCAATCGCGAGCGCTTCGGGCAACTTCACGAACGTAAGCGGAACTTCCATTGTCAGTTGGAAGTCCTTGAGCGAGATGACGTAGAACCAAAGGGCCATCGCGCACACCAATGCGGTAATCTTTAATATGATGTTTCCCATAAAAGCCCCATAAAGAACCTCTATAAATTTAATTATATTCCAAGCGTGTTCGGACAATTAGGTTACTTAATATCGGAATCTTTTCGAGGATGGAAGCAACACCGCACGGTGATTCTCCCGTCTCTTTTGACGATTTTCCTGTGCTCGCTTCTTTTGGCTTCGTCTTTTACGGCGTTGGGCGTTTCATTTAGGCTCCTTTCTGCAGAAAAATCACTATATGTCATCGAGGCGTTCCTGAACGAGAATGTCCCTGAAGATTCAATTCCCGCAATCCAGATGCGGCTGGAACATACCCGCCATGTGGAGTCGGTCTCTTTCGTCAGTGCAGATTCTGCGCTTGCCGATTTCAGCAAGCATTTCTCGCCAGACATGCTGGAACTTGTCGAAGGAAACCCCATCCCTGCGTTTTTCCGAGTGTCGCTCAGTGAAGAAGCTCGCAACCCGTTGGACCTTTCCGAAGTGCGCCATGCGATTGCCGAGGAATCTTATTTTGAAGAGGTTCAAGCACCGTTGAAATGGGCTTCGCGAATTGCATCGTGGAAGTTCAAGATGATTTTCTGGCCGATTTGCATCAGCATCCTTTTGCTCATTACTCTCTCGCTTATTATTTGCAATTCGGTGCGACTTTCGCTTATGTCCCGCAAACTTTTGGTCGAGAATATGAAATACGCAGGTGGCAGTTACCTGTTCATCGAATTCCCGTTTGTGATGGAAGGCGCTATGCAAGGCTTTATCGGGAGCGGTGTTGCCGTGTTGCTGCTCGGGCTTGTTATTAAGTCCGTGGTGAAAATGTTCCCAATCGTGGCAGTCGGCGTCTCGTATTTCTGGATTGTGGCGCTATTCACGGTGCTGTTGGAAACGGCTTTGGCGGGCTACTTTAGTTTCCGCACGGTGCGCAGTTTCTTGTTCGAAAAGAAAGGTGAGCAGGAATAATGCGCCGTATTTCTCGGTTGTTTTCGCTGTTGATTTTCGCCTTTGCTTTTATGGCTATATCGCCGGTCGCGACTTTTGCGGCGCCTAAAAAAACGGATGCACAAATTGACGAACAAAAGAGCGCGCTGAAAAAGCTAGAAGTTGATTTGGCAAAAAAGCGCGAGGAACTGGCGGTCCTAGAAACTGAAGAAAAAGGCGTGCTCAATACGATTTCTCTCTTGGACCAGAACCTGAACCGTACGCGTTCTTACTTGTCGGAACTTTCACGCAACGAGGATTTATTGCAAGGGGCGGTAAAGCAGCTTGTGATGGATATTGATTCCTTGGATACGAAAATAAAAGCACGCAAACGAGCCATGAAAAAACGAATTAGGAATTTGTATGTATATGGCCGTAGCAACGATGCTGAAATTTTATTTGAACTGTTGACCAAGAACGGTAACCCGGAACGTGAAGTTTACTGGGTGCATCACTTGCTGAACCGTGACCGCGAGGATGTGGAAACGCTTCGAAAGCTCGTTGCCGAACGTACGCAAAAGCAACAGGCTCAGGAAAAGCACTTGGCTGAACTGTCGAGGCTCCGCTCTCGCAAGGCAGTCGAAGAACGCGGACTCGTCGCGCAAATGAATGGCCAGGAACGCATGCTGCACGCGCTCAAGCACGACAAGGCCGTGCAGCGCATGGCACTCAAGGAATTCGAACGCAACCAGAAGACAATGCTTGCGCTCCTCAAAAAGCTCGAACAGCGCCGCAAGCGCGAAATCGAAGAAGCAAAACGAGCCGAAGCAGCCCGCCTTGCCGCGCTCAAGAAAAAGGAACGCGAAGCCGAGAAAAAGCGACAAGCAGCAGATAAGAAACGTGATGTCGAAAAGGCGCAACAGACCGAAGTGGCGAAAAAGACGATTCAGGTCACTCCGTTCAAAGGTCCCAAATGCATGCCGCTCGATGGCCCGATTATCAGCGAATACGGCCTGCAGGAGCACCCTGTACTCCACATCATGACGCGTAACTTGGGCGTTGAAATTCGCGGTAAGCGTGGTGGTCGCATTCGTGCTGCTGCCGCCGGAACAGTAGCGATGGTCGCCGAAATTGATGGCCGCGGCCCTTCGGTCATCATTGAACACGAAGACGGAACGTACACGGTGTACGGTCACATGAAAGCAATCCACGTCCAAGAGGGCAAAAGTGTCAAGAAATGCGAAGAAATTGGAGAAGTGGGCGATATTGCTTCGTTAAATGGAATTAAATTGTACTTTCAAGTAAGCGAAGGGACACAGACCGTGGACCCGTTGCAATGGTTGAAACAGAAATGATTGAATATCGCTTAAATGGCCCCGCCTCCCAGGAACGAATCCGCATTCGTCTTATGGCGGCATTGCGTGAGAACCGCTTCCCGCAGTCGATTCTGATTGACGGTCCTGTGGGTATTGGCAAAAAGGCTTTGGCGATGGAAATTGCCCAGGCTTTGCAGTGCACGAACCCGAGCATACGCCCGTGTGGTAATTGCTTTGGCTGCAAGATGGCTACCGATACCGGTGTGACGGACAACTGGGTTGTTCCCATGGAAGCAAAAGAGGCAAGCGCCCGTAATGCGGCCGACGTCTCTGCCGGGAGTTCTGCAAAGACCATCCAGGATTTTAAGCAAGCCTACATCGAAGAAATTACGAAGAACCCGTACCGCGTCGATATTTTCAGTGCGGGTGCACTCATTTCGGTCGAACTCATCCGTACGATGACCGCCTCCTTTGCAATGAAGGGCGACCGCGTTCGCGTGGTGATTATCGCCGAGGCCGACCGCATGAACGATTCTGCGGCAAACGCGTTCCTCAAGACGCTCGAAGAAGTTCCGCCGAACACGTATTTCATTTTAACGACGTCCTCTCGCGAAAAGCTTTTGCAGACGATCCGTTCGCGCTGCTTAGCGCTCCACTTGCCGCCTTTGACCGATGAAGAAGTTCGCGCGGAAGCCATCCGCGTAGGTGGCGAAGACTTTGACGAATCGTCTCTGACGGAAGATGCGATTGGACTTGCAGTAGGTTCTCCGGGCATGGCGCTTTACTACGCGGAACATGCTAAGACTTGGTGCCCGCTTGCTGTCGATTTTATTGAAAAGTCGCTTTCACAAGATTACACGGACTTGTTCTTTGAACTGGAAGAAGCCGAACTTGAAGACCCGGCGATTGTAAACCGATTCTTGGAAGTTCTCTCGTTCTTGATTTCGGATTTGTTGCGCCGTGAGTCCGGGGCTCCGCTCCGCATTCCTGAAGCGACTGGCCAAGTGAATCTCGAACGCTACCCGCAGGTGGGGGCTTCGGCCTTGGAACTTGCGCTCGTGAGCGTGCAAGAAACGATGTCACGAATTGCATCAAGACGTATGGCGGCCGTGATGTGCCTCCAGAACCTCTCGATGAAACTTTTTGAAGGCTACAAGTAATGGAAGATCTTGTTGCCTCCACCTTGTCCTCTACGCTAAAGATACCACATGCCGTGGCGAGGTTTCTCGTTTCGCGCGGCATAAGGACTGTGTCCGATGCGTACCACATGCTGTGTTGCAACGAAAGCAATGTGCATGACCCCTTCCTGATGATGGGGATGGATAAGGCTGTAGAATGGATTTTGGCCGTTCGTGAACGTGGCGAACGCGTGTTCATTTTTGGCGACTACGATCTGGACGGAATGACCTCGGTGACGCTTTTGACACGTTGCCTAAAGACTGTCGGTATCGAATCGGAATGGCGACTCCCGAACCGCTTTGGCGATGGCTATGGACTCTCGGTTTCTGCCGTCGATGAAATGTACGAGGCCGGAGCTCGTAACCTGATTACGGTCGATACGGGCATTACGGCAAACTTGGAAATTGCACATGCCAAGGAACTTGGCATGGCGGTTATGGTCATGGATCACCACCAACCGTCGGGCGATGGGCTTCCGGTGAGCGATGTGCTTTTGGACCCGCACCAGGAGGGCGATACTTATCCGAATCCTGAACTTTGCGGCGTCGGCGTTTCGTACAAGTTTATTTGTGCTTTGTTTAGCCGCCTCGGCCTCCCCAATCCTGTTGAATATTTGGACTTGGTAGCGCTTGGAACGCTTGCCGACCTTGTGCAGATGACTCCCGAAAACCGCTATTTTACGCGTACGGGGCTTGAATGCTTAAAGAACAGCCGCTGGCCTGGCGTGCAAGAAATGTATGCATCGCTCATGAAACCGCACAGTTGCGTGGGCGGCATCGACGTGATGTACAAGCTTGCACCGCTTTTGAATGCGCCTGGCCGCATGGAACGTCCGGACCCCGCCCTTAAACTTCTTTTGTGCGAAAACAAGGACGATGCTCCGAAACTTTTGGAAGAGCTCAAGATGTGGAATGCGCGCCGCAAGCAGAAAGAAGCTGAAATTACCGAAATGGCTATGCAGCAAGTGAAATCTGTATACGGCGAAAGCGTTCCGACCGTGATTGTTGTTGCCGGCGAAAACTGGCATGTGGGCGTGATTGGCATTGTGGCTGCAAAACTCGCGCAGGAATTCCACAGACCATCTGCGGTGCTTTCAATTATTGATGGCATGGCTCATGCAAGTGCGCGGGCAGTTCCAGGATTCAATTGGCACAAGGCCCTTTTTGAAAGCCGTGAACTTTTTGACCGCTGGGGTGGCCATGCAAATGCCGCCGGCTTTTCGCTCGAAGCCAGGAAAATTGAAGAATTGCGAGGTCGTCTGTTGCAATCTGCAGCTGATCAAGGTTACACGGGCGAAGTCGTTAATACCGATGAATCATACCCGTTCGATATCAAGATTGCACTCCGCGAACTGACGGTGGAAACGCGAGTCCCGACGGGCCGTTTCCCGATTCGTGAACGCTCGATTCTTGAATACATCGATTTGCTAGAACCATTTGGCGGAAACTTCCCGTACCCAGCGTTCCGCGCCGAAAACGTGACCGTGCACCGCGTGCGTGAACTTCGCGGTGGCCATTTGCAAATGGAAATATCGCAGGCAGGGAGTGCCGTGTTCCCGGCGATTGCATTTGGGCTACGCAAAAGCAAGGCCCTGCTTGGCCGTTCCCGCCCGATAACAGTCGTATTCGAACCCATCTGGAATTATTACAACAACAATAAGACTGTGCAACTTTGCATCAAGTCAATCGAGTAGTGCCATGTTTAAGCGAAACGCTCCATTGCTCGCCTTTACACTAGTCTTTGTTGCCGTGCTGTACTTTGTTTACACCATTCCGCAGTACGAACCCGTTGTCGATATCGACGAAGAAGAAGAAACTGTCGAGGATGCATTTACCGGTCGCGTAGCAATGCCTTCGATCGATGAAATTTACGTGATTGAAAATACCGCTGGCCGAGACTTGAACAAATTCGCCATGTTCCTAGAAGGGCGTGCCGCGGGATTGCATTACCTCTCCTCGGAATATTTTAAGAAAATCAGGGTGAAGCGCAAAGGGAGTCGGTACATAAAATCCGATGACGATGTGTTTTTGGGACTTCACCTTACACTTGATAGTCTTGGACGTTTTAAGGATCCGCAAATCATGTTTTCAGATAGCGATGATGACGTGTTCAAAGTCAAGCTCTTAAAACATGTCGAATATTTTTGGCGACTCCCGCCGAGCAAACAAGGCAAACTGGAAATTTGGATTCCTATTCGTTTCCGTGGCTAGGAAATCAGAAACTCACTAACGTTCGCCATTCCACGATTTAGCGATTGTCGCGACTTGCGAGGCATCGATGCCGAGGTGCTTCAAGATTTTTGCAACGACTGTATCGACAACTTCTTCGATTGATGCAGGCTTGCTGTAGAACTGTGGCGAAGCAGGAATTACCACGGCGCCCGCAAGCGTTACGCGTTTCATATTCTCAATGTGAATCAAGTTGTACGGCATTTCACGCGGCACAATGACAAGCGAGTGGCGTTCCTTGAGGCAAACATCAGCAGCGCGTACTAGCAAATTGTCCGAAGTTCCATTGGCAATGCGCCCGAGCGTTCCCATGGAGCACGGCACCACCGCCATGCCTGCATAATCGGCACTACCGCTCGCACATTCTGCAAAAAAATCATCGACATTGCAAACATCCTTGCAATAGTCATAAAGAGCATTCTGCCCTTCGTATTCGAGCACTTGCTTTCCCGGGTGCGTCACGATGAGTGTCACATCGTGACCACAGCGTTGCAGATGCATCGCTGTGCGCGAGGCATATATGCCACCGCTCGCACCCGTCACGCCAAGCACATAGCGACTCATGCAGCACTCACAGGCTTATGCAAGAACACGCCAAACGAAATTCCGCCATCGAACATCTTGACTTTCTTGACTTCAAAGCCACATTCTTCGGCCATTTTGCAGAATTCATCGACCGGCAAAAAACGAATAATTGAATTCACCAGATATTCATAGGCATCGCGCTTGCCACTAAAGAAAGCGCCCATTACCGGGATAAACAGCGGCGCCAACACCTTATAAAAGAACTTGTTAAACAAATTCCTTGGCGAGAAAAATTCCAAAACGCAAAGGTAGCCACCTGCATCCAGCACGCGATAGGATTCTAGCAAAGCGCCACGAGCATCCGGCACATTGCGCATTCCAAAACCATTCAGAATCACGTCAAATTGGCGCTCCGCAAACGGCATTTTCATCGCATCAAGTTGCACTGCATGCGCATTGATTTTCTTCGGTTTGACTTCGGCAAGCATGCCATACGAAAAATCACCAATTACAGCAGGGTCTACCGCAAATCCGCGCGCAGTCCCATTTTGCGAAGAAGCATTTCCCGACGAGCATTTACACGCACATCCACCTTCAAAAATTTTGCGGAATGTGTTGGCAAAATCGCCCGTGCCACCACACAAATCCAACAAGCGAACGTTTCTTGGCACGATTTTCGCGACGACAGCATTCACTCCGCCTTCCGCCGTTTCACCAGCCCCCGCGACGTCCGCAGCCATCATCTTCTTCAAGCTCTTACAGCAATACCTGCGCCACAGCACATCCTGATAACAACTCAAGAAATGGTTCAAGAAATCGTAACGGCTCGCAATGCCATCGAACATCTTACGCACGGGACTTTTCATACTTGCAAATCTAGAAAAAAGCCTGGATTCTATCCAGGCTCTAAATTTTATGCAGGCGATTCCGCCTTTAAGGCTAAATTACTGGAAGTTAGCCGTGATAGATGCGCCCTCTTTCGCTTCAATGAGATGCGGGTTTTCAGCAGAGCCATCACTCCAACCGATGAACGAATTTCCGGCATCAGGAACAGCCGTCAAGAGGATTGCGTTACCGACAAAGAACTTGCCTGTGAAATTCTTGCTCGGAAGTTTTGCGCCTTCCATAAGCACAGAGCCAGATCCATTTGCCTTGATGGTCACAGAAGCGGTGCCGCTCAAGCCAAATTCTTCCTTGTATTCTTCGATAACCTTGGAATCGCGCTTACCAGCCCAAGTTTTCAAGCAAGAGCCCGTCTTGCTGAAACCATCTCCACAAGAGTTATAATACCCCTTTTCAGTCTGCTTGAACTTGGCTAAGTCACGTTCCATTTCCTGAGCATCAATCGTAGCCACCATGGCATCGACAACCTTAGCCACATTTGTACCATTCGTATAGCTATTGAACATCAAAGCAGAACGGTTGATGAACATACGCTTGAATTCCGGGTTCTTGATAAGCTGATTATAAAGGTTAGCAAAGCAGCCTTCTTCCTTGCACGCCTTGTTCCCACCGCCCTTCTTGATCCAGGCAAACATGTTTGATTCCTGGGTAAATTCCTTGTTATTTACACCCCAAGTCCAATCAAAGCCATGGTCAAGGTCATAGACCATGAACTTCCACGGGTGCTCCGGAGCAGACCAAGCGCGCACATTGTTGTTCGGCCAGTCACCATTGTGCATATAAATTTCAGCAGCCATGTAATCGGCCAAGTTGCCTACATCGAGCAACAACTTTGCGGCAGCGTAGTTGGCATTGTTTTCGCCAGAGAAATCGTTTGTTGCCACAAAGTGGAGCATATTGTTGTAGGCATCGATTGTACCATTGCTGGCTTCGACTTCTTTACCCAAATGCTTGATGAAGTTCACCGTGTTGGCTTCAATCTTGTAGTTCGTTTCTACGTAATGCTTGTTGAAACGTTCACGCATATCGTGAATGCCCTGGTACTTACCATTATAGAACACCACCACCTGACGGCTTCTCTGGTAGTCTACACTAGTACCTTCAAGGATTGCACCACCCATAGCGTCTTCAATATAGTCGCTCACATAGCGGTTACCGTTGTTGCGGAGGTTGAAGGACTTGTACTTGTCATTCACGCCCTTGCGGGTTTCGAACAACGGATAATTGATGCTCCCCTCTTCATATTCTTCACGGAGTCGGATAGAGACAGACTTCTTGTCGTTCAGGCGGCTCCAACCACCCATGAGAGAGATACCAGCATCCTTTTCCCATGTAGAGCCATCCTTCGTCGAAGAGCCCTTTTCAAAGTATTCAACGTGAATCGGATATTCCACATCGGCATAGAGGCCTGCACTGTCCTTACAGCCTCTCGGATCGGTACAACTTGTCTTGATATAATGTTCACGGAAGAAGCTGGAGTCAACACTAATTGCAACAATCGGCATCTTCACATCATCTTCGTCAATGAAGAACGTACGGGTCGTTACCTTGCTCGAAAGAGCTCCCGTCTTGAACGTTGCGCAACGGAAAGCCATGCTGTGGTCAACGCGCTTCGGAGAATTGAATTCCGGAGAGCTTTCAGTCGGCACAGAACCATCTGTCGTGCAACGGAGCTTAACGCCAGCATCAAGGGACGGCGGGTTCAAAGTAATCGCTTCGCTATAGAAACCGGACTTGAGAGCACTCATATCTGCAGCCGGAACTATTTCATCGTAAGACTTTGTTGTATTCGGCTGTTCAGGAGTTGCCTTTTCAAAGAACTTCCAGTAACCGCCATCGACAATACCCCAGCTAAGACCTGCCGTCAATTCAGGATAAGATACAGAATCACGAATTCCGTTAAACTGGTCAATCAAATAAAGCGTACCACCATTTTTATCGAGCTTCCAGCTGGTATGCGGGCGCGTATGGCGACCATTTTCGTCGGAAACAGTTACAGCAGAAATATCTTTCTTGTCGCAGAAAACTACTCTAAATGATTTTGCCTTGAGGATATCGTGGCCAAATACCCACTTGCGCAAATTCTTCAAATTTTCAACAAGCGTATAACCTTCAAGGTCTACATCCTCATCACTGGAGTTATAAATTTCAACCCAGGACGGATCATCGCCATTTTCGTCGTACCAATCCAAATTAAGCGGTGAAATTTCCGTTATACGCAATGCAGACTGGCCAATCCAGCGAAGTGTCGTATCAACCGGGAGGTAGACAATGGTCGTATCATAGATAGTGTCGTTACCGTTAACAATTCGCTTGACTTCCGTACTAGAAGAGAAATTAGACGGAAAAGCAGAGCTTGATGAAACACCCGGTTTTGCGGTTCCGCACCCATTCGGTGCTAAGCACTGAGTTCCTCCCTGATTCGGAGCATTAAACGCCCCTTCGTTATTATCATCGGCACAAGCAACTAAAAACGCTGCACCCAAAGCTGCTATCAAGGAAATAGACTTTCCGAACCATTTTTTTGAGCGAATCACGGCGACCACCTGAAGTAAAAAATACACACTCCCTCATGGCATACACCATAAGGACACCTAAAAGTTCCATCCAACAACTCTAAATTTAGTAGTTTTTTCAAAAAAATAACAGTAATATTCTCTTTACCCTTGACAAGCATCAAAAATTATACTATAATTGGGTCACCAAAATGGTTCTGTAGCTCAGTTGGTAGAGCAGTGGACTGAAAATCCGCGTGTCGTTGGTTCAATTCCAATCGGAACCACGAAGAAACCTCGGTGAAAACCGAGGTTTTTTCTTTATTTTTGAACATTTTGGGGCAAAGTTACCCAAACTCATGGCCGCGCCAAGCAAAAAACGGCTTTTCCCAGAGAAATGTTAAATATTTTTTAAAAGCCCCAGAGAAATCCGGGGCTCTTGCAGTACTGTGATTTATTTCACAAAAGGAAGGAGACCTTTCTTGACGAATTCGCCGTCCGGCCTATAGCAAGAATAAAAATCGTCCCAATGCGCCATCAAAATATCGATGAGCTCGGGCTGGAAATGCGATCCCGAAGATTTTTTCATTTCTTCTTTAACGCGATCTTCCGGCCAAGCCTGCTTATAGCAGCGCGGGCTAGAAAGAGCATCCAGAACGTCAGCAACAGCGCAAATGCGTGCCGCCAACGGAATTTCCTCACCTTTGAGTCTGTCAGGATAGCCCGTACCGTCCCAACGCTCATGGTGAGCGCTAGCAATATCAGATGCCATGCAAAGCAAATCCGTCTTGGAATCGCGGAGCAACGTGCGACCGATTGCAGAATGTTCTTTCATACGATCATATTCTTCAGGCGTCAAACGGCCGGCCTTGTTCAGAATCATGTCTGGAATGCCGACCTTTCCAAGATCGTGTAACGGCGCCGCATAGAATATCAGTTCTTGCTGTTCCACCGGAAGTCCAAGATACCGAGCCAGTTTCAGGGAAATTTCAGCCACACGGTGAATGTGGTCCCCCACTTCCTGACTGCGGAATTCTGAGACCTCGCCCAAAATACGGATCAATTCCATGTGTGCAGACTTGAGCTCATCGGCCTTGCGTTCCAGCTGTTTCGCATTGCGCTCCAGTTTTTGCGCTCGAATCGCCGATTCAATGGTCTTGGCCGAATAAACCGAGATGAGCTTCAGGCGCTCCAAGTCCTTCTTGGAGAAAAATACGTTCTCCCCGACCTTGTTGATTGCCTGGAAAACGCCCATCACGCGGTCATCACTTTCAAGCGGCATTGTCATCACCGACGTTGTATGATAACCGTTCTTGATATCGCTACGACGGTCAAATCGCTTGTCGCGATATGCATCTTCAACGAGAACCGGCTCCCCCGTCTTGAGAGAATAGCCGACAAAGCCAGCCGACATCGGAATGCGAAGTTCATCTACACCATGGGCAACCTTGGTCCACAGTTCGTTCCGTTCTTCATCGATAAGCCAAAGCGAGCATCGGTCGGCCTGAACAATTTTCCGACCCAAATCTGCCATAAGCATCAAGAGGCTGTCTGTTTTATGTTCAGCAGCAATCTTAGGCATGTACTCGAACAAGAGAGCAGCGACTTCGCCGTCTCCAAGATCGGTAGAGTTTTCTTGATAGCTCATAACATGTAAAAAATAGTTAATTTCGCACAAAATGCAAAATATCGTTGACGAGATCGAAGTAATTTTTCTATTCTTTGCGCACCAATTGGAGGAATAGGCTAATTGGTAAGTCAGCGGTCTTGAAAACCGCCGCCGTAAGGCTTGGGGGTTCGAGTCCCTCTTCCTCCGTAAAAAGCCCCCAGATTCAGTTCTGGGAGCTTTTTTATTTGCCCCGAAACTTTATTTGCCCCGAAACGCGTCCCAGTCCGCGCGGCAATCGGCTGCAAAGTCGGCCGCAGCCGACGCCGGCTCATCGTAAATCAGCGTGCAAACCTTTAGCGGCAACGGGATTTCCGTCCCCAACGCCGCCAAGCAAGCCGAAGTCGTCGCACCCGTCGTAAAAACATCATCTACGACCACGATACTCCCTCGCGTAGGCAATTCTTGCGGCAAACAAGCGACAAAAGCCTCCGCCACATTCATTTCGCGTTCCTCTTTCGAAAGTTTCGTCTGCGACACAACAAAAGTTTTACGCCTTAGCCAACGACAAACCTTACCGCCCATCGCAGTCGCAAGCGCAGCCGCCAAAAGTTCCGCCTGGTTGTATCCGCGTTCGCGATATCTGGCCCTGTGCAACGGAACAGGAACAAAGTAAAGCGGTTGCGCGAGCATCAAAAGCTCTTGCGCCACTTCCCCATGCTTCACCGCCGACGAACGCCGCACCAAGTAAGACGCCAAACCGGGAATATTCCTGTACTTGAGCGCATGCACAAGCCGCCTTGTCAAAGGACGCATCGGAAACAGGCAAAAAGAATCTTCGTTCGGAAATTTGGGCGAGCGCGATTCACGCGCCAGTTCCGCAGCGCACGTTGGGCAAAGCCAAGGGTCTAGCTTTTCCGAAGACGTTCCACACCCCAAGCATTCCATCCCAAAGACAAAATTTGCAACGGTCCGCAAGACATCCATTCAAGCCTCCTGTTATAACGAGAACACAAAACGCGCCCCTTCTTTATAACACGCTCTTTTTGAAGCATTTGGCTTGTAAAATTTTGAAAAACCTACTTATTTCCCTGATAACGCAGGCACATCAACAACCCAACGAGGAACATACACACCAACGCAAACGAGCCGCCATACGAGAGAAACGGCAGCGGAAGTCCCGTCACCGGCATAAGCCCAATCGTCATAGCGATATTCACCGTAATGTGGAACAAGAAAATCGTCGAAGCGCCCATCGTCATTAACGTCACAAACGGATCATCATTCGTCTTGCAAATTGAGGAAGCTCGCCACAAAAACAACGTAAACAGCACAAGAACCGCCGCACACCCGACAAAGCCAAATTGCTCCCCGAGCACGCTAAAAATAAAGTCCGTATGTTCTTCGGGCAAAAAAGAAAGATTCGTCTGAGAACCGTTTCCAAAGCCCTTACCGCCAATGCCTCCGCTACCAATAGCCGTCAAAGACTGCAACACTTGATAGCCATCACCAAGCGGGTCACTCATCGGGTCCAGGAAGGTATTCACGCGCTTTTGCTGGTGCGGCTCCAGCATATTCCAGACCATCGAGCTTGCATACCCTGCCAGAATATTCGTAGCAATAATCACAGCCGAAAACTTCTTGGACAAGCGCCTACGAATCACCGAAAGCACGACAACACAAATCAATATACCCCACAGCACCTGAAACACCATCGACTGCGAATGCAAAAACAGCACCGAAAGCACAGGACTAACAATCAAAAACAAATCCGTAAAAGTAAGCCCCGCAAAAAAGAACCCCACAAGCGTCACCGCCGTAAAAACAAGCGCCGTACTTAAATCTGGTTGCTTTAGCACAAGCAAAAACGGCACAATGAATAGTCCTAGCGGCACCAAGAACGATTTAAGTTTATGCAAACTCACAGGATGTTTCGAAAGCCAATACGAAATCGTAATCAGGTACGCAATTTTTGCAAATTCCGAGGGCTGGAGCTTTATAACCTTCAGGTCAATCCAACGCCCAGCGCCCTTCACATCGCCCGCAAAAATAAGCACGAATACAAGCAAAATAAGCGCAATCGCATAAGAAGGAACCGCAGCACGCTTGAGCCAGTCGATCTTTACAAACACAAGTCCGACGGCAATAGCAATCCCCGTCAAGAAGTAAATAATTTGCCTAAACCAATGGATGTCGTAGACTGCAAGTTCTTCACCAACCGTTGCCGAATACACAAGGAATACGCCAAACGTCATGAGCGTAAGCGTAACACCTATAAAGAACCAGTCAAACTTTAATGACTTGTCTGTAATACGCTCTGTACTCATTGTTCCTCGTCCTCCTTCCCAAAGAAGGCCATCAACACTTTACGCGCGATAGGCGCAGCCACGGAACCACCGCCGCCACCAGCTTCCACAATCACGGCAACGGCAATTTGCGGGTCTTCCAAAGGCGCCACCGCCGCAAACCAGGCATGCGTCTTTTGCCCTTTTTTCCATTCACCAGAGCCGGTTTTTCCGCCCACACGGATTCCAGGGACAGCGCCTTTCTTACCCGTTCCGCCCGGATGATTCACCACAGAATCCATCGCATTCAAAAGTACACGATGCGTTTCAGGTTTCATCGTTCCCGGACGAATAATTTCAGGTTCATAGCGGCGCACCACATTGCCCTGCGCATCTTGCAGTTCCTTCATAAAATGCGGCCGATAAACACCCTTGTTCGTTGCAACAGAACCGATAAACACGGCCTGCTGCAAAGGAGTCACCATCTGCCCTTGCCCAATAGAAAGGTTCAGAATAAGCCCGCGAGCCCAACGCCAGCCCAACCTCTTATTTCGCTGATTGAACGATGCCGAATCAGGGAGCCACCCCGCACGCTCGCCGGGGATATCCACGCCCAAGAGTTTTTCGCCGTAGCCGAATCGCCGTCCAAATTCATTGATGCGAGCCATGTCAATTTCGAGCCCAGCCTGATAGAAATACACATCGCACGAGAGGCGGAGCGCATGCACCACGTTCAAGTTTCCGTGCACACCCCAGCATCTCTGGTAACGCGCTCCGTACTGATAACCGCCCGTACAAGCCTTCGGGTAATACTTGGTCTCCGAAATGATTCCGTTTTCAAGCCCAGCGCCAGCTGTCACAAGCTTAAAAATCGATGCCGGCGGATAAATCCCCGAAATCGCACGATTGTTGAGCGGGCGCATCGTATCAAGCGCTACATGAGCCCATCCTTTATTGCGTTCGCGACGTTTTAACGAAAAAATATTCGGGTCCAAACGCGGAGAAGAAACCATCGCCAAAATTTCGCCATTGCGCGGGTCAATCGCCACCAAAGCAGCCCTAGCCGAATCAGGAATTGCAGCCTCCGCTGCCTTTTGCAACTTCAAGTCAATCGTCGAAATCATGTGGAGTCCTGGCTCCGGCTCAATCAGGCCGCCCACATCCGAAAGCGTTCGCACTTCACGGCCCGAGGCATTCACTTCAACAAGCTTAAGCCCGTTTTTTCCGCGGAATTCCTTGTCATATTCCTGCTCCAGCCCTTTTTGCCCAATGCGGTCGCCCTGCGAATAAGAAGCATACTCGGGCAGTTTCAGCTGATCTTCCGATATTTCACTCGTATAGCCCAGCACATGCGACGCAAGCGTTCCGTAGGGATACTCGCGACGAGATTCAATAATAACAGAAACGCCCGGCAGTTCCGTCGAATGTTCTTCGATCACGGCCACCTGTTCCATCGTCGCATCTTCCAAGATTCTAACCGGGCGCGTACGCACCCAACGGATTCTCTGGAACGCCGTATCTAGCGAAAGCGAATCAAAGAGACGCGCGCCCGAAGCATCACGAATGTTTAGCAACTTATGGAAAATAGAATCCCGATCCGCCTTTTTACGAGGCATTTCTAGGGCCTGTAGAGCAATCTGGTACGAAGGACGGTTACGTACAAGTACACTGCCGTTTCGGTCGTAAATGTAGCCACGATCCGCAATCAGCTCGATTCTGCGCAAGCGGTTATTTTCGGAACGCTTAAAATTTTCCTCGTAATGGATGTACTGCAACGTAAACAGCTTGAACAAAATCACCGTAAAAAGGATGACCGTCGCCGCCAAGAAAATCAGGACATTCCAATTCCTGCGGACTCTCGCTTCGTTCTCCGAAGTATCGTTATACATTCGACTTTTTCCCCGAAGTGAGGTAGAACAAAATACCGCCAATAATCATGGTGTAAATGCACTCCGGCACAGTCTTTGTCACAAACAATGTTGTGACCACATCCTTTTCAAGACCTGTTATGAGGAAATAGAACATATCGTTCACAAAGAACGCAAGGCCAAGAACGCCCACTTTAGGCGGCAAGTTGAGCGTAAGAAAATGTTCCTCAAGCTGCCCGACTGCAAACCCCACAATCGTCATCGCAATCGCATTGGCACCAAGCCATTCCACAGGCGCATAGACATCAAGCGTAAATCCAGCCAAGAAGCCCCAGAAACACGCTGTACCGGCGCCAAAACGAAGCGCTACGGAAACTATAAAGATGAGAATAAAATCAGGCCCGATACCTAAAATTTTCAACCAATCGCCAACAGTCGACTGAACGGCAAATGCGATGACGAACATCAGAAGCGCCTTTAACCATCCGTAATTACTCATTGAGCAACTCCTGGATAATCCAATCCGGTTCTTTCTGCATCACAAATACTTCTTCCAAAGTCGAAAATTCTTGGAACGGTTGCACATCCATAAGGCTCATCACGTCCAAATCCGCCTTACGCACCTTATGCACAGTCCCCACGGGAATGCCCTTCGGGAAAATGCCGCCCAAGCCCGACGTAATGAGCGTATCGCCTTCGGCAACTCCCGCATGCGAAGGAATCATTGCCGAGAGCAAATGACCGTCCACAGACTCCAAAAAGCCCACCACGCGCGTACGGCGTTCAAGCACGGAGAGTTTCAAGTTCGGGTCCACCAGGAGCTGCACGCGGGAATGCGTTAGCATCGCCTTCGAGATCTTCCCGACAAGGCCGTTCATGGACATCACAGGCATGTTTTCCTTCACGCCATGATGCGTGCCGCGATTGATTACAAGCGTTGTCAGAAAACGCCCGGGGTTATGCCCCACCACGCGAGACGTCACAATCGGAAAGTCCCACTTGTCATCAAAACGCACAAGCGTATGGAGCCTTGCGAGTTCCTGCAAGCCTTCGCTCGCGTGGTAAGTCTCCTGCCGGAGCCTTGCGTTTTCTTCTTTCAAGTGCTCGTTTTCGGCCTGCAAAGACTTGAAATCGTTCACCGAAGCAAGCAACAGCTGCACCGGATAAAACACCGTCGAAAACGCCTTATCGACAATGCTCTCGCGCACCGCCGTCGAAGACGCATGCATCAGGAAGCCCAAAACGAGAAAAAAGGCAAAAGCGACAACGCCATGCCTTTGGGTAAACAAATCGACAATAAAGCGAAAAGCTCTAAGCATCGAAGTGCAATTTCAAAAAATTACGTCGAAGAAGCAACCAAAACAGGACGATACTTGTCCAAGTCTTCGAGAATGCGGGCTGCGCCCTTGCAAACACAAGTCATCGGATCGTCGATTACGTTGACCGAGAGGCCCGTTTCCTTGCGGATACGTTCGTCAAGGCCACGCAACTGGGAGCCACCACCCGTGAGGATAATGCCCTTGTCGTAAATATCGGCAGAAAGTTCCGGGAGAGTCATGCTCAAGGCTTGCTTCACTGCTTCGATAATTGCAGTCACCGGTTCGTTAATCGCATCGCGGATTTCAGCACTTCCGACCGGAATCGTGCGCGGCATACCGGCAATAAAGTCAAGTCCCTTGACTTCCATCGTCAATTCTTCTTCGAGCGGATTTGCAGAACCAATCTGAATCTTGATCTGTTCAGCAGTGCTTTCACCCACGCAGAGGTTGTACATAGTGCGCAGATAACGCACAATCGCTTCGTCCATTTCGTCGCCGCCCACGCGTACAGAGCCGTTGCAGTCGGACTTGTTCAAAGCGATCACGGCAATATCGGACGTACCACCGCCAATATCTACAATCATGTTGCCGACAGGTTCTTCGACCGGGATGCCCATACCAATAGCGGCAGCCATCGGTTCGTGCACCAAGTGGACTTCCTTCGCGCCCGTCATCTTGATAGCATCGATCACGGCACGCGTTTCCACTTCGGTAATTCCGTTCGGAACGCCAACCACCACACGCGGTTTTGCCATCCACATCGGATAGCGCTGCACGCGCCTGATAAAGGTCGTCAAAAGCGTTTCCACAAGTTCAAAATCAGCAATAACGCCGTCACGCATCGGACGAATGGCGCGGCTTTCGCCAGACGTACGACCAAGCATTTTCTTTGCTTCGGTACCAATGGCGGTCACGCGGTTACTCTTACGGTCAACTGCGATTACGGTCGGTTCATTAATGACAATGCCTTGTCCTGCCACATGGACAAGCGTATTTGCGGTACCCAAATCGATACCGATATCACAAGAGAAAAGTCCGAACAAAATTAAACCCTCTTAATAGAAATCCCACACGAAAATATAACTAAAATAGATAAAATATTTACCTATGGATTCTTATCCTTGCCAAATTTCAGAACCTTGGAATAGCGGTCCCAATGCCTGCCGTGGACTTCATAACGGTACTTGCGTTTTTCGTAAAGTGCCAAGTCCTTGTAGATGTAAAAATCGACTTCAGCGTAGGCTGCATAAATCTCGGCTTCGGCGCCTTCGAACAACCTAAAATCACGAATCTTGTAATACGGCTCATCTAGCAAGTCTTCTTTCGTAGCCTTGGCGTTCAACGTTTCTGCAACCATGAACTTCAAGTCTTCTTGCAAGTACGGCAGGAGTTTCTTTTCAATGCGCTCCGTCGGTTCAGAACAAGACGAAAGCAACACAAGAATCAGGAGAGACAAGATTTTCTTCATGGTTATAAAATAAAAAAAGAAACGCACTCAGATGGAGTGCGCTTGGAAATTGTTGCTAGTGATTAGTGGTTAGTGGTTGGTGGTTAGGGATTGTCATTCTCCGAAGGAGAATCCATACAGTTATCGAGAAAAGTATGGTTCCTCGCGAAGCGAGGATGACTGCAATCCTGTTTACTAACCACTACTACCAACTAGAACGAATACGTTGCAGAGATTCTAGAGAAGAGTCTGCCTTCGCCCTGGAACGGATTGCGGAAGAGGAGGTCTTCAGCAACAGTCACGTCGATCTTCAACTTTTCTTCGATGTTGATACCAAAACCGAAGCCGACATGGTCCTTGGAAGTGCCGTCAGCGAGCGGGTTCGTGCTGAAGAAGTTGCCGTCATCCTTGCAGATGCCGTACTGCTTCTCGCCATACTTGTCGATGTTCTTGTTGTTGACATTGCAGTCCGTATAAAGGATGGATTTCTGACCGCCAACACGGATTACAAACCAATCCCACCAGATGTTACGTTCGATACCGAAGCTGATCATGCCGCCGACATCGGTACGTTCATCCCAATACTTGTGGTCTTCGTTACGGGAATCGTAAGTCCATTTCTTGGAGACCGTATCAAAGATCCAGTCGTGAGCCTTTCTCTTGTTGTAGACAAAGTCAAGACCCATCCAGAAGAAGCCGCGGTCAAGAGCGACGTTGATACCAACACCCACCTGAGCATGCTTTTCATCCAAGCCCGGAGCATCGATAAACTTGAGGTTCATGGCCGGAACAAGTTCGCCATTGATAGCGTCCAAAGTAAAGAACGCGCGGGACTTGATGAGCCAAGAGAAGTTACCATCGTCAAAGAAGTTGTGGTGTTCCGGACCATACTGGATACGGGCCAAAGCAAGAGAGAATTCCAAGTCGAAGTAGTTCGTGAACTGGAAGTTCATACCACCGTCGGCCTGCACGATAGAAGCATAGGCGTCCTTTTTCACCTGATAGTTGCCATCTTCGCCCTTATCACCGCCGTCCTGCTGTGCAATATACACATGCAAGCCCCAAGCGTTTCCGTTCGAGAGCGTACCGCCCAAGAAACCGTCGAAGTTCGTCACCGTTTCAGGAACATCCGTCGGCTTGCCGTTATCGCCAATCACGACATCCGGCAAATACTGGAAAAGTTCAGAGTTGATACGGCCGAAAAGACCACCGAGAGAAATACGCGGATCCGGATTGTTATCGCCACCAATAGCGATGGAGAAAATACCACCGAAGTTCGGGTGCTGCGGGTCGCGGTTTGCGCCAACTTCGACTCGGTCCGTGTACGGGCCAAATTCACCGATCAAGTAGTTGGAGTAAAGGTTGATGTTTGCCGGGTTATCAAAGATGCTCACATCGTCCATGATGTAAGTCGTATTCTTACCCATAGATTCGATACGGGCAAATGTTGCGAATGCAGAACCAACACCGAAAATACCGATTGCGGTGCCTACTGCAGCTACGGTTTTAAAGTTCATGGAATAACTCCTATTGAAAATTCTTTTATAAAGTTAGTTTTATAAAATAAAAAACGCAACAAAATTTTAATAAAATGCGATTTTTTTTGGGACAATTTTTCCCTAGCATAAAAAAAGGCCAGACTTTCGTCTGGTCTTTTTTCAAGCTTTCCAAGTGAATTATTCGGAGAACGTGAACGGGATAGTAACCGTCGTGTTACCGGACTTCACCTTGCTGAAGGTCCAGCGGCTGACAGCGTTCTTGATTTCGCTATCAAATTCGCTGTAACCGGTCGTGGAAGACACAGTGGAAATGCTGATGATTTCGCCACCCGGAGCGATCGTGAACTTCAAGGTAACCTTACCCTGGAATCCCGGTTTCTTCTTCAGGCACTTGTTATAGATGTGGCGAAGACCCGGAGTACGCTGGCGGACAACCTTCATGATGTCTGCTGCGGAACGAGAGCCACCACCGGCACCCATGTCGATATCGCGCATAGACGGAGTCTTGATGGAGCCCTTAGCCTTAGTAGCGATACCACCGCCACCACCGCCAAGGAGACCTGCGAGACCGTCACCGATACCACCGGAACCACCTTCTGCGTAACCTTCGTTGAAGCCACCATTAGCCTTACCGCGACGGCCACCGAGAACGGTCTTACCCGTAGTCTGGAGACCAG